>CAYVKR010000021.1:743-20910 GCA_964452025.1 uncultured Anaerolineales bacterium
TTTGAGAGCCCCACCTTCAAAATCAGCATCTTGCTGGGTCTGTTCTTCCCTCTGCTCATTGCGCTGGCCTGGGGCTGGCGCTATGGGCTGCTCTCGGCGCTGGCGGGCGGCTGTCAAACCATGTGGTGGCTCTGGCAGGATGATGGCTGGGGCATCCTCTACTCGGTCCCGATTTTCACCCTCTGGATTGTCTGGCACGGCTGGTGGGCCGACCGCCGCCGGGTGCAAGAGCATCCTGCCTGGTGGAGATCTGCGTTTGTCATCGAGTTGCCGTTCCGGCTTATCAGTGAGCTGGGATTCTACACGGTTTTTCGCTGGTTGATCTCCCTGAATCCTCCTCCGTGGAACCCCGCTCTCACCTGGGACCACGTGACGCTTAATTGGGTCAGCACGGTGGCCATTAAACATACCATCACAGCCTACGTCCTGCTGTTGACCGCGTATGTCGCGCTCAGCCTGGGTCCCGTGCGACGCTTTCTTGACCTGCCCAGACGCTCCGGTGAGCACGATACCAACGTCATCTATGCCATCGCCGTGCTGATGACTCTATCATTTCTTGTTATCACCGCGACAGTTGAATACCTGGCCTTTAACCCCCGGCAGGAGACGTGGCTGCAACTGATCGCGCTCGATGTCGCCCCGTTCACCATGTTCATGCGAGTCCTCTACGTGCTCACCTTGCTGACCGGCGCGCTGGTCAGCGCCCGGCTCATCGACCGACGCGCCTATCTACGCGAACGGCGGGAGCACCTCAACCGCGTGCTGCGCGCCATCCGCAACGTCAACCAGCTGATCGTACGCCAGCCCGAACGCGAGCCTCTGTTACAAAGCGTCTGCGCGTGCCTGACGGAGACGCGCGGCTATCAAAACACCTGGATCGCACTATTCGATGATGTTGGAGAGCTGATACAGACGGCGGCGTCAGAGATGGAAGCGATAATGCCGTCGTTGGCCGCGCAGTTGAAGCGTGGCGCGTTGCCCCGCTGCGCACGCCTGGCGCTGGCCCACGATGACGTGGTCATCACGCCTGATCCCGCAGCGAACTGCACTGACTGTCCGGTGGCGGAGACCCACACGAGTCACGGCGCCATGGCGATCCGCTTGGCGCATGAAGAACGGGTTTACGGCGTTCTGGTTGCGTCCATCCCGGCCCGCTTCCTCGATGACGAGGAAGAACACGCCCTGTTCCGCGAGGTCGCCAACGACGTGGCGTTCGCCCTGCACAACATTGAATTGACCGCAGAGCGCGAGCGAGCCGAGGATGACCTGCGCCACGAACGTGATCTGCTGAACCTCATCACAGAGACCAGCCCGGTGGGAATCACGGTCTTGAACCCAAAGGGAGAGATCACCTTTGCCAATCGTCATGCAGAAAAAACACTCGGCCTTACCAAGGATACCATCACGCAACGCACATACAACGCTCCTCAATGGCAGATCACCGATGAAGAGGGCCAGCCCTTTCCCGAAGCAAACCTACCCTTCCGCCAGGTGATGGATACCGGGCAGCCTGTGTATGACGTGCGTCACGCCATCACAAAGGCAGATGACCGGCGGATCCTTCTCAGCATCAACGCAGCGCCGCTGTTCGATGATGCGGGTGAGATCAGAGGCGTGGTCTGTACGATAGAGGACATCACCTCGCGCAAGCGCGACGAAGAAGCGCTCCGCGAGAGCGAGCGCCAGAAGCAGCTGATTCTTAACGCCACCACCGAGATGGTCGCCTACTACGGTCTGGATATGCACATCATCTGGGCCAATCAGGCAGCAGCCGCGTCGGTTAACAAAACCGTGGAGGAGCTCATCGGTCTGACATGTTATCATGTGTGGAACCAGCGCGATAAACCGTGTGAGAACTGCCCGGTGCTGAGAGCGCGGGAGACGAAGACCCCGCACCAGGCCGAATGGCAGACGCCAGATGGTCGCGTGTGGTTTATACGCGGCTATCCCGTCTTCGATGATAACGGCGACGTCATCGCGCTGGTAGAGTTCGGACAAGACATCACCCAGCAGAGGCAACTGAAGAGGTCACTGCGAGAGAGCGAGGAGCGGTTGCGCACCGTCGTCGAAAACGCACCGCTGGTGCTCTTCGCCATGGACCGTGAAGGGCACGTCGTTTTTGCAGAAGGACAGGGCCTCTACAGCAGCTTTCCAGATACAGACTGGTCGACTGATCAGCTATGGGATAAGACGGTAGACGAGATCTTCCCAGAGATCCCGACTGAACATATATTGGACGATATCAGACGCGCGCTCAAAGGCGAAACTGTGACCTCGACGGCGGATTTGGGCAATGTCGCCCTGGAAGTTACCTACGCGCCTTACATCGGACCGTCCGGTGAGATCGAAGGCGTCATCGGCGTCGCCATGGACGTCACCGAGCGCAAGGTCATGGAAGCACAACTCCGGCACCAGGAGCAGTTGGCCGCGGTCGGACAATTGGCCGGCGGCATCGCCCATGATTTCAACAACATCCTGGCTTCCATCATCCTATACGCGCAGTTGGCCCAGCAGCAGAGGCAACTGGCGCCCAACGTTGCAACGGCACTGGAGACGATTGTCACAGAGAGCAACCGGGCCGCAGAATTGGTCAAACAGATTCTCGATTTCAGCCGTCGCGCCATGATTGAGACCAGGCCGTTGGAGCTGGTGGCCTTCGTGCAAGAGGTCATGGGCATCTTCCGGCGCACGATTCCTGAGAGCATGAAAATGACGTTGGATCTGGGCACCACATCCTGCACCATCGAGGCCGATCCCACACGCATCCAGCAAGCCCTTCTCAATCTCGTGGCTAACGCACGGGACGCCATGCCAGAGGGCGGCGAGCTGCAGATTGGGATTCAACGGATCACGCTTGAGCCAGAGGATACTCCGCCGGTCGTAGATATGCCCCCCGGCGTCTGGGCCTGCCTGACGGTCACGGATACCGGCGAGGGTATGAGCGAGGACGTCCAAGCCCACCTCTTCGAGCCATTCTTCACCACCAAAGCGCCCGGCGAGGGCACGGGGCTGGGACTGGCCCAGGTGCACGGCATCGTCAAACAGCATCACGGATATATCGATGTGATCTCGGCGCCTGGGAAAGGAAGCACCTTCCGGCTCTACTTCCCCTGCCGTTCCGAGCCAGGGCGAGACGCCCAGGAAGATGTCATAAGCGATCTGGCAGAAGGCGACGGCGAGACACTCCTGGTCGTTGAGGATGCGGAACACCTGCGAGAGATCATGACCGAGTTCTTAACCTCTCTTGGATACACGGTGCTAACGGCAACCAACGGACGCGAGGCGCTGAAGGTGATCAGCGAAGAGGAGACCGATCTGCTGATCACCGATGTGGTGATGCCCGAGCTCGGCGGCGACGCACTCCTGCACACCGTGCGCGCAGAGCATCCCACCCTGCCGGCGCTAGCCATCACCGGCTACGTGATGGATGCCGACATGGACGCGCTGCTAGCCGCCGGCTTCGTGAGCGTCCTCTCTAAGCCCTTCAACATGGAACAGTTAGCCACTGCCGTCAGCCAGGCGCTCGCTACCGCCAAGACCTAGCGTCGTGTGTGGGAAGAGGCTGCGTGAGACACGTTACGTGTTGCGTGGAGTTTTTTCTCTAATGAGAAATCCTTTTTCAGCAGCGTCATAGCTGCTCATCAGACCGAGGAGAAACCTATGAGACGAAGATGGCAAGAGCATATTGGGATATGGCGCAACCAGCGTGTGCGCCTCATGATGAACCTCCCGCCCGTCTCATGGGGACTGGGCATCCTCTACCTGGCTTTCGCCATCCTTCACGTGCTGGTACTGTCCCCGGATCTGGCTGTCATCATGAGTCCGGTTGCTGCTCTCACCAGCGTGATGCTGTTTGGCCTGGCCTTCCTGCTAAAACGTCGTGACCTTCCGGCGCGGTGGAGCCACGCCCTCGGCGCGGGCATCGCCGGACTGGTCCTCATCAACAGCCTGCTGCATCTCGCCCTGACCACGGACATCAAGCAGACGACAAATCTCCTGTTGCTGATCGTCGGTATCGGAGCGCTATTTCTCTCCACACCGTGGCTTGTCCTATCGATTAGTATTACGCTCATCAGCTGGGGGATTATGGTGCTGGTGCATCCCACCCTGGCGACCGATTACCGCTCCGCCTCGCTACACTACGGCATCGCGCTAATCTCAGCGACCGTGCTCTCGCTGATCATGCACATGGTCAGAATTCGAATGCTCAGCGCACTTCAACGCCTCCGCCAGCATGATGAGAGACAAGCCGAGGCGCTAAAGGACGCACTCCAAACTGCGAAGAAAAACGAGAGACGCTACAGCGATCTACTGGATCACGCCAACGATCTGGTACAGAGTGTCGCGCCCAACGGCGAGATTCTGTACGTCAACCGAGCCTGGCGAGAGACCTTAGGGTATCAGGAAGAAGAAATTAAGGAGCTCTCCATCTTTGATGTGATCCACCCCGATAGCCAGGCTCATTGTGAGGCCATACTCCAACAGCTGACCGAGGAGGAATGCTCTGAACGTGTGCAAACGAGATTCCTGACCAAGGACGGAGAGGAGATCATCGTCGAGGGCAGCATCAACTGCCGCTTTGAAAACAATCAACCCGTAGCCACGCGTGGCATCTTCCGGGACGTGACGGAGCGCGTCCGGACAGAACGCGCGCTCCAGCGCCAGAACCGGGAGCTGATAGCGCGCAACGCCGTGGCACACGCGCTGGCCGGCCCCATGGATCTGGGCCACCTCTGGGACGACGCCCTGAGCAAAATCGTCGCCATCTCCGGCTTCACCGGCGGCCTGATCACCCTAGCTCAAGAAGAAGACGGTGCTCTGAAGCTGTTCAGCCACACTGGCCTGCCCGCTCCCCTTATTCATACCCTGGAAACCCAAGGGTTCGAAGACACGCTCTGTGGAATCGTCTATCAGACCGGGAAACCGCTGAACATCGAGGATCTGCAACAAGAGACCGCTGAAAACGGAGAGCGCTTGATCCAATTAGGGCTGCGAGCGTATGCTGGCGTGCCCATCATTTACCGGAGCCGCATTTTGGGAACCCTCTGTCTCTTCAGCAACCGCCCGCATGCGCTTTCCAACGCGGACCAAATCCTGCTCAACACCATCGGGCGTCAAATCGGCATGGCGGCGGAAAACGCGCGGCTCCTCGAGCAATCCAGGACACGCCAACTTTATCTTGAAGGTGTACTCTCCGCCGCTCCAGACGCTGTGATCACGCTAGATGCGCAGCATCACGTTGTAGAGTGGAATGCGGGGGCAGAACAACTATTTGGCTATACCCGTGACGAGGTCATTGGGCGGGATCTCGACCCGCTCATCACCGCCTCTACCACGCAGGAACAAGCCCAAGAGCTAACCCAGAGCGTGATGGGAGGCAAATATCTGGCACAAGTGGAAGTCACCCGCCACCGGAAAGACGGCTCCCCCGTCGATGTCCTGGTCGCCGGATCTCCTATCCTGATCGATGAGGAGTTTGCTGGCGCAGTCGCCATTTACACCGATATCACCGAGCTGAAAGAGACACAGCAGGCACTGCGCAAGTATGCTGAGGAGTTGGAAGCGCGCAATGAGGAACTGAACGCCTTTGCCCATACGGTTGCTCATGACCTGAAGAATCCACTCCAGGGTCTCATCGGCTATGCCGATTTCCTAAGAGATGAATATGAGAGCCTGCCAGACAATATCCGGCGAGAAGCACTTACGACCATTTCCACGACGGCGGATCGCATGAATAACATCATCCAGGAGTTACTGCTGCTCTCAGCCGTTCGCAGAGGCGAGGTCGTGACCAAGCCGTTGGACATGGCCTCCATCGTTGCCCGCGTCCAACAGCGCCTGGAATACATGATCAACGAATACGATGCGACGATCATCACGCCGGAGAGCTGGCCGACGGCAGCCGGTCAAGCCGCCTGGGTAGAGGAGATCTGGACAAACTATCTGAGCAATGCCCTCAAGTACGGGGGTCGTCCACCGCGCGTGGAGTTTGGCGCCACGATACAGGATGATGATCATGTGCGCTTCTGGGTGCGGGACAATGGCGAGGGCCTGACTCAGGAAGAGCAGGCGAGCCTCTTCACGCCTTTCACCCGCCTGCATCAGATCAAAGCCGAGGGACATGGTCTAGGGCTTTCCATCGTCCGAAGAATTGTGGACAAGCTGGGCGGTCAAGTGGGGGTGGAGAGCGAGCCAGGTGTAGGAAGTACGTTCTTCTTTACGCTGCCCAAAGTTCAGAACGCGCAAACCAATTGATCAATAAGCACCCTCTCAAAAGCGAGTCGCCCTCCGGATTAAGCCGAAGAGCGACTCCAGCCACCTAAGTCCCTGCAGCATCTCTTCTTCAAGCGTGGCAGAGAAAAGGATACTATATGTTGTTGTGGTTGGGTTGCAACCCAACCACAACAACATATACCCCCTACCAGACGGCCAATTTGCATCTTGCCGAACTGGAGTACAATAGCTGTCTATCAGATACCCAACCCTGCATCAGCTCCGTTCATAGACCTAGATCAAAGGACTGTTATGATCATTGGCGCGTGTACCATTGACCTGTATCTACCGGGCGTGGCGTCGCTCAAAGAGAAGCGCCGCTGGCTCAAGCCCCTTCTGAATAAGCTGCAGCGCGAGTTCAAATTGGCCGTCGCCGAGGTGGACAAGCAGGACGTCTGGCAATCCTCGCGCATCGGCCTGGCCGTGGTTTCCAACGATACGGGCCACGTCTACTCGGTGTTGGAGCGCGCCGTCCACTGGATTGAAGATGAATATCTCGCCGTGCAGGTCATCGATTGGCAGATTGAGGTACGGTGACGCCCCGAACTGTGACCGTCCGACCGGTAATGGAATCATCGGCACGGTTGTATTTGTACACACCTACAATCGGAGTACAATAGCCTTCGCATGAGTGTTGTCGACGAGATCAAAGAACGGCTCGACCTGGCGGACGTCGTCAGCCGTCATATTCAGCTCCAGAAGGCAGGGCACAATTACAAGGCCCTCTGTCCCTTCCACAACGAGAAGACGCCTTCCTTTGTCGTATTTCCCGATAGCCAGAACTGGCACTGCTTTGGGTGCGGGAGAGGCGGGGACGTTTTCAGCTTTGTGATGGAATATGAGGGCTGGGATTTTCGCACAGCTCTAGAAGAGTTGGGCCGCCAGGCCGGCGTCGAAGTTCGGAAACAGACGCCAGCCCAAGTCGAAGCGGCGAAGGAAAAGGATCGCCTCCTCGACGCCCTGGAGGCCGCCGCCGACTATTATCACACGCTGCTGCGCAGCGCGCCCCAGGCCAAAGGCGCCCGCGCCTATCTGCGGAAACGGGGCTTCACCGGCGAGACTGTAAGGCGCTTCCGACTGGGCTACAGCCAGCGCTCCTGGGATGCACTGCGCACCCATCTGCTGGGAAAAGGCTTCACCGTTGAAGATCTCGTAAAGGCGGGCTTGCTGGTCAAAAAAGAGGACGGCGGCACCTACGACCGCTTCCGCGACCGGGTGATGATCCCCATCCGCGACCGGCGTGAGCGGGTCATCGCCTTCGGAGGCCGGGTGCTGCACCCCGACGACGCGCCCAAATACATGAACTCTCCACAGACGCCGCTCTTTGACAAGAGCAAAGTGCTCTACGGGCTAGATCTGGCTGCGCGCCCCATTCGCGACGCCGACGCCGCCATCATCGTCGAGGGCTATATGGACGTGATGATCCCCTATCAGGAGGGATACAAGAACGTCGTCGCACCCATGGGCACCGCGCTGACGGAGATGCACCTCAAACTGCTCCAGCGCCTCACCCACAACTTCATCCTGGCGCTGGACCCGGACGCTGCCGGCGTCAACGCGACGCTGCGGGGCCTGGAGACGGCCCGGCAGACGTTGGACCGGCAGTGGCGCGCCGTCTTCGACGCGCGCGGTCTCGTCGGCTACGAGGGGCAGCTGGACGCCGACATCCGCGTTGTCCTGCTACCCGAAGGTGTCGATCCCGATGAGTTGATCCTCGAGGACAAACAGGCGTGGGAACAGCTGCTGGCGTCGGCGCAACCGGTGGTGCGTTTCTACTTCCAGCAGTTGCTGGAGCAGGAGAATCCCAACGAACCCAAGGGCAAGGCGCGCATCGTCGACACCATGCTCCCACTGCTGCGCGACATCTCCAGCGGCATCGAGCGGGAGGCCTACGCGCAGGAAATCGCTTCAGAGCTGGGCATCCATCCGCGGACGCTGCTGGATCGCCTGCGCGCCCACGAGCGCGTCCGGCGCGTCCACCGTCGGGCCGCCGTAGCAGCCAGCGATCGCTCGGCGCTCCCCGCCGACCTGGAAGGACATGCGCTGAATATTCTGCTACATCATCCCGGCCTGGAGACCCACGTCGACATCAACCTGGTCGAGCTGGGGTTCGCTCCAATTCGGGATGAGGACTTTAGTTCGGACTATCGCTTCATCTGGGACGCCTGGCTTGACGTGTTGGCCAATCCAACCCTGAGCCTGGACGAGCTGCTCCTACCCTCGCAGTTGGAAACGGTCAACCAGTGGCGGAACACGCCACTGGCGGAGAAAGAACTGGAAGAGTGGAAACGGGACGTGGTACGGACCGTGCTGATGATTCGAGAACAGCGTCTACGTGAAAAACATCGCCAGATTCAACGGCTGTTGTTCGAAGATCAGACCGAGGGCCGCCAAGCGGACAGAAAATACGGTCAAGTCCTAAATCGGCTTCACCAAGATCTGCGCCGAATCCAGATGGCGCTGAATCCCAGACAGGTGGAGATCAGGAGAAAGTAGCATGGGACGGAAAGAGGCGGAAAACTCCCACGCAGATATGGATGAATACCAAGACGTGCAGATCGACCCGACATGGGAAGAAGAGGAAGATTGGGACAAAGAATGGGAAGAGGATGATCATGATGACAATTGGGAAGAAGACTTAATGACCATAGAAAAAAAACTGACAAATAAATCTGAAAGTGACGAAGAGCTTGAGCTGGACGAGGACACGCTGGAAAACGAGGACTGGGACACGCTGCTTGAAGAGCAGTCAGAAATGTGGGACGATGATGAGAGCGAAGACGAAGAGGAGGATCAGCCCACGTTCAACGTCGCCGCCCTGGTCAACGATCCGGTGCGCATGTATCTGCGGGAGATCGGGCGTGTCGATCTCTTGACGCCAGCGCAGGAAGTCTGGCTGGCGATGGTCCGCGAAGCGACCGCGCACCTGGAGGAGATCCGGCGCACGGTACAGATGGCCGACGAGGAAGACGCGGTGACACGCAACGCCCTTCACATCTACGAGGAAAGCCGCGAGGCGTGGAAAACAAGCCAAGAGGCCGCAGCGGAGCACGAAGTCGCCCCACCGGAAGCCGTCGATATTCTTAAAGAAACGTTACGGCAGCAAGAGGTGCTAATCACTGATACCCCCTCCACTCTCTACTCCTACATGGGTCCAAATCGTTGGGGGAACAACCCCAACTGGCGCCCTGTAATCCTGAAGATCCTGGATATGATTATGCTGCTCTATCTACTGCCGCCCATGTACGTTCGGCACATCAAACAACGGCTAAATGAGGACGGAGAGTGGCCTACCAACGAGGAAATGGCCGGGCGGATGGACAACCCCAAGGTCATCATGGACTGGTGGAACAAGGTCGAGGTCATCGCGGCGGAAGCGCAGCAGCTCCTGGTGCGCGCCAATCTGCGCCTCGTCGTTAGCATCGCAAAACGCTACATCGGACGCGGCGTCTCCTTCCTCGATCTGATCCAAGAGGGCAACATCGGGCTGCTCCGCGCCGTCGAGAAATTCGACTTTACCAAGGGCTACAAGTTCTCCACCTACGCCACCTGGTGGATTCGACAGGCCACCAGCCGCGCCATCGCCGACCAGGCGCGAACCATCCGCATCCCCGTGCACATGGTCGAGACCATCAACCGGCTGATGCGGACGCAGCGCAGCCTGACCCAGAAATTGGGGCGCGAGCCGACGCTGGACGAGCTGGCGCTGGAGATGGACATTATGGCGCCGGAAGAGGTCAACCGCATCCGCGAGGCGCGGGTTAACGAGCGCCCACTCTCGCCGCAACTGGAGCGGAAGATGCGCCGTGCGACCAACAAAGTGCGGCGGATCATCAGCATCTCGCAGGAGCCGATGTCGCTGGAGACACCGGTAGGCAACGAGGACGACAGCGAGCTCGCGGACTTCATCGAAGACGAGAACCTTCCCGGCCCCATGGACGCCACCTCAACCCAGATGTTGAGCGAGCAACTGCAGAACACGCTGGACGAGTTGAACGAGCGGGAGCGCGCCGTGCTGGAGATGCGCTTCGGCCTCACCGATGGACAGCCTCACACGCTGGAAGAGGTCGGGCAAGCCTTCAACGTCACCCGCGAGCGCATCCGCCAGATCGAGTCCAAGGCCCTGCGCAAACTGCGCCATCCCGGTCGCAGCCGCAAACTGCGGGATTTCCTGATGTAAGGCTGAATACTAGATGCTGGATGCTCTGTCACGTTGTCATTGGTCATTTCTGATTTTTCATTGAGGTACAATTATGTTCGTGCAGATTGAGGTTCAATCCCGTAACAAGGTAGATTTCCTAGATATCACGGAGCAAGTGCAATCGGCGATAAGCGAAACTGACGTACAGGAAGGCATCTGCTTCCTCTATTGCCCGCACACCACCGCTGGCATCGTGCTCAATGAGAACTGGGACCCGTCGGTCGAAAAAGACCTCGCCATGCTGCTGGATCGCATGGTGCCCCAGGGCCTCTCCTACCGTCACGGCGAGGGTAATTCGCCGGCGCACATCAAATCCGTCCTGGTCGGCACGGAACACTTCATCTTCATCCGCCAGGGCCGCCTGAAGATGGGCCGCTGGCAGGGCATCTTCTTCGCCGATTTCGACGGGCCACGCCATCGGAAAGTCTGGCTACGCGTCGTCAGGGATGAAGACAGCGGATAGCGAAAAAGAAGCGACCACCCGCGCAAAAGCCGGTTTCTGGAAGAGACCGGCTTTCTTGCAGCTAAGGGCGCTTGAAACCAACCTCAACTGAGGTAGAATCAATGGCTGCTATGAAACCGATACCTTGGGAACAAATCGAGTCTGTCTTGCATCGCGTGCGCCGACCTGGACGTTACGTCGGCGGCGAGGTTAACGTTGTTCACAAACCATGGGACGCAACGGACGTCCACGTCTGCCTGGCCTTCCCCGACGTCTACGATCTGGGCATGTCGAACTTCGCACTGGCGATTCTCTACGATATTCTCAATCGTCAGCCCGGGGTGCTGGCCGAGCGCGCCTATCTCCCCGCGCCGGACATGATCGCGGAGATGGAGACCGAAGAGATCCCGCTCTACGCGCTGGAGAGCTATCGCCCCGTCGCCGCCTTTGATCTGCTTGCCATCAGCACCGCCTACGAGCAGCTCTACACCAACGCGCTGGAGCTGATGGATCTCGCCGGTCTGCCCGTGCGCGCGAAAGAGCGCGACGTACACCACCCGTTGGTCATCGGCGGCGGGCACGGCGCCTTCAACCCGGAGCCCATCACCGATTTCTTCGACGCCTTCGTGATTGGGGACGCAGAGGAGATCATCGTCGAGATCGTCGAGCGCCTGCGCGAGAGCCGCCCCCTGGACCGCGAAGCGCAGTTGCGGCGGCTGGCGACCCTTGACGGGCTGTACATACCGCGCTTCTACGACGTGACCTACGCGCCCAACGGCGCCATCGCGCGCGTCGAGCCAACGGTGCCAGAAGCGCCGCCACAGGTCCACAAGCGCATCGCAGATCGGCTGCCCCCCACCCCCGTGAACCAGCTGGTGCCCAACATCGACGTGGTGCACGACCGGGGCGTCGTCGAGATCCAGCGGGGCTGCACGCGGGGCTGTCGCTTCTGTCAGGCGGGCGCCATCACGCGCCCGGTGCGCGAGCGACCCGCCGAAGAGATCATCCGCGACGTCGAGAAGATCGTCGAGGCTACAGGCTACGAAGAGATCGCCTTCCTCTCGCTCTCTTCAGCGGATCACTCAGAAATCGAGACGGTGCTGCAGACGCTACAGACGCGCTTCGCCGACCGGCAGTTGGGTTTCTCGCTGCCCAGCCTGCGCATTGATGCTTTTTCCGTGGATCTGGCCGACGGCCTGACCGGCAGCCGCAAATCGGGCTTTACCTTCGCGCCAGAGGCCGGCTCGGAGCGACTGCGCCGCCGCATTAACAAGGACATCACCGACGAGCAACTGCTGACCGTCGCCGAGGACGTCTTCGAGCGCGGCTGGCGTACGCTCAAACTCTACTTTATGATCGGCCTGCCCGATGAGACCGATGAGGACGTGGCCGCCATCGCTGATCTCGCAAACCAAGTGCGGAGCATCGGACGACGCGTGGGCGGTCGCAAGACCGAGGTGCACGTCAGCGTCAGCACCTTCGTTCCCAAGCCCCAGACCGTCTTCCAGTGGGAACCGCTGGCCGACGAGGCGACTATACGGCGGCGACAAGAACTGCTCCGCCGCTCCATCCGGGGACGCGGATTCCGTCTCTCGTGGAACGACTACATCGAGACGCAGCTAGAAGCGCTGCTGACGCGCGGCGACCGGCGGCTCAACGACGTCGTCGCACACGCCTGGGCGTTGGGCGCCCACTTCGACGCTTGGCAGGACTGGCGGGACTTCGACGCCTGGCAGCAGGCCCTCAAGGAGCACGACGTCGATCCGCAGTTCTATCTCTACCGCCGGCGGACGCAGGATGAGACGCTGCCCTGGGATCACCTGCACAGCGGCGTGGAAAAGCGTTTCTTCTGGCGCGATTACCAGCGCAGCCTGGCGGGCGAATATCTCAGTGACTGCCGCCAGGGCTGTCACGGCTGCGGCATCCTGCAAAACTATCCCACCCTGTGCAAGGAGACGTGGCAATGTCCGACGTGAACACCACCATGCCCTTGAACGAGCTGCCAGCGCGCCGCCACCGGGTCACCTTTGCCACGGCGCGCACGCTGGCCTACGTCTCCGTGCTCAACCTGGGCACCATCTGGGAGCGGACGCTGCGGCGGGCGCACGTGCCGGTCAAGTACAGCCAGGGCTACAACCCGCGCCCCAAGCTGCAATTCGCGCGCCCGCTGCCCACGGGCTGTGGCGGCGAAGCGGAGTGGATCGACGTCTGGCTCGACGAGGCACGGACGTCCAAGCAGATCGAGGCGGTGCTGCAGGGTCAGACCCCGCAGGATCTGACGGTGAAGGACGTACAGCCGGTCCCCGAGGACGAGCCAGCGCTGCAACAGCAGGTCGTCGCCACGACGTACCAGACGTTGCTACGTGACGTCGACTCGACGGTCGTCCGCGAGCGCGTCGAGGCATTGCTGGCGGCGGAGACACTCATGCGGCCCAAGCGCGGTCGACGGCGGAACAAGCTGTACGATCTGCGCCCGCTGGTGAAGAAGATCGCGCTCACCGATCCGCCCGACGGCTGGGACGCGGCGCTGCGCATGGACCTGACGGCGCTGCCGGGCGCCACCGGTCGCCCCGACGAGGTGCTCAAGGCGCTGGAGCTCGCCGACGCGCCCCGGCGCTGCACGCGGCTGAAGATCTACCTCGGCTAAAAAGAAATCCGATGTCTCGGAGACATCGGATTTCTCCTAAAGCATTCCCCGCAATAGAAATCGCGAGCTCACACCTTCCGGGAAGATAGCGGCGTGTTCGGTTGAGTGAGATGGCACTACAACAGCC
This sequence comes from uncultured Anaerolineales bacterium, assembly GCA_964452025.1. Taxonomy (GTDB): domain Bacteria; phylum Chloroflexota; class Anaerolineae; order B4-G1; family SLSP01; genus G713. Next base: position 14,434 of record CAYVKR010000021.1, read on the forward strand.
AGAGGCTGCGTTCAGGGGATCGTTCTGATCTTCCCAAAAGGTCGAGTTTCACTGCGTCTTCGTCACTTTGCTCAGGCTACGCGGCTCCTCGGTATCGAAGCCCTTGGCGCGGGTCAGATGATAGCAGAAGAGTTGCGCGGGCACGATGCTCACCATGGGCGAGAGCCATTCCGGGACGTCTTCAGGCAACGGAATCGCCGTATCCGCCAGATCTAGCGCCGCCTGCTGATCAGAGATGACGAAGAGTTCCACCTGATGCTTGTCTTTCAGGCGCTTGAGCAGAACCAGCAAATCGTCAAAGACGGCGCCGCTGGGCACCACGGCGAAGACCGGGAATCCCTGCGCGACCATAGCGATGGGACCATGTCGGAAATCCGCCGAGGAATAGGGGTCGGCGACGGTGTACGTCAGCTCCTTCATCTTCAACGCCCATTCGAAGGCCGTGGCATAGTTAAATCCACGTCCCAGTACCACACATTGGTCCATGTAACGATAGCGCTGGGCCACCCGCGCGATCTCGGATTCGAGGGTGAGCGCCTGCGAAACCCAATCCGGAAGTCGACGAAGCGCAGCCAGCTGCTCCGTATCGCCCCGCAGCGCCACGGAGAGCAGCGCAATCGCAGCCAGCTGGGCCGTATAGGTCTTGGTCGCGGCGACAGCATTCTCCGCGCCAGCGCCGATGTCGACCACCAGCTCCGCAGACTCCGCGAGAGGCGAATCGGATGTGTTGGTGACCGCCAGGGTCAACGCACCCTGTTCCCGTCCTTCTCTCACGACGCTGACGATATCCGGCGATTGACCAGATTGCGAAATCCCCATGACCAACGCCGAGTCCAAATGCGGCGGCAACCCGTAAAGGCTGAAGAGCGAGGGCGTCGCCATCGCCACCGGCAGGTGATTGGTCGCGCCCCAGAGATACTTCGCGTACAGCCCCGCGTGATCGGAGGTGCCCCGCGCCGCCAGAAAAGCGTACGCAAGCCTGCGCTGCTTGATGACCGAGGCCACCTCCTGGATCTGTCCCCACCGCTCGTCGATCAGTCGGCGCAAGACGTCCGGCTGCTCGTAAATCTCGTCCCGCAAGCTCATCTTACCCCCTCGTTTCAGATTAGGAAATGTTGACCACCATCCAGACACCATTATAACCGAATTAGTGATTACCCATAAGTCTGGTTCCAGTCACCGAACCCATCATCTTCTCACTACAGAGCGCTGCACGTACAGAGAAAATCTCGGTTTTCTATCTCTGCGATCTCCGCGGGCTCTGCGGTGAGATGTGAATAATCACCAAAACTGAAATCTTGACTTAGAAGACTGCCCGTAAAACGCGCCCGCCAGACAGACCACCTCGACTGTGCCGGAGCTGCCTGAAATAACCAAAAGCCCCGCAATAAATGCGAGGCTTCTAAAACCAATGCATGCACATATCAACAAATGGCCCGTCTCACCTGCTCTTGATCTCGATACCTTTGTTGGCGTAATAAAGGGCCAGGGAATCTTGCATCCCGTTTTTCACCCGCTGGTGGACTTGCTCCATAACTGGAACGAAAATCAGCCCGCCGCCGTTGTCTTGAGGACAAAGAATGCCCAGGCGGGTCTGTCTTCCAAGCCGAGCTTTCTCCACCGCCCAATCGCCATTGAAACGCCCACGGAATACTTCGCCCAGGAACGCTCCCCAGATCGTCATGATGCGCTTATCGGGGGTGGGAAACTGCCTGATGTGCCGATCAATCCACTCGTCAAGAAGCTGGAGGCCGATAGCATCGTATGCCACATCGATCCTTGCGAAGCGGGCAAGGCTTAGCCTGGCGCGTTCAGCCAAGGTCTCCATCTGCTGCACCTGCTCTTTGGGCAGGAAATGAACAGAACGTTTTGCCATTGCTACCTCGTGACCAAATTATGATTGAGTGTGGCTAAAACGTGTTGGATTGACCTATCAAACCCTCTGAATTTCACTGGTTTTCGCGTCTGGCCCAACTCATTTTAGATTTTAGCCAGGCTCATTATGATTACGTTAAGTATAGCATCGTCAGATATAGAAATCAAACCAGCATAAAACAAATTCCAACCCACCGATTTTCATTCTAACGGGTTTCAGTATAATGTCCTACCGAGGATTTTCAAGTTCTGATCATCTCACATTCCAGCCAAACAACTACAAAAAAGGAGCAGCACATGAAACTTCACCCGCAGTTGTTGGCGTTGTTCACTGCGATGGCCTGGGGCATCGGTGGCTTTTTTGAGAAAAAAGGGCTGCACCTGGGCAATCTCTCGCCGCAGATGGGGATCACTGTCCGCACGGCGACCGCGCTGGTTATTCTGAGCCTGGTCAGTTATTCGGAATGGAAGACGCTGGCGCAGGCGCCGCCCAAGGCGCTGCTGATGATGGTCATCGGCGGCGGCGTGGTCGCGGGCGCCGTCGGGATGCTCTGTTTCTACGCGGCTATCAAGGGCGCCCCCCTGGGCCAGGTGATGCCTATCGCCTTCACGTCACCGCTCTTCGGCGCACTGATGGGCCTGCTCTTCGGCACCGAATCGCTGACGCCCAAGACTGCCGTGGGGATGGCGCTTACCATCGGCGGGATCGTGCTGCTGACCTGGGGATGATGCAGGCTCAGGTTATGCCCTGACGGTCAGCAGCTCCTCGACGCCCTTCTTGGGTGGTCCCTGGCGCGCTTTGGTCGGCTTACCCATGGGAACAAGGCTGACGGCGTGGTATCCTTCCGGCACCGGCACCAGCGCTTCGATCTGCCGCTGTGCGTAGGTGATGGGATCGGTCATCCAGCAGGCGCCCAGCCCCTCCGCATGCGCAGCAAGGAGCAGGTTCTGCACCACCGCGCCGACGCCCAGAAGATCCATATCCAAGTGAGCCACCGGCGGCAACGCAATGCCGTATTTCGTGGTGAGCTCCGTGGTGATGTAGATGCTCTTGGTCGACAAGACAACGAAGAGCAATGGCGCTTCCTTAAAATGCGTGACGTAGAATCGATAGCCTTCATACTTTCGCTTGACGTCCTCGGGCACGTCGGCGATGGCTTGACTGTACTGCGCATCCACAGCCTCGCCCATGGCTCGGATCAGATCTCGGTCAGTGATGGCCACAAAGCGCCAGGGTTGGAGATTGTGGCCTGAGGGCGCGTGCCGGGCGCAGTCGATCAGGCGTTTGATGATCGTTTCAGAGATGGGATCGGGGCGAAACTTGCGGTGGGACATGCGCGTCCTCAGAAACTCGGTGAGCTGATCACTATTCATAGGCTGCCTCCTCAGGCCGCTGCGTGCGTAGTTCTTGATCACCAGTGTACCATGAAGCACGCCAAAAGCCTCGCGCGCGCGAGGCTTTTGGAAATTGATTTTCAGATCGAATTAGTCGTTATCTGTGTCAAGCGTGTTATCAACGTCCAGGGTGAAGGTCTCGCTGACGTCCCCGGCGACGACCGTGTACGTGCCTGCCGGCAGCTCCTCGACATCCAGACTCACCGTCTCTTCGAAGGGCACCAGGGCTTGCGTGCAGGCGTCCCCTTCCCGATGCGTCTCGAATTTGAGCTCGAACGTCTCCTCACCACGAGAAACCTTGATCTCGTCCAGGACTACGCACCCATCCGCCAGATTGCCATCTACCTTCGCGCTGACCTGGACGGGAAACGATTCCATGACGTTCAGGGTCAGACCCTCGACGTAGACATCTGTCGCCTGATCTGCGTCCCCTCTGGGCGGAAGCTGACCGAGGCCCGGCTCACAGTCACCCCGATAGAAAGCCCATTCCTCACACTCGCTGCCGTCCTCGAAGACGCAGACGCCGTATTGCCCGCCGCTCTCGTCCTCACGAATCTCCAGCGTGCCGCCCTGCTCCTCGCAGTAGACCGAGGCGGGATTGGGCATACCCACATCGTCTGGCTCATCTATCACACCACAGCCCACCAACGCGATGGCAAATATCAAAACCATCATAACGAACCACCTGATTTTCATCTCTTTTCCTCCTCATTAAGTTTGTTGGTTGTGCTACGTCCTATAGACGGCTTTGAGGCGGATTTAGTTCCCGTGTTTGGTAGACTCAATGAAAGGTGGCTCAGCGCAGAGGGTGGTTTTTCAGCGGACCCGCTTCGAACTCCCGAAACATTAAGTAATTTTGGCTCTTTTGGGCTTCGCATGATCAGACTGAGAACTTAACCACGGATTTCACAGATTCACACAGAAGATGAAAAGTCAGTGAAAATCCGTGCCATCCGTGGTGAAAATTTAAGATCGTTTTTGGGCCACCCGGCGAAATCCCAGAGACCCCCGAAACATTAGGTAATCTTCAGCCCTACTTTGACAGCTCCTGGGCGGTAATGTGGTCGGTGACGATGACGTCCGTCAATCCACCGTTCAACGCTCCTCGGATGGCCTCCAGTTTTCCGGTGCCTCCGGCGACACAGACTGTCAACGGTATCTCGGCGATTTCATCAAGGGTGACGCCGACGAGCCTCTCATCTAAATCCGAGTTCACCGGCTGCCCCTCCGCATCGTAGTAGCGCAGATTGATCTCGCCGACCGCGCCTCGCTCACGCAAATCGGGCAGCCAGCTGTCGGAGACGATATCGCCCCAAGGCGGCGCGGGCTCCGGCGCGACGGCACCAATGCCCATGAAGGCCATATCAGCGGAGCGGGCTTGATCCAGGACGTGCGCCACGAGGGGATCGGAACAGAAAACGTCGTGGGCCATGGAACTGGACGCCACACCAGGCGCCGGGATCAGCAGCGCACGTCCGCAGAGCGCCTTTGCCAGCCCCCGGGTCAGATCCGAGGGGCTAGAGGCCGTGATAGAATAGATGAGTTCGCTCAACCCCTGGATGACCGTGACGTCTTCACAGTTCTTGAGAGAGGAAAACCTAAGCGCGTCGACCATCCCGGCGATGGCCCGGCTCCAGTTACTGATGACGATTTTGTCTCCCGGTTCGATGACCCGCGCGAGATATTCGGCGGCTCCTGACCCCAGCTCCTGGGAGACAACGCGCTGATCGTCGTAGGCGACGGTCTCCACAATCAGCGCCTCTCGCAATCCAAAGCGCTCGGCAAGCTGCCCCTCCAGATCAGCGTGAATCCCCGTGATCGGCTGAATCCAGGTGCGCACGACTTCCTCGTCCCGCGCGCGCTGTAGCATACGCTGCACCTTCTGGCGGGAGATTCGCAGCCGTTTGCCGATCTCGGTCTGTGTCATATCCTGCTCGTAATAGAGGCGAGATATCTTCACCAAGAGTCTACGCTCATCCACAAAGCTCATCACGTCTCATCTCCTCCTGAATATGCGCGGGTTACGGTGACATGGCCTGCTGTACCAACTCCCTATTGTAACGCAAAATCTGCTATGAGCACGCGGAGCCAGCCTCCAGAATAGCCATGGCGTCATCGACCGAGGCCGATTCGTGCAGGATGGCAGCGACGGCGGCGGTCATCGCCTGCGGATCGGCGGACTGGAAGATGTTGCGACCGATGGCGACGCCCGCGCCCCCCGCGTCGATGGCGGCCTTGATGTCGGCAAGCATGGCCCGCTCGTTGCCCCGCTTGGCGCCGCCCAGGATCACCACGGGCACATAAGTGGTCTCGATGACGCGCTCGAAGCCGGGTGCGTAGGGTGTCTTGATGAAGTCGGCGCCCATCTCGGCCCCAATGCGCGTCGAGAGCGCGATGTTCTCCAGCGTCCGCCAGCTGGCATCGCTGTCGAAGCCGCCCGGAACCATCTCGCCGAGCACGGCAAGGCCCCAGGGATGCGCCGCCTCAACGGCCGCCGCCAGGTTCTTCAGGCTGGCGTTTTCCTCCGCAGCGCCGGGGAACGCATTGACCGCGACGGCGTCAGCGCCCAGGCGGAGCGCGCCTTCGACGCTGAAGAGCAGCTCATTGGGGCCACCGCCCGGCCCGAGGCTGGTGCCGCTCCCGTCGATGCGTAGAATGAGGCCAACGGGGGCCAGCTGCTTGGCGAACCGCTCCGCGACGCCGACCGACGTCAGGACGGCGTCAGCGCCACCGGCGACGATCTTGGCGATGGTTTCACCGGGTTGCTCCAGGCCTTTGCACGGCCCATCGAGCAATCCGTGGTCCATGGCGACGATCAGCGCGCGTCCATCGGGACGTAAAATACGGTGAATCCTGCGTAGGGTTGACATTAGTAGAATCTCCTTGTTGATAGAAATAAGATGACTTTTCCGTTGCTGATGATCATTGGTATGCACCCCAGGGCAAGCCCTGGGCCCATCTTCGCGGCAAGCCGCGAGGTATGAGACCTAACCTGTCGCTGCGCGACAGGCATGATCAATCGATACTCAGACGCCCGTCGCGCCTGGCGCCGCCTTCCTCGGTCACGCCGCCGTGCGCCTCGACGGTCGCCATGATCTCGTCGCACAAGACCAGATCCGTGCTGTGATGAGGCAAATCTTCTAGGCGAAAGAGGTCGAGGCGCTCTTGCTCAGTGGCGCGTTCTTCCCAGGCCTGCGCCTGTCGACG
>CAYVKR010000021.1:21010-22080 GCA_964452025.1 uncultured Anaerolineales bacterium
GCATGGACGCAGCTGCTGTCCAGCATGGCGAACTCGACGTCAAGCCCGGCAGCCCGGCACCGCGCAACCAGCACATCGGTGACGAAGTTCATCAGCGCCGACTCCCCGACAGCGATGCGATTGCGCACGGCCTCGGCGCTCAGGTCGGGGTGATCGGCCACCTGGCCCAAGCTGCGCTCCGCCCGCTCGCGCAACCGGGCCATCAACGGACGGACCTGCTCACGTTCAAACGCCTCGTCCACCGACAGATCAGCCGTCCACGCGAGCCCTGCGTCGGTGACCGCCACGTTCTCGCCCCGCACGGTGACGTCCACCTCGCCGACAAGACGTCCGTGCGCGCCCGCTTGGACAATGGGGATACCGTTCACGACGTTGCTCACCCTGAGTCCTTTCTCGTTCAGCGCCTGGTGCGAGTGCCCGCCGACGATCAGATCGACGCTGCCCCTGGGCAGACGCTGCGCCAGTTCTACGTCGCCCGCGTCGCGGATGATGTCCGGGCGGGTGGCGATGCTGTGCCCTAGATGGCTCAGCACAATGAGCACGTCGCACAGCGGGCGCAGAGCGGGCAGGAGATTGCGTGTAGCTTCCACTGGATCGCCCAGATGAACGCCGGCACAACCTTTGATCGCGGCCCGCGTCGTCAGACCCACCAGGCCAATCCGCAACCCGTTGAGCATAAACATAGCCGCCGGATAACAGCACGCCATCAGCGCAGGCTCGACACTCAGATTCGCCGAAAGCACAGGGAAGCGCGCCCCCTGACACAAGCCCTGGGCAAGCACCGCTTTCCCCCGGTCGAAGTCGTGATTGCCCAACACGCCCGCATCAAACCCAGCCTCGGAGAGGATCTGATAGCCGGCGTCGGGCACGTCTTCCAGAAGATGGCCCACGAAGTTATCGCCGCCCAGAAGCGCCAAGACAGCGCTATCGGCATCGTCTCGATGCTGACCGCGCAGCGCCCGTAAACGCGCGACCATGCGCGAGAGAACCGGCAGCTCGCCGTGGGCTGTGTGGCGGACGACGCAGCCGTGCAGATCGTTGACGTGCAGGATGCGGAGCCGGAAAGGGCG
>CAYVKR010000022.1:0-19696 GCA_964452025.1 uncultured Anaerolineales bacterium
TTGAACAGCGCATGGCCGAGTTCCAGACGCAGGTCATGCGCAAGGCGGGATTCCGCCGGGGCAACGGTCAGGTGACGTCCCGGCATCTACAACTTTCTGGCTACCAATGTCAGCCCGGCGAACGGGAGAGCGTCCGCACCTACGTTTACCGGCTGCTGCGCTTTGTCTGTGCACAGACAGGCTGGCACGTGCGCCTCAACCAGATTGCGCCCTTCGAGCGACCCAAGCGCGCCTCGGGCCGGCGGGAAATGATGCCGGTCAAGGAACTCCAGAAGACCACGCTGGCTGACCTCCTGAGAGAGCGGGAGATCTTCTCCTACGTCTTCCAGAGCCGCCGACGCCTCAACTACACACGCAGCATGGCGCCTCAGGAAAGCGTAGCCGCCCGCTCAGCCATCATGGCCCGCAAGCGCGCCGCATCGCGGGGATAGGCCCAGTAGAAGAGCGAGAAGAGCAACCCGCAGATCAGCCACGGGAAGGGTATCGTCCACAGCAGCGCCTCGGTGAAGCCGATGCTGTCGGCCAGACTCCCGGCGATGTAGGCCGAGATCGCCGCGAAGCCGCTCTCCACAAACGTCGTCATGGCGAAGGCCGTCCCGCGCAGTTCTGGCGGCACCGCGCCCTGCATCATCGGCTCCTTGGCGCCCTTGCCAGGCCAGCTGATCAGCAGCGCCGTGGAGAAGCAGAACAGGAAGAACGCCCAGAAGGGCCACTCGGCCGTCTGCGTGAGCATAACGTACGTGAGCGGAATACCGCTGAAGACGGAGACCTGCCCCACAACCGTGCGCCCGTATTTGGGACTTCGCGCCTCGGCCCAATCACCCAGCACGCCGCCGATAATGTTGCTGCACGCCGTACCGATGACGATCCCGGCGAAGGCCAGCGTCGCGCTGCCCCCCGGATGATCAAAAGCGATGGCCTCCGTCATCCCACGCACGTTGACCATCCACGTGATGAAGTAGAGGCCCATGACAACCCAGGGCATCGTCCCCGCCAGGCCTTGCAGGATCGCCACCCAGATGGTGGGAATCTTCAACACGCGCGGCAGATCGGAGAGGTTGATGGCGTACTGCGAGGCCGCCTCCTCCGTGATCTTGCCCGCCAGTTCCGGCTCGGCGGAGCCGCGCACCGGCTCCTCCACCAATAACGCCACCAGCACGCCAGACGCGACGCTGGATAAGCCCAGCACCAGAAATCCCCAGCGCCAGAGCGTCGGCGTCGCCAACATCCCCAGCCCCAGCGTGCCGATAATAATCCCCAGCACGCCGATGGCCTCCAGCACCCCCAGGGCCCGTCCCCGCCGTTTCGGCGGGAAGGTGTCCGCCATCAAGGAAAACGTCGCGGGCATCAGACACCCCAATCCCAGCCCGGAGATGGCGCGCACCACCAGCATCTGCCCAAAATTCTGCGTCAGTCCACAGATCGCCGTCCAGATGCCCCAGGCGCCTGTGCCAAAGATAATGACCTGCTTACGCGAGAGTTTGTCGGCAGCATAGCCCCAGAAGGGCGCGCTGAACGCCTGCAGGATATTGCGAATGGTGCCGATGGTGCCCAGATTGGTCAGCGAAAGGCCCCAGAGTCGCTGCAAGGTGGGAAAGAGCACGGACATGGCCTGCCCCTCTCCCTGATCGATGAAATAGCCGAAGGCCAACGCGACCAACGTCTGCCAACGGGTCGCCAACGTCGCTTTCTCCACCGGTGCGGCCTGCGGTACGTTCTTGGATACCACTGCTTGCGCCATGATGTCGTCTCCTGTACTGGATGCTTGAAGCTGGATGCTGGATTAGGGCAGCGTCACGGGGATGAAGACGCGGAAGGGAAGGACCTCTAGCGTATACGTGCGATTGAGGTAGTCAGCGCTCCAACCGCCGATGGCGTAAACAGACGTCTCCCAGCTGACCACGCCCAGATTGCGCCATTCGCCAACCAGCGGTGTCCCAATCACGGACCAATGGTTCTCCTTGAAATCATATCGTTCGTTGAACCCCAGGTAGCTCTCCCACCCGCCGCCCACGGCGAAGAGCTGACCGCCCAAGGCCGTCAGGCCGAGGCCACCGCGCGGCTGCAACAACGACGCACAGACGTCCCACCGCTGCTCCGCCGGCACGTAGACCTCGCACGTCGCGCGCTCGTCACCGTCGTAGCCGCCGACGTAGAAGACGCGGTCGCCCAGCGCCGCCGCCCCACCGAAGCCCCGCGCCTCGCCCGGGGACGCCAGCTCGGTCCAGACGTCGTCGCCCGCGTCATAGCGATAGGCAACCGCGCGATAGGTGCGCCCGTTCCAGCCGCCGATAAGATAGACCTGACCCTCGTAGGTCGTCAGCGCGTAGGCGCAGAGCGGTTCCGGCAACGGCGCAACCTCCTCCCACACATCATCGTCCGGCAGATAGCGGTGCACCGACGCCGTCGGCGTGCCCTCGGCGTCGCAGCCGCCCGGCACCAGCACCGCGCCTCCCACAGACGTAGCCTGGACGTTCGCCAGCGCCAGTGGACGCGGCGCAGCCTCCATCCACAACGCAGACGTAACGTCGTAGACGTCGAGGCGCGCCGACAACCCCTCCGCCGTCAAGCCGCCGACCACGTAGATGTGCTCATCCAACGCCGCCGCGCCAAAACGCGCACGCCGGACCGGGAGCGGCGGAAGCTCCTCCCAGCCGTCGTCCTCAGCGGCGATGGGCGCCGACTCCTGAATCGCCGGTTGATCGACCAGTGCCTGTGCCGATCCACCTCCACTAACCTCCGCGGGCTGACGCGGCGGCAGGAAAAGCACGACCAGCGCCAGGATCAGCCCAACGCCCAGCCCGATCCAGCGCACGCGAGGCCACTCCGGCAGGCTAAACGCCGAGGGCATCTCCTCAACCTCGGTCGCCTCGCCCCTCTCCACCTCAACCTCCGCGCCATCCGATACCTCCACCTGGACCGGCGCTAGATCGCCCTCCGCCTCCGAGACGGCGACCCACCCTTCACGCATCGCCAGCATCGAGAGCTCCGTGCGCGACGCCACGCCGGTCTTGGCGAAGACGTTGCGCAAATGCACCTTGACGGTATTGTGACTGATAAAGAGCCGCGCCGCGATCTCGCGGTTGGTCAGCCCCTCCGCCACCAGCGCCACAATCTCCAGCTGGCGCTCCGTCAGCGGCTCGCCATACTCAGCTGGCATGCAACGCCTCCATGTTGGGAAACTCCACAACCTCTTTGCCCGCCAACTTCGCTTGCACCCGCTCCGCGATAATCTGCAGATGGCGCGGGTATTTCACAAAATCCAGCGCGTCGCCAGGCACCGTCAACACCGGACAGATGTCGAAGGACGCCAGCCACTCATCATAGAAACGCTCAAGCAGCGAGAGATAGTCACCGGAGATGCCCTTCTCCATCTCGCGTCCACGCGCCCGGATTCTAGAGAGCAGCGTCGGCACGCCCGTCTGGATATAGATCAACAGATCGGGGCGCGGCAGCGAGCTGATCACGAAATCGTAGAGCCGGCGGTAAGCAAGATAGTCCCGCTCCGTCATATTGCCGTCCTCGTGCAGCGCGCGGGCAAAGATATGCGCGTCCTCGTAGATGCTGCGGTCGATGACGGCGGACGGGGCGACCGCCGCCATCCGCTGGTGCTGTGCGGCCCGATGCCCCAGGAAGAAGACCTGCAGATGGAAACTCCAGGTCCGCATATCGGCGTAGAAATCGGCCAGATAGGGATTATCGACCACAGATTCGTAGGCCACCTCCCAGCCCAGCCGCTCCCCCAACCGCTCAGCCAACGAAGTCTTGCCTGCGCCGATATTCCCGGCGACGAGCACGAGATATTTAGCCATGGTCACCTCCGGTGATGGATGATGATAGGGTTGGCGTGTTGCGTGATGGTTTGTCGATTCATGGGCTTCACGCGCTCACTTCGGTCTGTTCTGTGGACGGAAGAAAGCGCAGGCGGACGACGTGTTTGCTGTCAGGGCGGACCAGGGCGTGCTCGTTGACGCGCCAGCCGACGATCCATAGGATACCCGCCTCACCCACCAGCAGCGGCAGATGATCGCGCCACGGCTCCGGCAGCTTGACGTTGATCAGAAAATCGCTCAGCTGGACGTGCGCACCCTCCATGCCCTGCGGCGCAAACCGGTCCCCTGGCCGGCGAGTCCGCAATACCGGCTGCGGCCCGACCGCCTCCGCGTCCAGCCAGGCCGTCAGCGGGTCAGGATTCTGCGTGATATCCGCCATATCCCACCTGTCCAAAAGCGTCGCCCACAGCCGCCAGCCGCTCGGCAGCGGCGTCTCACCCGGCACCTCCACCGGCAGTTCCGTCTGCGGCGGCAGCCAGGGCCGATCCTCCGGCAGGTGCAGCGCCTCAGCATCGGCGACGGTCAGGCGCTCGTAGCCCACGCGCGCCACCAGGCCGCGCGGCAGCGTCGCTTCCGCGCCCGTCCCGCCGTGCAACGCCACGTCCACCGCTTGCTCAACGTGCACAAAGTTGACGTCGCGCAGCGTGCGCCGCAGCGCGTAGGCCGCCCGCCGGATCAGCGCGCGCTGCACCGCCAGCGGCTGGGTCCGCCAGCCCGAGAGATCAAAGGCGATGGCGTCAACGTGCCGGGCGACCAGCAGATCATCCCATGCTCGCTCCACCACCGCATCCAGCACCTCGTAATCGGCGCGCACCACTTCCGCCAGGTTACGGAGCCGCTCACGGATCTGCGGGTTGATCTCCGCCAGATAGGGCAGCACCTCGTGGCGCAGCTGGTTACGGAAGAACGTCGTATCCCAGTTCGAACGGTCGACGCGCCAGTCCAGGCCGCGCGCGTCGCAGTAGGCTTCGATCTCCGCGCGCGAGCACGCCAGGAGCGGGCGAATCAGAGTCAGCCCTTCGCCGGCCTCCGCCACGTCCTTGCCCAGCGCCCCGAAGGGCAGCAGACGGTAGTCCGCCAGGGGCGTGGCGGGCAGCATCCCCCGCAGACCCGCCAGCCCGGCGCCGCGCAAAAGATGCATCAGCACCGTCTCGGCCTGGTCGTCGGCGTTGTGGCCCACGGCGACCGTCTCCACGCCGACGCGCTGCGCCGTCTGCGCCAGGAAGGCGTACCGCACGCGGCGGGCCGCCTCCTCCAGGGCCAGACCGTGTTTCTCCGCGATCTCCGGCAGACCGACGCGCAGCACCGTGGCGGGAAGATCCCACCGTTCCGCCTGCGCCATGACGAAATCGGCGTCGGCGTCGGCGTCGGCGCCGCGCATGCCGTGGTGCAAGTGCGCCACGTGGAGCTCCAGCCGGAACGGCGCGACCAGGCGGCGCAGCACGTCGAGCAGCGCGACAGAATCCGGGCCGCCGGAGACGCCGACGACCACCGTCTGCCCTGGCTCCAGCAGTCCATGGCGCCGGATGTAATCACGCACATTGGATAACAGGTCCATGCTAGGTCTTTAAGCGGCCTCCCCGTCGCCCATCTGCTGGCGCAGATAGACCTCGATGAACTCGTCCAGGCTACCGTCCAGCACCGCATCAACGTTGCCGGTCTCGTGGTTGGTGCGGTGATCCTTCACCATCTGATAGGGATGGAGCACGTACGAGCGGATCTGGTTGCCCCAGGCCGCCGACTGATGCTCGCCCTTCAGCGCGTCGATCTTCTCCTGCCGCTTCTCCTCCTCCAGCTGGATCAGGCGCGCCTTGAGAATGCGCATGGCGGTCATGCGGTTCTGCGACTGCGAGCGCTCGTTCTGGCACTGCACGACGATGTCGGTGGGTACGTGGTGAATGCGCACCGCCGTCTCGTTCTTCTGCATGTGCTGTCCGCCCGCCGACGACGCGCGGAAGGTCTCCACCTCCAGATCGTCAGTGTTGATCTCCACGTCGACGTCCTCGCTCAGATCGGGCCAGACTTCCAGCAACGCGAAGGACGTATGCCGCCGGTGCGCCGAGTCGAAGGGCGAAAGGCGCACCAGCCTGTGGACGCCCCGTTCGGCTCGGAGATAACCGTAGGCAAAGTCACCGGAGACCGCGACGGTGGCGCTCTTCAGACCGGCACCCTCCCCTTCCATGGAATCCAGAATCTCCGTCTTGTAGCCGCGCTGCTCGGCCCACCGGAGATACATTCGCAGCACCATCTGCGCCCAATCCTGAGCGTCGGTGCCGCCGGCTCCCGCGTGGACGGCGAAGATGGCGCCGCCCCGGTCGTACTCGCCGGAGAGCATCAGGCGGAATTCGGCCCGCTCCAGCTCCCGTTCCAGCTCCGCGCCTTCCTCTTCCAAATCGGGCAGCAGCTCCTCGTCATCCAACGCCAGCAGCTCCTGAGCGTCCTCCGTGCGCTGGCGCAGATCCGTCCAATCATCGATCTCCTCTTGAAGCGAGGAGAGGCGCTGCATGACCCGGCGCGCCGTCTCGGGATCATCCCAGAGATCAGGGGCCGCTGCGCGTTGTTTTAGTTTCTCTAATTCTCGACGTTTGTCAGGTACGTCAAAGCCGCCTCCAGATGGCTTCTAGACGGGTGGCGACGTTTTCAAGGCGTGCGGCTAAATCACTCATGTGTAAACTCCTTCAAACAAATACTGATTGAAAGTTGCAAGTTAAAAGTTGCCCGGTTCGCTAGGATCGGTCCTTGGCTCTGGGTATCTACCCATGCTTCTAACCGAGGAACGATCCCAGGTTGAAAGTCAGTTGAACGCTAGCACGTTCCAAACAAGCATCTGTCACATCCGCTGCATCCGTTGACACAGATAGTTTTTCAGCGTAAGTCCTCGGTGTCCAAGCGGGGGATCAGCGCCGCGTAATCGTCGACGCTGCCGCCATCCAGACAGCATTGGATGATCTCCTGCCCTAGCGCATCAAGATCAGGCGCCAGGAACTGGGCCAGCTGCTCGCGGAAGAAGCCATAGAGAATCTCAGCGCCTTCGTCGAATCCTTCCAAGCCGACCTCTGGCTGTTCTTCGACGCGCAGCAGGTACTGGGGCACGGTGCGTCCTTCCACCAGCAGATGGTTCAACGTGTAGCCCAGGAGCGGACAGCGCGCCGGGCTGAGCTGCTCCGGCTGAAAGCGCGCCGCGCCCCGTCGCGCCAGGTACTCGCGGGCCACCCACTCCGGCATAAAGCCAACTTTCCACGCGCCTACGTGCTGATTGGGGCAGAGTATGTAGCGGTTGCGGATGTTGGTGCGGAACTGACGCAGCAACAGGTTGGCCTGATCGACGCGGCGCCCGGTGGCGAAGGGCCAGTAAGAGCCGACGCCCTCGCTGCTCATGCCGTTGCCGTCGACGATGCTGGGGTTGGCGAAGCCGCGCGGCGCTACCAAACGCCAGAGCCAGGCCAGTGCAGGTGGCAGCAGGTGGAAGAGGCCGATGATGCCATACGTCGGCTTCTCCCGCGTGCACGGCGGCGTCCGCACGCCGAAACTGCGGATGTCCACCGTCACCGGCTCGTTGATGATGCCCGGCACGATGTGGCGAGGGATCGTGACGCGCGGATTAGGGCAGGGCTTGCCCGGCGCGTCCTCGGTATGCTCCCAGATCAACGCCCGTCCGCCGGGCACCGCCTGGATATTCAAGAAGAGCAGATCGGTGGGCGGCTGGGCCGTGAGCCGCTCCAGGTGCACGTCCTTGCCGTAGTGATCGATGTGGTTGACGCGCAGGAACCAGGCGTCCTCGGCGTCGGTGAGCACCAGCTTGCCGTTGTGACGCTGCAACGACGGGTGGCAGAGCGCCATGTCATCAGCCACAGGATGCAGCCGGCACGACCGGGGGATCTCCAGGTAGAGCTGTTGCCCGTTGACCAGGTTCTCGCCCAGCAGCAGGCGCCCGTCCTCGGTGCGCTGCGCCTGCTCCAGCAGCTCACTCTTCCCACCGCCACTGGCGGCCTCGTGCATGATGGTGGTCACGTTATCGTAGGGCGTGACGACGCGCACCGTCGAGCAGTGCGTGGTGACCCATCCCTCCCGCTCACCTTGCGTCAGCAGGACACCGTAGATGCCCTTCTTGGCGCTAGGACCGGGGTAGAGATTGTAGGAAAAGACCTCGTGGAGATCGGGCAGCCGATTGTGCACCACCACCTGCTTGCCCTCGAAGTGCGTATGGCGGAAGGGCGGCGCCACGTAGAGCACGGCCTCCGGCTCAAAATCCTCCGGGATCTCCTGCTGGGGGATGATGCCCTGCAGCAGCGCCAGGCCCAGGGCGAAGAATCCGGCGTTGGCCGGCGCGATGCAGACCGTATCCAGCCCCATGCTCTCCTTGCCGGAGACGAAGCCAAAAATCACCAACGGCTGCTTCTCAAGCCAGGCAAAGGTCTGCTCACGGAGTGAATCGAAGTCCTCCCCAAAGCGCGCGCGGAAACGGGGTTTGTCCGTGGGCAGAACATCGGCGATGACGAGACAATTGGGATCACGGCGACGCATGTACGGCTCGGGATAGTTGGCAGCGACGCCGTTCTTCACGCGAACCACCGTCGCCTCCAGGACGTTCCCATGTCCCGGCACCTCATACGTGACTTCAAAAGCGTTGCTGCCCAGCCCGCCACAGGCCATGTTGACCAGTTCGGTGCGTGTGCTGACCACCGTCAGCGCCGGGCAGTTTTCTACCAGGCGTTGTGCCTCTTCCGGCAAGTTATAGACATCCCAATCCATCTGCATTCCCTCGTTCATTCTCATCCTTCTGTGATCATTCCTGCGTCAGCGTAATCCTCCCCACAGCTAGTATCCAAGCGCTTTGTCCACGACGTTTCGCAGCGGCTCACCGCGCTGAAAGCGGTGCAGATTATCCAGAAATATGCCCAGAAAGCGCTCGAAGTAGTGCGGCGTGCTGCCCGAATAGTGGGGCGTGATCAGCACGTTGTCCATCTCCCAGAGCGGCGAATCCTCCGGCAACGGCTCCGTCTCAAAGACGTCGAGCCCCACCCCGGCGATTTCGCCAGCGCGCAGCGCCTCCACCAGGCTCTCCTCGTCCACCGTGCCGCCCCGCCCGATATTGATAAGATAAGCCGTCGATTTCATCCGCCGCAGTGCATTGGCCTCGATCATGTGGTGCGTCTCCTCGGTGAGTGGTACCGTCAGCACGACGACATCGGCCTCCGGCAGCAGCGCGCCCAGGCGCTCCGGGCCGACCATCTCGTCGACGTGGGGCTCGCTCTGCGACGGATCGCGGCGGACACCCACCACGCGCATGCCAAAGGCCTGCGCCAGGCGCGCCGTGCGTCTGCCGATGGCCCCTACGCCGACCAACAAGATGATCTTGCCCGCCAGCTCGAAGAGCGTCTCACCGGGCGGCACCTCCCACTCGCGGCGCGCCTGGGCGTCCAGCACTTGGTGCAACTGCCGCGCAAAGGTCAACAACAGGGCGAAGATGTGCTCGCTGATGGGGATGCCGTGAATGCCACTGGCGTTGGTAAGCAGAAAGGGCTTGTCCACGGCCTCCGGATGGTCCAGCAGCCAGTCCGCGCCGGCCCCAAACTGCTGGAACCAGCGCAGGTTAGGCGCGTCCATGATGATCTCCCGGGGGATCAGGCCGGCGGCGATCTCAATCTCCTCCAGCGCCGCGTCCATCTCCGCACGCTCGCGGGTGACGAGCACGTCGGCGTCGGGCACCAGCGCGTCCACCTCCGCCAGCTGTTGGTCAGAGATCCAATCCGGCTCCATACCGATAAGCACGGTTTTCATACAACCTCGCCTTTGCTATCGTTGCAGCGAATACGCCCTCGTCACGATCTGCCCAACAGACCTTCGACGAAGGCCTCACGGTCGAAGGGCGCCAGATCCTCCAGCGTCTCTCCGGTGCCTACAAAGCGGATGGGCAGATCCAGTTGCTCGCCGATGGAGAGCACCATGCCGCCCTTGGCGCTGCCGTCCAACTTGGCAAGAATCACCCCGCTGACGTCCACGGCGTCGGTGAAGTGCTGCGCCTGCGAGAGGCCATTCTGGCCCGTCGTGGCGTCCAGCACCAGCAGCGTCTCGTGCGGCCCCCAGGCCACACGTTTGGCAACGATACGGCGGATCTTCTTCAGCTCCTCCATCAAGTTGTGCTGGGTGTGCAACCGACCGGCGGTGTCGATGATCAGCACGTCCATCTCCTGCGAGCGCGCTTTCTGGATGGCATCGTAGGTCACGGCGCCGGGATCACTGCCCGCCTGCCCCTTGATGACGGGCACACCGACGCGCTCGCCCCAGATATCGAGCTGGTCGACGGCGGCGGCGCGGAAGGTGTCCGCGGCGGCAAGCATCACCTTGCGCCCCTGCTGTTTGAAGCGGTGGGACAGTTTAGCGATGCTGGTGGTCTTGCCGGAACCGTTGACGCCCACCACCAGGATGACTGCCAGGGGCCAATCCAGGTTGAGCGGCTCCGGCTCAGGCAACAGCTGCTCGATCTCTTCCTCCAGAATGCCCTGAAAATTCTCGGTGCGGTAGACCCCCTCGTCGTGCACCCGCTCGCGCAGGCGCTCCACCAGCGCCAGAGCCGTGTGCACGCCCACGTCGCCCTGGATAAGCAGCGCTTCTAGATCCTCCCAGGTCTCCTCGGTGATCTCTCCAGCGCCAAAGACCGTCGCGATCTGGCCGAAGACGGCGTCACGTGTCTTGCGTAAACTCTCAAAGATACCTTTCATGTCACCTCCAAGGCGATTATAGGCAGGTGAACGACAGCGTCAAACGGGTACTGGATGCTAGATACTAGATGCTGGATGCTAGATGGACCACTCGACTACCCGACTATCTGACTACCTCACCACCACGTGCTTTTCTCGACGGTAACCCCCCATTCTTCCAGCACGGTCCGGACGTCGTCCCAGTGTTTTTCTTCCACGACCGCCAGATGTCCGTTCTGCCCATCGAGGGGGTGCAGGCGGCGGCGCAGGCGGCGTTCCGACGCACGAAGCTCGGTCAGCGTCTCCGGCGTCTCAAAGCGCAGCAGCCGCACCCGCGCCGTCTGCGCGTCGCCGTAGTGACCGCCCCAGGCCTTCAAGCGCTTCTCCCACGTCGACGGGAGCGCGCCCCCCGTCATCTGCTCCACCAGGGCGACGATCTCCGGCACGTCAAGGCCCGCGCTCACCGCCGACCGAACGCTCTTCGCCGTCAGGCACCAGCCATCGTCCGTAGCCTCGGCAAAGCGCTGCACGGTACCCGTGACGTAGAGGCTGGGCAGCGGATGGCGCGCCTGCAGGCGCCCCCCGCCTTCCCAGGACAGACTGTGCGACAGGTCTTCGTCGGGGCCGCGCGAGAGCGCCGGCAGCATCTCCAACTCCCAGAGGCGCTGCTCGACCTGGAGCGCGCTGCGCGACGGCACCCAGGCCATCGTCGCGTCCAGCGGATGAAGCAGCTCACGCAAGCAAGCATCCTCTCGCAGCTGCTGCAGACGCTCAGGCCGATCCACCTGCAACACCAGCACCGGTTCGCGCAGGGTGATGCGCTCGTGTTGCGCGCCCCACTCCCGCAGGGTCCGTGCCACGTTCTGCGGCAGCGGCGTCTCCGTCACCTCCGCCAGGAAACCCAGGATGCCGGAAAGTGTCTCGTCGAGCTGCAACGCCCGATAGACACTCTCCCGCGTGATGCGATAGGAGACCGCCGCCGGCTGGACTTTGGTGCGCTCGGCGATGTGCTCGATGCGCGAGAGTGTTTCCAGCGGCACCGGGCCCAGCGCCAGGAGCTGAAAATCGGGCTGCAGGATGACCTGACCCAGCGTGGCGTCGACGTCCTCGTAGGGCTGCCCGGTGAGCGCCGCGTGGGCCATGGGCGTCAGCTGCAGGCCGATGGGCGGCCCGCCACCTTCGTCGTAGCCCAACATGACGACGCCCAATTCCTTCAGCCGGGCCAGTATCTGCTCCATGCCCTGCCGATCCACGGTGCGTAGAGCCTCCCTAAGTCGCGTCCTGCGCGCCGACATATGCTCCCGCACTCCGCTCCAACGCAGCTGACGGTACAGTGTCGTGACACTCTCTTGACTGAGTACAAACGTTCCCGGTTTATCTCCATTTAGCAGCGCCAGGAAAGCGTCCAGGGGAAACCAGACGTTCTCGGTCATCCCGCTGAAGAGCTCCAGCACGTCGGTATAGAGCATGTCGATGGGCCGGGGGTTCATCGTGTAATAAGCGTACGTGCGCACGGCGTTCAGCGGTGAGAGATCAAAAGTAATCTCGGGACTGAGATCGTTGAGGGCCGAGAGCAGGCGCCTGATCTGCACGACGATGGGCTGCGACCAGAACCGCAGCTGATCCTCGGATTCCTCAACGTAGACATCGTCTATCGTCTCGACCAACAGGCCCATCTCCAGCAACAGATCGACCAGGCAGCGGATCTCCTCCTCATGCTCGGAAAAGGGAAGCCCCAGGCTCTTGGCAAGACGGCGCGCGTCGCGTTTGTAGATGCCCCCGGCATTAAGGGCCGAGGCCGGCTCTCGCCGCAACTCTGCCCAGACGAAAAACAACCTCCGCAGGACGTCGGACATGGGACGCTGTTCGACGTGGGCCGGCGGCGCCATCAGCGAGAGATCAGAACGTGGCTTCGGTTTCGCCAGCTCGACGTGCGAGAGCACCCGCACCACCTCTGGCGGGATGGCGATCTCGTAAAGCGGCGTGAATCTGCGCCGGGTTGACGAGCCTACCGGCGGCGTCAGGTTAACCAGAAAGCCTCGATGCAACAGCGCATGCAGCACGCTCTCAAATGTCGGCAGATCGTTGGCAGCATCCTGGACGTTTTCCAGGCGGATCAGCCCTGCCAGCGCCAGCGGCACCGCTACCTCCGAGGGCGTGGACTGCCCGCCGTGCGCCAGCAGCACGGCCAACGTGGCCTGCTCTGCTTCTGTGAGCGCGGCGACCGTGGCCGCATCCCCGGCGCGGCGCGGAATCTCCTTGACCAGCCGGTTGATGAGCTCCCGTTTGGTCCGCTCCTCCGCGTCAGGAATGCCATTGGCCTCAGCGATCGCGCGCACCCCGTCCGCGTAATAAGTCTCCAGCGAAAGACGTAGCGACTCCATCTCAACGCTCCTCTTTCGATGACGTCAGTGAGATGAGCTTGGGCATATAGCCCTGGGCTTCCATCTGCTGTATCAACGGCTCGACTTGATCCCGCCGCACCAGCGCGGTCTGCGGCGTCAGGCGGGCCAGTAGTGCTTCACGCAGCTCCGGCACGGCGACCTGGAGCTCGTGCAGGGTGAACTCATCCTGGACTTCCAGCAGCGCCTGGCGCGGATAGAGCTGGACGTGACCATACCGCGCCCACCAGCACATCCACCAGTCGGCCAACGGTTCCGGCGCGGGCATGCCGGCCGCCGCTTCCCAGGCCGTCGCCAGCGTCTCCGCGCTCTCGCCGGCTTTGAAGGTCTCGTAGAGGCGCATCAGATCCAACTTGTAACGGAGCGCGCCCTCTACAACGCCTTCAGCCTCTGCCCACCGCTGCACCTGGCGTAAGACGTCTACCGGCACCGGCGGGGAGAGCGCAACGCTGCGCGGCTCCTCCACCCATTGCACGGCCTCCGCGCCTTCCCACGTGATTGAGGGCATGGGCAGGGCATCCTGGCGTTCCCACACCAGATCCTGCAGGGCGTGCAGCCGGAAAGCGTGCAACTCGCCGGTCTCCGTGTAGGCCAGATCGCTCACGCCCAGGGGCCAAAGCAGCCGCTCGATGAAAGCACGCGCGTAGTGATCCAGGAAGCCGGAAAACTCCCCCTGGGTATCATGAAAGCGCACCGATCCGAACAGATACGCGGGATTGTCCACCGGCAACCGGCGTGCGATGTCCAACGTCGCGTCCAGGGTGAGCCAACGATCCGGCGGCAACAGCGCCAGGAGCTCCAGCATGCGGAGGCGCACCTGATAGAGCGCCCGCACCATGGCGCTAGTGTAGTAATGCAGTCCCTGGTAAAGGCGATAGTGCCAGCGCACCTGCACACGGCCGGCGCGCCACAAGGGCCAGAAGACGTCGTAGAGGCCCATCGTCACAGCATAGCGCAGCAGCAAGGCCAACTGGTGCCCCGGCGCCAGGGCCAGGAAGCGTTCTGTAACGCCCGGCTCTAGCGTGATGGGCGAGCCGGGGCGCAGCACACCCACCGCGCGCAGAAGATGATAGATCAACTCTGCGGCCTCCGGATCGCCGTCAAAGATCCCGGCCCAGCGCGCAAGCGTCTCCGGCGCCAGGCGCGGCTCTGGGGCCATCAGATCGATGTGGGTCTGTTGCGGTTGCGCCTGACCGTTGAGCCGACGCGCTTCCTCCGGCGTCGGCAACGCCAACGAGGGCTGCTCCATGTACTTGGCAGGCCGCCGCTTCCAGAGACGCTCAGAGCGCAAACGGCTCTTCTGAGCCCGCACCAGTCCGAGTAGCTGCTGGATCTGCTGCACAGCACACAGCGGGTGCGCCAGCGTCGGATTGTCCGGCGCCGGGACGTTCGCTGACGGCGGTAGTGTGAGATAGAGCGCGGGCATGCGCGCCATCATCGCGGTGGGTACGAACACCCCACCCTCCCGCTCAAGCATCAGACCCGCGTCGAGAATCTCGTTGAGCAGCGGCCCAATGGGACCCTCAGGCTCCTGGATGAGATGGGTCTTGTCTGTCTGTTGAGGAAAGCTGCGCGGAAGGCGTAGATTGAAAAGCACCTGGGCGTAGTAAGCCTGTGCAGCGTCGCTGAGATTGTCCACAACCACCTGTAGGCGGTGCGGGTCCATGAAGGTCTCCACGAGCTGTGTCGCCAGATCCAATCGAGAGCGCCCGTGCGGCTTGCCCCCTAGCTTGCGGATCTGCTTTCGAATGAACGCGACGGGCCACTCGTCCTGCACAATACGCTGGATGGCGGCGTTCTCCGGTCGCTCGTCGTCGGGGAGCAGCCAATGCGGCATCTCCTCCAGGGGCTGCGGTTCGGGCGGGGCCTGCAACTCGAATCCAAGCGCCTCCGTCGCCTGCGCCAGCTGCGCTCTGCGTGCTTTCTCAGCGTCGGTCATGTGACTCCTCAAAGGTAGTCAGGTCGTCTGGTAGTCAAGTAGTCTGGTCGTCTGGTCGTCAACGTATCTACTCTCAAAAGACGTAGAATGTGCGCTCACAGCACGATCCTATGACTGCTCACAAGGCTACGGGCAGCTCACCCAGAGGCCAGATGCCCTCCGGGGTGACGCGACAGCGCAGCGCCCGCACCTCGACGCCGGCCTCCGCCGCCGTTCGCAGCACCGCACCAAAGGCAGGATCGGTGGCATCGTGAGGCGAGAAGCGTTGGGCATCGTCGCGCTGAACGACGAAAAGCACCGCCGCCCGCTCACCCGCTTCTACGGCAGCTTGCAGCTCCCGGACGTGACGGCGTCCGCGCTTTGTCGGCGCGTCTGGAAACGCCGCCGTCTCGCCCTCCACCAGCGTCACCGATTTGACCTCCAGCCAACAACGGGGACTGTGTCCGCCCAGCAAGAAGTCCAGGCGGCTCTTACCCAGCGCGACCTCGCGGCGCACCTCTGGATAGCGCTCAAAGCCCGGCAGGCCGCCACAATCCAGCACGCGCGCCACCAGTGAATTGGGTAAGCGGGAGTCCAGGGAGACCCAGGGGCCCTCCTCCACGTTGATCAAACTGAGGTCGTAATCCGTCCGTCGATGCGCGGCCTCGGCAGGACGCAGCAGCACGGTACGCCCCGGCACCAGCAGCTCCTGCAAGCGTCCGGGGTTGGGCAGATAGGCCACGGTCGCAGCCCCCTCCTCATCCAACCGCACCTGCGCGCGGAAGCGATTGTCTCGCTGCACAAAGACGCCACGCACCAGCGGTTCAAAGCGCAGACCGCAGTCAGTCGACATCATGGCGGGAATCGGCCTCGCGCTCCGCCGCGTCTTCCAGCGTCGAGAGCGCTTCTGGCACCTCGTCGTCGTAGAGGATCACGTACTGGTAGCCCTGCTCGGTCAAAAAGCGCTGCCGGTTGGCACTGTACTCCTGATCCACCGTCTCTTTGCTGACGATGGAGTAGAAGTACGCGCGCTGACCGTCGTCTTTGGGGCGCAGAATCCGGCCCAACCGCTGGGCTTCTTCCTGGCGCGAGCCAAAGGTACCGGAGATCTGGATTGCCACGTTGGCGTCCGGCAAGTCAATGGAGAAGTTGGCCACCTTGGAGACCACCAACGTGCTCACCTCGCCCTTACGGAAGGCTTCGTACAGCACCTGGCGCTCCGCGTTGGGCGTCTGTCCGGTGATAAGCGGCAGGTCATAGCGCTCGGCCACTTCACCCAGCTGATCAAGGTACATACCGATGACCAGGACGTTGTCGTGCTCATGGTGACGCAGCAGCTCATCCAGGATTTCCAGCTTTCGAGGGCTCTGCGCTGCGACGGAGTACTGACGGCGGCGCTCCGTGGTGATGTATTGCAGCCGCCGCTCCTTGGAAAGCGGCACGCGCACCTCGCAGCAGATGGCAGGCGCGATCCAGCCCTGGTGTTCCAGGTCGCGCCAGGGCACATCGTACTTCTTCGGCCCGATGAGCGAGAAGACGTCCTCCTCACGGCCATCTTCCCGCACCAGCGTCGCCGTCAACCCGAGGCGGCGGCGCGCCTGGATCTCCGCCGTAATGCGGAAGACCGGCGCGGGCAAAAGATGGACCTCATCGTAGATGATCAGGCCCCAATCCTCCGCGTTGAAGAGCGCAAAATGCGGGAATTCCTTTTCCAACGGCAGGTTCTTACCCTTGGTGCCGCGTTTGCGGTGTGTGAGGATCTGGTAGGTGCTGATAGTCACGGGCCGGATCTCCTTGCGGTCGCCGCTGTACTCGCCGATCATCTCATCGGTGAGCGAGGTCTTGTCCAGCAGTTCCTCGCGCCACTGGCGCGCCGCGATAGTGCTGGGCGTGAGGATCAGGGTCTGGGCCTGCGCTTTCTCCATCGCCACCATGCCGACCATGGTCTTCCCGGCGCCACAGGGCAGCACAATGGCGCCCGATCCCCCCGCTTCCGAGCCGCCGGCCCAGAAGACCTCGGCAGCTTCCTGCTGGTAGCCACGGATGCGGAAGGGATCGCCGGACTGGGCGACGTCGCGCAAGTGAAACTCCAGCGGCGCGCCGGGCACGTAGCCGACCAGGTCGGCCGCCGGATAGCCCGCCTTGACCAGCGCCTGCTTGACGTGACCGCGTCGAGAGGCAGGCACCTGGAAGGTGTGCGGCCCCAGCCGCTCCAGAATGTAAGGGCGGAGATAGCGGTTGCGCTCCAACTCCAGTAGCAGCATGGTATCATCCGACGTGAGACGTAACCGGCTCTCGTCCAGCGGGTCCTGAATCAGCCGGACCCGTCCATACCGGGAGATAGCCTCGTGGATCTCCACGCGCACGTTATCCGGAACGGGATATTTTGAGAAGCGATCCAGTCCATCCAGGATAGCGTCAGCGTCCAATCCAGCGGCGGCCGCATTCCAGAGCGAAAGCGAGGAGAGACGATACGTGTGCACGTATTCCGGACTTTTCTCCAGCTCAGCAAAGCGCGCGAGATGATCTCGCGCCTCTTCATAGCGCGGGTTATTGACTTCCAGGAGCACCGTCCGGTCCCCCTGCACGATTAAAGGAGCTTCAGCATAATAATCCATAACGCCTAATTTTACCTGATAGGGGCTAAGCGTCAACCGCGCCGTCGCAACCCATAACAGCGATTTCAGATAGAAATAGCTTGACAAACGGCGGGAAACTATGTTATAGTGTTTAGGCGTTGGGGTAGCCCCCCACAGATACGCGGATTTTAGAGCACGGGTCGGCATCTGCCTACCGGTGCTCTTTTTTGGGCAACGGTGGAGAGCTGAGGTATGCGTAGTCATGCCTCTCTGAACCTATGCGGGATTTCGAAGCAAGCCCGTGGGTGATAGCGCCCTCCGCACCGTAGAAACACGTAGACGAGAACAAGGGAAACGAAGCCGGAGTTAATGCGCGTGGCAAATATGACTAGAAGCCGCCTGTTGCGTCTGAGCCACCCTGGAACTGCTTCGTTTGTCCCTATGTGGGATTTCGAAGCAAGTCCGCTGGTGAAAACGCCCTCTGTACCGTAGAACCTGCGTAGGCAAAAGCAAGGCAAACGAAACTGGGGTTGATGCGGGAGGGAAACATGATAGGAAGCCGCCTATGGTGTTTGAGCTACCCTGGAACTGCTTCGTTTGCCCTATGTGCCTTAAATTTGAACATTTTCAAAGAATCGGATACACTGAAGTTAGGAACCGTATTTAAACATCATGGAGCAACCAAGGAATAGATGGCAGCACAGACACGAGTGAAGACGAAAACATTACGCGAAAACCGCCGTGATTCCGAAGAGGTCGGGGCGGATTATCTCCTGTCCCTGGGCGAGGAGCAGGGCTACGTCACCTATGAGGACATCCTGCAAGTCTTTCCAGAGGTCGAGAATGATATCGAGCGGCTGGATGAGATTCTGACGACTTTGATGGAACAGGATATCAGCATCGAAAAAAGTGAAGAGACCGCCGTTTTGAACGAGGATGGAGACGGACTAGACGGGGATGAGGTCGACGAGACCGAAGAAGACATCTACCGCGCTATCGCCATCGACGATCCTATCGGTATCTATCTGAAGAAGATCGGACAGGTCTCGTTGTTGGATGCAGAACAAGAGGTCGAGCTGGCGAAACGGATGGAAGCGGGGAAAAAGGCGCAGCAGAAGCTCAAGCGCGTACGCAAGCCGGAGAAACGTCGCCATTATCAGAAGGTTATGGATGACGGCATTCGGGCGCGCGAGCATCTGGTGCGCGCCAATTCGCGGCTGGTCATCAGCGTGGCCAAGAAGTACATTGGACGCGGCGTGCCTTTCCTGGATCTGATTCAGGAAGGCAACATCGGCCTGATCCGCGCAGCTAACAAGTTCGACTACAAACGCGGTCACAAATTCTCGACCTACGCAACCTGGTGGATCCGCCAAGCGGTGACGCGCGCGATTGCCGATCAGAGCCGGACGATCCGCGTGCCCGTTCACATGGGCGACCAGATCAATAAGCTGCTGCGGATCTCCCACAAGCTGACACAGCGCCTGGGGCGCGATCCTACGCCGGCGGAGATGGCCGAGGAGCTGGACATTCCGGTGGACAAAGTCGAGCATATGCTGGACGTGGCGCGCCGTCCGCTCTCGCTGGAGATGCCGACGGACGACGAGCAAGACAGCACACTCGGCGACTTCGTCGAAGATCAGGAGAGTCCGGCGCCTCCCGACGAGGTAAGCGCGACGATGCTCAAGGATCTGCTGATGGAGATTCTGGACGACCTGCCGCCGCGTGAGGTGAAGATTCTCCAGATGCGCTACGGTCTGCTGGATGGGGAGACCTACACGCTACAAGAGGTCGGCAAGAAGATGGGCGTCACGCGGGAGCGCGTCCGCCAGATTGAGGCGCAGGCGCTCAGCCGGCTGCGGCATCCGGCCCACGCGCGTCGGCTGCGGGATTTTTTGCGGTGAGCTAAAGGGTAATGTGAAAGGCTGGGGCTAGGGGCTCCGGCCTTTTTTTGTGTCAACGGATTCACCGGATAGAACGGATTCAATGCGTGAAACGTGGCGCGTGTTGCGTGTTGCGTGATGCGTAAATATTTGGCTCCACGCCATCCATATCTTCGGGCGTGCTATCCTTTCCCCACATCAACGACGTGACCGGCGGCGGCTCTGGTCAAACGGTCACGGACTACAGTCCAGTGACCCAAAGCGCTACGCTCGAGTATACTGCTCCGCCTCAACGTCAACGACGTGACCACCGGCTGCCCTGGTAAGTCGGTCACGGACTACAGTCCAGTGACCCAAAGCGCTACGCTCGAGTATACTGCTCC
>CAYVKR010000022.1:19796-20956 GCA_964452025.1 uncultured Anaerolineales bacterium
GCCTCAACGTCAACGACGTGACCACCGGCTGCCCTGGTAAGTCGGTCACGGACCGCCAATCCGAGGCCAGTGGCCCCGAAGTCCCGCGCCAGGATGACGTCCACCTGGGCGGCGTCCAACGCCCGCAACGTCGAGAAGAGGCGCTGCGCGACCGCGTCCAGGTCATCCGCCGGCGCCACGGCACGCAAAATCAACGGCAGCCCGGCGAAGAAGGAGACGTCTTCCTCAGCGAGGAACAACCCCACCCGCTGGCCCTGATCGTGCAAGGCAAGTGCGCGATCCCGCATGGCGCGCAGCATAGCCTCACGCTGTCCGCGATAGAGCACCAGTCGAGCCTGGGGCGCATAGTGCTCCGGGAGCGTACCCGGCGACGGAACGGTCTCCTGGGTCGGTTGCACCGGACGCGCGGCCAATCGCACGACGCCAAGGACGCTTTCCAGCGCCTCGCGGCTCACGCCGCCGGGGCGAAGGATGGTGGGGATGGACGTCACCAGCGAGAGCACCGTCGATTCGACGCCGACGGGCGTAGCCCCGGCATCGAGCACCACGTCCACCCGCCCTTCCAGGTCGGCGAGGACGTCTTCAGCCCGCGTGGGACTGAGCTGGCCAAAGCGGTTGGCGCTGGGCGCGGCAATGGGCACGCCGGCAGCGCGGATCAGAGCGCGGGCCACGGGATGCGAGGGCGCGCGGACGGCAACGGTCTCGCCGCCTGCGGTGACGGTATCAGGCACGATTGGCGAGCGACGTAGCACGAGGGTCAAGGGGCCGGGCCAGAAGTTATCGGCCAACGTCCGCGCCACCGGCGGCACGGTGTGCACGAGCCGCCGAAGCTCACTCATCGCGGTCACGTGCACGATGATGGGATCATAGGCCGGACGGTCTTTGGCGGCAAAAATCCCCGCAACGGCCTTGGCGTCTAACGCATTCGCGCCCAGGCCATAGACGGTTTCTGTCGGAAAGGCGACCAATCCGCCCGCCCGCAAGACGTCCGCTGCGTGGCGGATCGCGGCAGTCTCCGGCTGGCGCGGGTCAACGGTGAACACTTGGGTTGTTTTCATCGTGAGCCATCATAACAAAGAGCCAGGGAATGGCAAGACCACCCCAAAGAGGGCAAACGAAGCAGTTCCAGGGTCGCTCAAACGCCATAGGCGGCTTCCCAT
>CAYVKR010000023.1:0-10086 GCA_964452025.1 uncultured Anaerolineales bacterium
ATTATTACAGCAGCACCTTCTACAACTTCCCGTATATGTTCGGCCATCTCTTCAGCCTGGGCCTCTACGCACGCTATCAGCAGAACCCAGACGGGTTCAAAGCCGAATACGACACCCTCTTGAGCCAGACTGGTATGGCCGACGCGGCGACGTTAGCGCAGCGCTTCGACATCGACGTGCAAACGCCGGCCTTCTGGGAAGCCAGCCTGGAGATCATCCGTCGCAACATCGACCGCTTCGTTGCCCTGGTGGATCAGACCGCCTGACGCGCACCGATGCCCTACACATACCCGCATCCAAGGCCCAATGTCACAACAGACGTCGTCCTCTTCCGGGAGACCGACGCAGGACAAGAAGTGCTGCTCATTCAGCGGCGCGACGCGCCCTTCGCCGGCGCGTGGGCATTACCCGGTGGATTTGTGGAAAAGGGGGAGACGTTGGCTGCGGCGGCGCACCGCGAATTCGCAGAAGAGACGGGAATCACAGGGGTGACGCTGCGCCAGCTGGCTGCCTATGGGGCGCCAGGCCGCGACCCTCGCGGGTGGACGGTTTCCGTCGTCTTCTGGGGATGGGTAGTGCAAGAAAAGGTCGTGCTCAACGCCGGCGACGATGCTGCCGACGCGCGGTGGTGGCCCGTGGACGCGCTGCCACCACTGGCCTTTGATCACGCCAAGATCATCGCGGATGCACGGGAGCGGGCAGTCGCCGAGGCAGTGCCGTCCTGACGCCTGTCTCGATCAGCCACCACCCGGCTGGCGTTGACGGCGGGCTTCAAAGAGCAACACCGCCGTCGCCATCGCCGCGTTGAGCGATTCGACGCCGGGGGCCATGGGGATGGTGACGTGACGTCCAGCGGCCAGCGCCCGCGACTCCGGGCCGGCACCCTGCGCCTCTCCCCCGATGATCAACGTCACCGGACCAGACCAATCGACCCGGTCATAAGGCACGCCATCCTCGGCTTCGGCCAGCCAGATCGTCTCATCAGCCGTCATCGGTTCGATCTCTTCCCACGCGAGCGTGCGGATGGGCACGTGGAAGTGTGCGCCCATGCCGGCCCGCACAACCTTAGGATTCGTCGGATCGACGCACCCCGGCGGGATCAGCACGCGCCGGACGCCCGTGGCCCAGGCGGTGCGCAGCATCGTGCCTATGTTGCCGGGATCACGGATGCCATCCGGCAGCAGCGTCAGACCAGGGGCGGTATCGTTGGCCAGCGCCGGGATGGGAAGCACAGCGAGAACGCCCTGGGGGGTCTCCGTATCGGCCATGGCTGCCATCACCTCATCGGTGACACGCAGCAAGGTGAGGCAACGCTCGTCGAGCCGCGCCAGCAGTGCCGCGCCCCGGTCATCGGCAGCGAACGCTTCGGTGTAGAAGAGCTCGTCGATATCCACCGAAGCCGCAACAGCCTCACGTACCAGCCGCAGCCCCTCAATGACCAGCGCATTAGCCCGCATGCGACGGCGGGTGCTGCGCTGTAGCGTCTGCACCCGCCGGATACGGTCGTTGCTCAGACTTGTGATTTCAATCACAGATCACTGGCTAGGAATGTAAATCTTCTGCCCCACATAAACCAAGGCTGGATTTTCGATATTGTTGTGGCTCGCCAGGTAATAATAATCGAGGTTGTACCTGAGCGCAATGCGGAAGAGGTTTTCACCGGGCTGTACCACATGCACGAGATCTCCCTCCCCTGGTTCAGGCTGTGAGGGTGTGCCACCGCCACCACCGGGAATATCCAACACCTGGCCCACATAGATGAGCGATGCATTCGTGATACCATTCGCCGCAGCCAACGCCTCCACCGTCGTGCCATAGCTTAGGGCAATGCGGAAAAGGTTCTCGCCTGGCTTGACGACGTGCTGACCGGTTGTGGTCGTCTCTTCGGCCGCGGTCTCGGTAGGCTCCTCCGTAGGCTCCTCGGTGGGTTCTTCCGTCGGCTCTTCCGTTGGCTCCTCCGTGGCTTCCTCTGTCGCCTCTTCCGTTGGCTCTTCAGTAGGTTCCTCTGTGGGTTCCTCCGTTGCCGTTTCCGTCGCTTCTTCCGTCTGTTCTTCGGTCGGCTCTTCCGTCACTTCTTCCGTTGGCTCTTCCGTAGGCTCCTCAGTCTCTGCTTCGGACGCCGTCTGCTGCATCAGCTCATCCTCAGACACCGGAGGGGCAGCCGACCGGTTACATGCGCTCAAAGGCACCATTAGCAATGCAACGATCAATATCAACACAGATACGGTTTTTCGGGACATTGGGCCACTCCTTTTCACCTACACGGTACGTTGCCGGGTTACGCCTCACCAGAATAACGTTTCATAGAACGATTATACTATAAAAAAGAAGTTTGTACCAATATTCAAATATAAAAAAGGGATTATTTGTTCGGTTTTCTGGGAGCGATGCAGCTCTCCCCCGCCATATCAATCGATCAGCTCGCCCTAACCACGTGGATAACATTCTTCGGTTGCAAAACCTTGATCCTTCCCCAGCGGTCGGTTTCGACCTCCCACTGGCGCTTCTTCTCCCGGTGCACGATGTCCTCCGGCCTAGCTAATCCCCTCCCCTGACTGTTCACCAATCCAAACGTCATATGAAATTGCAGGTTGGCGGCTTGCTTTACAACCAACGTCACAGCATAATTGTTAGTAGATCCAGGCGTAAGGACGTTTCCTTGTTTGTCAACAAACTCCAGCATTTTCAGTACTTCCGCACACACCACTTTCTTCAGCTTTGGCATATCCGCGTAAAGAGGGTGAGGCATGTGGCGACGTAAGTCCCTCAACCAACCATTGAGACGATAGAGTGAAACCACGGTCGAAAGCGAAACGTAGAGAATCATCTGAGTCCCGCCAAAAATCATCTTCCGCCACCAGACAATATTTTTATCCAAACCAACGTTACCCCATGATATGAACAAAGCATAAGAGCCCAAAATTGCAAAGAGAATGATCCCCAGTAGATCAACCATCAAATAACTGATGGGAACATGGCCTATATCGTAGATCTCTGACAGCCATTGCCGCTCCCAGAAAGCCCACAGCTGTTGATGTAGCGCAAACGGCATCAGAACTACCCCCGACAGCGAAAGGACAAGAAAAAGCGGACTGAATAGTTTCTCTGGCTCATCAGTCGCGTTGGTAGGAAAAATAATCCACAAGATCATCACAGCAATAACGATGCTAGCAAAAGCAGATAAAAAGACTGCTGAGCCAGAGAAAAAGGAACTCAGATCATAAGATGTCTCATCAAGATCGACCTGACTTCCGCAACGCAGGCACTCGTCCCCCGGTCCATATTCACCGTGACAAACGCGACACGTAGTCATGCAAAGGACCTCCACAAAAAGATATAGAGTGAGGTACTGCCCATGTGAAAGTAGACAAAAAAACCAATAGGTGCATATTGTGATTGTGCGTCACACAACCATAATATACACCTATTCCGAAATATTGAAAAACTTGCTTCTTTCTCGAGACGCGCCTAAACAACAATCAGTGCAGAGGCCTGGCGTTGTCTTACAGAAACATTATACCGCTAGGGCGTCAAGACGCGCCTCAATATCCTCTTTCACACGATCGATGTCAGCTTGCAGCCGCGCTTCCTGTTCAGAAAGCGCCTTAAGCGCCTCCTCACGCTGTGCCAGCTGATCCACGTACTGGGTGCGCAGCGCCCCCTCCTTGCCAGACTGTGACAGGGCCTCTAGATTGGCTCGAATCTGTTCCTGAGCCCGATAGTGTTTCTCGCGCCGGGCCTCCAGGTCCTCCAGCTTAGTTTCGTAGTCGTGCAGTGTATCCCAGAGCATCAGCAGCTTGATCAAGCGATTTAGCGTCGCTTCATCCAGCAATCCACCCTGGGCATAACCCCGCAACTTCTGATAGGACTGGTTCGCAATCTCCTCCCGGCGACGCACCAGGCGACGCTCTTGCACCTTGAGCGTCGCCTCCGCACCGGGCGGCGCACTGATGGCAAAACGCGCATGTGTCTCGGTCTGTTCCTGAGGTGTTAGCGTATCAAATATGTCGTACTTTGCTGACCGAGGATGCTCAATCAAAAGACGGCTCGGCGTATCGGTGCGATTGCTCGCACGATAGGTGCGCCACCGCACGTCCCACTCCTCGAAGATCAGGTAGGCGTCTTTCAGGGACAGCTGGTGCAGCACCCGTTTGCGTCCCTGTGATTCGGCCACCGCAACGCCCAGCTCGACGGCGTAGGGCACGGTGACCTCTCCACCCGCCGGGGTGAAGGACACCATCGCCTCGCCGACGTAGGTGCCCGCCTCCAGCACCGTGATAGGCCCGCGTTCCAGCGCCAGACCGCTCTCGTTCTCAAAGCGGAGCGTCGCCACGGGATGTTTCGCCAGCTGCTCGCCGTTGTAGAGCAGGACTTTCTCGTAAGCCAGGTGGGCCGATAGGATGGGCACCATCGCCGTCTGCCCCCGGCCCACACGCACCGGCGTCTCGACAGCGTAGGCAAAGAGCTCGCCCAAGGCCTCCCCTTTCGCCTGGACGGCGGTTGACGCAGCAACATCTTCCCGAGAAAGGGTCGGCGCCGCGGACCTCATCGCAGCGCGCGGTGCCTGCGGCGCCGGCGCCCCTGCCGTCGCCATCTTGGAGGCGAAGGTGACAGGCTCCGGCGTCACGCGCGCTTCCGCTTCTACCACCGGTCGTTCGGGCACAAAAGGCGTGACGAGATCGTAGATGAAAGAGAGCGGCATGCCCGCGATCAACGTCAACGCGACGTCCTCCAGGTCTTCCTCCAGGCGATTATCGAAGATACCCCACCCCTGCAGCAGCGCCTCTCCCCTATCTTCCTCATCGGTATCGGTGACGAGACGATAGCTGACGCGCCACGTCGGGGCCGGCGCCACATAGCCTACGGAGAGGTCGTGCTCGCCCGGCGTGAGCCGCACGGTCACCGCCTGGGTCTCCTCGCTGTCGGAGACGGTGGCAAGGAAGAAGCGGAGGTCGTCGTGCGCTGCCTCGTCCAGCAGCTCGACGCCCTGCACGCGCCCCAGGGGCACAGCGCGGACGCGACGCAGCTCGTCACAGAGCACCGAGACCAGCGCCGAGGCCAATGGCTGTCGCTCCGGGGCCTCGTCCAACCCTACGACCTCTCCCGTCAGCGTCTCTTCTTGATCCAGCAACAGGCGTGCCCGACGCCCTCGCAGCTCGACCAGCAGCGACTGCAGCGCGCGCTCCGCCGCTGGCTGGACCGTGCAGCCGGCCAGGCGCGTTTGCCGGGACTCAGGCGTGGCATAATCGACGCCCAGCACCTTGCCGCCGCCCCGGTCGATGACGGTCAAGCTCTTGAGCACGTCGTTCATCTCATCCCGGCGGAAGACCAGCCGGAGCTTCTCACCGCTCACCGTCGCCCGGCGCTCGAAGAAGCCCACGCCATGCTTGTAGAGCGTCAGTCGCCGGACCGGCAGCCGGTGTACAGCGCTATTCTGCATCATCACCTCCTCCGCCAGCAGCAGACTCCATGCCCAAGAGTTCACGATACGTCAGGGTCCAGATGGTGGATTTGAACACCATCAGCAGACCCTCGAAAAGCAATGACGGCAGGACCACCAGACCAAAGAACCAGGGAAGCATCCCCATGCCGCCGATCACGTATCCCAACGGCGTGTTGAACAAGATGTTGAACAACCAGCCGATCAAAATAGCAGGCAGCCCGGCAACCAACAGCACCAGCAACATTAAGAGCAGCACAACGAGGGTCAGCGCCAGCCCCCCTAGAAAGTTGATGAAGATCATGATCAGCCACATCAACAGCACGTTGCCCAGATGCTTGACGACGAGCGAAACGCCCTCGCCGATGGCAGCGAAGACCCCACGTTCTGCCAACACAGTGCGACGCCGGTAAAAGGGAGTAAAGACGCTCACCAACGCGCCAATGAGGCCGATGAAGATAAGCATGATGATGAAGAAGCCCACCGCGAGGACAGTGCCCACAATGCCTGCCCCCACGTCTCTGGTAAGCCACAGCAGAAGCGGTGTCCCGGAGAGCAGGATAAGCGCAATCGCCAGCAGCGCGAGAGGCACCTTCACGACGAGATCGACCACAAAGAGACGGAGTGTAGCCTCAGACCACGCCAGACGGAACCCATCCTCCAGTGTAGGCTGCGGGCCACCGGCCTCCTCTTGATCCACCAGCTGGATCAAGGCACTTTCCCCCACGTAACGAGCGATCGCTGCCCCCAGGGCGAAGATCAAGCCGACGACGACAAGCACAATGACCAGCATCACCACGAATGCAGCAATGAAGCCTAAGAGCGGTTCTGGCAACTCCACACCGCCATGGAAGCCCGGCTCCATCCGCGAACCGGCGACATTCAAGCCGCTATTTCCTCCACCACTCATGCCATTGGCTGTGAGAGCCACAAACA
Source organism: uncultured Anaerolineales bacterium (assembly GCA_964452025.1). Lineage (GTDB taxonomy): Bacteria > Chloroflexota > Anaerolineae > B4-G1 > SLSP01 > G713. The sequence continues at coordinate 6,377 of CAYVKR010000023.1, forward strand.
GACCAAAGATCCAGAGCGTCTGGTATCGCCAAGTCTTTTCCCAGGCGCGCCTTAGAATATCGAAATGTCGCATTGCACATCCCTCCTCGCCCTCCGCGGGCGCAGATCAAAGAGAAAGACCCTCTACCTGTACAAAAGGCCAAAGCGCTCAGCCTTGGCCTCTAGTTCACACTCTCGCCAGATCATCTCAAACGTCACTGACCAGCATCCACCTCTTCGCGCAGACGTTGGCGCAACGGGCGCACCACCGCCAGCACCATCATCAACGCCAGCCCCATCAGCACCAACGAGAGTCCCACGCCCGTCAACGGCAACCGTTCGCCGTTGGTCTCCGGTGTGGGCGTCGCCGTAGGCCCGGGCCCCGATGAGTCATCGGGCTGTCCAGCGGCTTGCGTGGGTTCAGGCTCCGTCATCTCAGGCGGATTCGTGGGCGCAGGTTCGTCGGTCGGCTCCGCTGTCGCGGTGGGCGGCTCTGACGTCGCGGTCGGCTCCGGCGTCGCAGTCGGCGGTTGCGTCGGGGAAGGCCGTGGCTCTTCCGTCGCCGTCGCGTCAGGAATATTCGTCGGCGTGGGCCGTTGCGCTTCCACAGGCGCCGAAGAGAGACCGCTCCCGATCAGGGCGATGAGAGAAGAGAGCAACACAACCAGACCAAGCCACAAAAGCAGCCGTCTCTGAGGAGCACGGACCATAGGAACCTCCGCAGTCAGACAAACGTACGCAAACGTCAGACAATCCTATTGTAGCATAAATTGACAGATAGGCACAAAATCGTTGGAACGACAGGCGTCACGAGTCAGAAGTCAGGAGTCACGGCGTACGTTTCACCCTAGGGCCGCGCCGTCGGCGTGGGCCGTGGACCGGGCAGCGCGGTCGGCGACTCGCGCTCCTCCAGCTGCTGCACGCCCGTCACCTCCACCGTGACCGGACCGTAACGGTTGTTGCCCTCGTTAGCCTCGATCACCGTGTTGTCCGTATCCGCCTGGACGTAGAGCGCGTGCGTCCCGGCGCCCAGCGTGACCAGCTCCGTGAAAGTGTGGCTCTCGTTCACACCGAACCAATCGCCCTGCGCACCCCAGGAAACGTCACCGGGTAACAGTGCCGCCGGCTCCCGGTCGATGTAGAGATCGACGTAGAAGTTGTTGCCGTAGACCACCGGCTGCGGCCCCCGGTTCTGAACCGTGACGCTGACGCGGTACTCGCCGCCCTCCGGCGTCACCGTCAGATCGGTGACCACCAGATCCGGCGCGTTGGACGTGTACGACCGCAGCACCAGCGGCAGATAGATAACGTAACTCGGCGCCGTGATCGAGACCACCGTTGACGCCGTGGCCTCACCCCGTGCGTTGGTCGCCGTGACCGTCGCCGTGTAGACGCCCTCCGCCGGATAGACGTGCGTCGTCACTGCGCCCGCGCCCTCCTCACCGTCGCCGAACTCCCAGGCGTAGGTGATGCCCGTGCCCGTCTCGACGGTCGTCGAGAGCGTCGTGGCACGGCCCAACGTCGTCGGCCCGTCGTTGTGGGCCGCCAGCCTCGTGATCGGCTCCACGTCCACCACGGTGACCACCGACGTAACCACGGCCAGACTCTCGGCGTTGCTGACGGTCAGCGTGGCGGTGTAGACACCCTCCGCCGCATACGTGTGGGTGAGGGGCCATGCCGCGCCCGCCACCAGCGTCCCGGTGACCGGCGGCGTCCCGTCGCCAAAGGCCAACGTGTACGAGACGTTGCTGCCCGTATCGACCGACGCCGTCAGCGTCGTCGTCTCACCCAGCAGCGTCGGGCTATCGTTAACCAGCTGCGCCCCGGTGATGGGCACGTCAGTGACCGTCACCACCGTCGTCGCCGTGACCGCATTCACGTCATTCGCCGCCGTGACCACGGCTGTGTAGGTGCCGACGGCGGGATACGTGTGCGTCACCACCGCGCCCGCCGCGCCCGTGCCATCGCCGAAGTCCCAGGCGTAGACCACGTTGCTCCCTGCTTCGACCGACGCGGTGAGCGCCGTCGTCTCGTCCAGCGGCGTCGGGCTGTCATTCTCCGCCACCAATCCAGCAATAGGCACATCTGTGACGGTGACGACCGTCGTCGCCGTGACCACGTCCACCGCGTTGGTCGCCGTGACCACCGCCGTGTAGGAGCCGACGGCGGGATAGGTGTGCGTCACCACCGCACCCACCGCACCCGTGCCATCACCGAAGTCCCAGGCGTAGACCACGTTACTGCCCGTCGCCACCGCCGCCGTCAGCGTCGTCGTCTCGCCCAGCAGCGTCGGGCTATCGTTCACTGCATCCAGGCTCGTGATAGAGATTTCCGCATCGACCGTGACGCTGGCTGTATCGCCGACGCCCTCCGCCGTGCTCACCTCCATCTCGTTGACCAGCGGCCCGGCGTACTCCGCGTCCACCGTCGCCGTGAACCACGTCGTCCAGACCGCGTTCGGCTCGTCCAGCAGCGCCGTCCACGTCAGCACGCCCGTCGGCGAAACCGGCGTGGGCAGCGTATCCGTAATCGTCGCGTCCAGCGGCGCGCTGCCGGTGTTCGTCACGGTGAGCGTGTAGGTCACCATCTCCCCGGCCCGCACCACGTCGTCCAGCGCCACCTGCTTGGCAACCGCCAGATCAGGTTCCGCTATCACATTCGACGTCACCGCATCCTGCGCCTGCGCGCCCTCCGGCGCCATCACCTCCACGTGGTTCTCCAGCGTGCCGCTGTACCCCCAGGCCGCCGTCACCACGACCGTCTCCTGCCAGACGCGGCTTGTTTCAGTGAGCGCAAACGTCCAGGTCAGCGGATCATTTGGCGTCACCGCACCGGGCAGCGTATCCGTCACGGTGGGGATCAGGCTGACGTTACCGGTGTTCGTCACGGTAATCGTGTACGTCAGCGGATCGCCTGCCTCCACCACCGGGGGATCAGCGTGCTTCTGGATCTCGATGGCGGGCGTGACCTGGGCCAGCGTCGCCATCGAATAGACGTCCGTCGCGCCCTCCGCTGTGCTCACTGCGACCGTGTTGGTCAGCGTGCCGCTGTAGCCCCAGCCGACGGTGACCGGCAGCGTCTGCTCCCAGACCTCGCCGGGGTTCAGCACACCCACCGACCACGCCGTCGGATCGCCCGTACTCGTTTGGGCGGGCAGCGCATCCGCCACCTCGACCGCCGTGAGCGGGACGTCGCCCGTGTTGGTGACGCGGATCGTGTAGATCAGCTCAGCATCGGCCTGCACCGGATCGGGCGCCGCCGTCTTGCCGACCGCCACGCGCGGCTGCGTCACCGTGATCGGCGCAGTGTTCACCAGCGTCAGCACCTCCGACGCATAGGTCGCCGTAACGACGGGGTTGGCGTAGACGCCCTCCGTCACCGGGGCGGTCGCTGCGAAGACAACCATCTCCGCATTAGATTCTGTATCCCAGCCGTGACCGGGCACCGTGATCGTCGTCGTGTAGACCAACGGCGTGAACCCGGTCGCCAGCGTGTCCGTCAGCGCCACCTGGGCGATACCCGTCCCGCTGTTGGTCAGCGTAAGAGTATACGTGACCGTACCGCCGCTTGCCACGTGGCTCGGCGCGACGGCCTTGCTCAGCGTGATGGCGTTGGTCGCCTGCACCGTGGCGACGTGCGTCGCCGTGTCGCCCGCCGGATCGTTGTCGGCGGTGACGCCGGCGGTATTGGTCAGCAGCGTGCCGTCGGCCAGCGGACTGGTGACCCGCCCG
>CAYVKR010000023.1:10186-20729 GCA_964452025.1 uncultured Anaerolineales bacterium
TCGGTGATGACGACGTTGAAGGCCGGCCCCTCGGCCGCCGCGTCGTTGGCAACGGTGAGCGTGTAGACCAGCGTCTCGCCCGGCGCCACCGTCTCCGCCGACGCCTCTTTGGTCAGCGAAAGATCGGCCGGCGCCACAGTGACCGTGACCGGTGCGACCTGCGAGAGGGCTGCCACGGCGTGCGTCGCCGTGACCGTCTCGTTGTGGTACGTCCCGCTGACGCCCGGCACGGTGGCAGTGAAGACCACGGTAGCCGTACCGCCGTCGCCCGGCACCGTGGCCGTGGTGATGAAGGAGGCCGGCGTGAAGCCGGTCGCCAGCGTATCGGTGATGCCCACCGTGGGCACGCCGTTGCCCGTGTTGGTCAACATAATCGTGTAGGTGACGGCGTCGCCGCCGTGCACCGTCGTGGGCGTGACCGTCTTGCTCAGAAGAATGGCATTGGTCGCCTGCACGTAGCTCGTGAGCAGCCCATCGTCGCCGACGGGATCGTTCTCCGCAATGACGCTGTAGCTGTTGACCAAGGGCGTGCCGTCGGCCAGCGGGTGGTCGACCCGCCCGGTCACGGTGACCTGCGCCGACGCGTCGGTCGCCAGCTCGCCGTCAAGCGCCCACGTCACCTCCTGACCAGAGGGTGGTTGCATGGTGCCGCTGGCAGGCGCGACGAAATCCGCGCTCTGATAGGTGACTTCATCGGGCAACACGTCGGTGATCTCGACGCCGAAGGCCGCCTGACCGCTATTGGTCACGGTGAGCGTGTAGAGAATCTCATCGCCGGGCGCCGGGTTGGCGGGTGACGCCGTCTTGCTGATCGTCAGGTTGGCCGGGCCTTCCACCAGGGTCGTATCCACAGCCCGGTGCGTCAGACCGGTGGGGTCGTTCAACGAGGTGACCGTGAGCGTTGTTACGTTGGTCGCGGTCGCATCGGCTGGCACGGTGACCGTCACGATGATGGTCTCCTGTGCATCCGGTGCCAGGTTATCAATAGACGCCGGTGATACGTCAGCGTCTGGCCAACCGGCCTCGCTGTTTTCCACAGCCAGACTGTAGGCGTCGGCCACGTTGCCCAGGTTAGTGAGCGTGTGCTCGTAGACCACGGTGTTGGGCGCCGTCGATACCCGTTCACGGGAAGGCGGCTCCAATGAGAAGTCATAGAGCGGACGCACCGACGTCGTATCCGTCACCGCATCCGCGATGGTTGTGCCATCGATGGTCGCCGTAATAGTCGTCACGTCCCGCAGACCGCCGCTGTTCGGCGGGATGCTGGTCAGCGCGAAGGTGACGGGCTCCGTCGCCCACGGCCCGATCTCCACCGGATCCGTCGGTTCGACCAGCGTCTGGCCCCACGTCTGCGTGCTCGCCCAGTTGAAGTCGAAGGTGTCGGTGTAGTTGCCCATGTTGGTGAGCGTGTGCGTGTAGGTCACCGCCGTCTCCGTGGTGAGCTCCTTAGCATCGTCGCTGGCGAAGTCCAGATCGCGTAACCGCTCGATGGTGGTGGTATTGACCGCCGAGGCGTCCACCGCCTCGCTGTAGGCCGAGGTGACGGTGATCGTGATAGGCTCCACGGTGCCGCTGAGCACCTGGGCCGGCGGCGTGATGGTCACAACCAAGGCGGTCGTTTCGTCCGCGTCCAGCGCGAGCGTATCGGCGTGCGTCACCGTCCAGCCGGTTGGCGCCTGGTGTGTGACGGTGAAGGTATCCGGACCATCGCCGGTGTTGGTGACAGTATGCGTGTAGCCGATGGGGTCGCCGGGCCGCGTGCTGCCCTCGTTAGGGGGCGCGATCTCCACGCCCGGCGTGAGGCGCGCAATGGTGCGGTCCCTCGCCGTCTGCGACGGATTGCCCGCGCCCCGCGACGTGGCGATGACCGTCGCCACGTCCTCCTGTCCGGCCGCGTCAAGCGGCACAGTGACGGTAACCCAAACCGTCGCCGTCATCCCCGGCTCGAGGTCCTCAACCACGGTCGGTGCAAAGACGGTGGGCCAATCGGCCATCACGGAGATGTCGTAGGTGTCGCTCATCTCCCCGGTGTTGGTCAACGTGTGCCGGTACACTGCCTGCGTGCCCGGATCGACCGTGCGGTCATATTCAGGCCCCAGCGAGAACTGCGGCACGACCTCGTACTCATACGCGCCGATATCGACCCGTGGCCCTTGCAGGCGCGGGTTGTTGGCGTAGTCCAGGGGCACCAGGACCAGGTCGGTGGCCGGATCGCCCGCATCGCGGACGGGGGAGCTCGGATTGTCTGGATAGAGTGTCTCGCTGTTCAATAACGGATTCTGCCCGGAGATGCTGTGAGCGCCTTCGGTGAAGCCGTCCACGTCCTGAACGTTTCCGTGATAGAGGTTGTAATCGGCGGTGACCGAAGGCGTCTCTCCATCGGCGACTACAGCCCAACCGCCGCCCTCACTGCCAGAAACATTGCCGACAAAGATAGTATTGATCAAATCCAGCGACGCACCATCTGCAAGATAGAGTGCGCCTGCGTTTCCACCACTGCCCGTAGCTTCATTATTAGCGAAGGTGTTATTCAAGACCGTGAGGTCGCCCGCCTCAACGTACAGGCCGCCGCCGCTGGTCGTCTCTTCGCCGCCGTTGTCGCGGATCAGGCTGTTGGTCAGCGTCAGATCGCCGCCGTCGTGGTAGAGGCCACCGCCCAGCGTGGCGCGACCGTCCCGCACGTCCAGCGCGTTGAGCGTGAGCGTCGCACCCGCGTTGTAGAGGTTGCCGCCCACGTCCTCGTCCGAAGGACCACCGCCGTGACCGGTGGCGTCGCCCTGGGCCAGCGTCAGCCGCTCCAGCGTCACGTCGCCGCCCGCGACGTAGAGCGCACGGCCCGCCGCCGGTTGCAGAATCGTGGGATGCGCCAGGTGATCGGGCGGATCGGCGTCCCAATCCGTGGTCGCGTAGCCGCCGTGGATGGTCACGTCCTGGTCGATGTAAGCCACCTGCGTGATGACGTCCGTGCCAACGGTCCGGGTGATGGTATCGGAGTAGGTGCCGGTCGCCATGCGGATCTCTTCGCCGTTCTGCGCCTGGCCCAGCGCGTGCTGCAGGGTACGGCACGGCCCAGCGGTCTCCGGCTGCGTGCAGTTGTTGTCGGCCACGTCGACGGCGTCCGGCTGATCACCCGTGGTCTCGTCGACCAGGGAATCCTGCCCGTTAGGCGCGACGTAGCGCACGCCGGAGATGGCCTCGATCAGCGTGTTGTTGGCGCCGGAATGCACCACGATCTGCTCATCATCGTTATCCGCTAACAGGCTGGCGACAGCGTAGGTCGTGTCGACGAGACCGGCCGCCGCCTCCGGATTGATGGTCACGGCGATAGTCACCGTCCGCGTCGACCACGGCGCCATCTGAATGCGATCAGTCGGCGAGATGATCTTCCCAACGCCGTAGAACCCGGCCTTGGGCGAAACCCGGTACGTGCCGGTGAAGTTGCCCTGGTGCGTCAGCACGTGCGTGTAGGTCAGTGTCTCGCCGGGCCGCGCAGCGCCGTCATTATCAGGCCCAATGGCAAAGCGCCGATCCTTCGCCACGTAGACGGTCATCGACCTCGATCCGCTGGGTGCTGCCGGACCATGGGAATCCCCAGAACAGCCCCACGAGGCCTGATAGTCCAGCGTCAGATCCTCGTAGGTGGCGGGATCGTTCTCCAATGACGCCGTCTGCGTGGGGGGAATGGTGATCCGCACGTGGATGGTGGCGCGGTCACCGGGCGCCACGTCAAACGTTGCTTGCGTGGCCGAGAGCAATAGGTTGGCAACGTTCTCCACGTCGCCAAGGACCGCCCAGTCCCGATCCCCAACGAGGTCAACGGTCACGGTCTCGGTATATCCCGTCCCTGCCCCCACAGAACTATCCTCGTTATTCTCAAAGATCCAATGCTCGCTGTCGTTGACAAAGGAGAACGTCTGCGTGACCACCTCGCCCGGCAGAAGCGAGCGTTCCTCCGGCGAATCGCCCCAGGCCAACTCCCGCTTGCCCACCACGTACTCCTGGTAGCCCATGTCGCGGATGCAAATCTGGGGGCGAGCGTTGTTCGACGTATCGACCGGCACGTCCGAGACGCTCTCCGGCACCGTGTCGATAGCAGGCGACGTGTAATGGAGTCCAGCCCACAGCAAGTTGAATTTCGGATCAGCCTCTATATTGTTGTGGGTGCCGGCCCAATCACAAGCGTTTTCCCAACAGAGAGAATAGGCCACGTCCGCATTCCCGGAGAGGCCAGGATGTTCCTCACCCGCCGAGTTGGACGCGATGATACTGGCGCGGATTGTAAGCCCCGCGCCGGTGTTGCGGAGCGCGCCGCCACGCGTGTCAGCGTCGTTGAGGCGATTGGTCATATGCCAGATCGTGACGTCGTCGCCCGTGTTGTAAAGCCCAGCGCCCTCTGTCGCACTGTTGTTCGAGAAACCAAGATTTGTGAGAATGGCGTCGTCGGTGGAATTATAGAGGCCACCGCCGTGCCTACCGGCTTGATTTCCGCTAAACTCGTAATTCCATGAGCCATCATAGTCAGCCGAGCCGAAGGTAGCGCTACCTGCAATGTAAATGCCGCCCCCGTCAAAACCGGCTTCGTTGCCAAAGGCACCGTGCCCACTGACGTACGTTGTGCCGCTCCCCGCGTAGAGGCCACCGCCATGTCCATCTGCCACGTTATTGCTGAGATCCGTGTTGCTGAGATCCGTGACGCCCTTGCTGTAAATGCCGCCGCCATGCCCGCCGGCGACACAGGAAACCACGTCACAACAGTCCAGGGTCAACTCAACGTTAGAATCAACGTGGATGCCGCCGCCGTTATCGGCCACGGCACCATTCTGGAATCTCATCCGCTCAAAGATCACGGTGACATCGCCACTCAGCGTCACAACACGATCATCTTCGCCGGCATCCACCGCAGAGGAAGCCGCGCAACTCTCCGATACCTGCTCACTGAAATCCTTCTTGTAGGAGCCGATGATGGTGATGCTCTTATCGATGGTGAGCGACTCGTAACAGGTACCTTCGGCAACGTGGAGGGTGTCCCCACTCTCGGCCACATCCAATGCATCCCCAATCCGTCCGTAGATCTCTCCCTGGTCTGCAATCTTGACCAGACACTCCTCGTACTCGTCGGCGCCCACGTCGCGGGCGGCGTTGATGGGACGGGGATATCCATCCATATCGTGGTCCGGGCGGGTCGTCTGCGCTCTATCGATCAGCGCCGAGTCCGCGCTCAGATGCAGATTGTAGGTGGCCTCATCGACGTACTGCGGAGGCTCATTGAAGCTTTCCCCGCTCAATGGAGCACCTTCGACCTGCAGCACGTCGGGTTTGGGCCAGAAGTCATTGGATCCAAGATCGGCGCTGCTATCAGCGTACAGCGCGGTACCTTCTGGGGCCTCGTTCCGGTCGAAGATATTGCCCTGGATCGTCGGCGTGCCCTCCGCCACGTAGACGGCGCCGCCTTGACTGCTTGCTGCATTCAAGAAGAAGGTGTTGTGAATCACGTCCGACGTGCCACCGGCGAGGTAGACCCCCGCGCCGTTGGGCGCCGAGTTAGTGTAAATCAGCGTGTTCTGGAGCGTGAAGTTGTTGCCGTCGTTATAGATGGCGCCACCGTTGCTGCTGCTGACGTTCAGGGCGAAGCGCCCACCCCGGTCGACGGTGGTGACAGCGCCCTCGGCGGCATAGAGGCCGGCGCCGTTCTCGGCCTGGTTCTTCTGGATCATGGCGCGCTCCACCACCATCTCGCCCCGGTTGTAGAACGCACCGCCGTATTCAGTCGCCTGATTCTCGAGGAAACTGCCGAAATCGATAGTTACGGTCCCGTTGTCATCGTTGTAGACGGCGCCGCCGCGCTGCGCCGAGTTCATGCTCAAGCTCTGATCCTCGTCGCTGGCCTGCAACGTGGCACGCGCGCCGCCATCGACGAAGAGCGCGCCGCCGTATTTGTTTGCCGCGTTATGCTCGATCTGCGACTCCAGCGTCACCGTGAGCACGCCGCCGGCCTGGTAGATCGCGCCGCCGCCGTCATTATCGCCGCTCCCCGTTGCCTCGTTGTACGCCATCACGCTATTCTTGACGACCAGCGTGCCGCCCGGCAGATAGAGCGCGCCGCCGGACGTGGCCGTGTTCGTGTAGAAATCCACCTGATTCAGCGTGACCTGTGTGGGGTTGCTGTCGAAGTACACGAAGTACAGACCGCCGCCCCGACCGTTCAAGCCAGCGGCGCCGGCGTCACCACCCACCAGGCTGACGTTCTCCACCGTGACCGCGTCCGTAGCGATAAGCAGCGCGCGCCCTTGCCCCAGCGCGTTGAAAGCCGTCGCGCTTTCAAGATTGGGGAAAGACCCATCATCATAATGCTCCGCGAAGTTCCGGGCGTAGCCGCCTTTGAGCGTCAGCGGATGCGGGATGTGGACCGTCTGTGAGACACCGTCGTAGGCGTGGACGCCCAGGCATTCGCCCACCGTCACCTGGATCACGTCGCTTTCGACGCTTTGGGAGATGGCGCGCCGAGGGTTGCCGTATGGCCCAAAGATCTCCTGATTATCGCCGGTCCCCCGCACGACACGCGCCCAACAACCGTAGCGCTCGTCGGCGCCGACGTCGAAGCCCTGATCGGCAGGTCGCAGGTGATCCTCGAAGTCGTGCAGCAGCGTCGCGTCGGGATCGGCGCGATCCAGCAGCGGCGAATCGTCGCGCAGCCGCAGATCACCCGCCGCCGCATCGACGAAGCCCGGCTCCAATTGGAAATCCCCGGGACCGGTGGTGTTATGATAGGCATTCGCCGACCAGGGGAAGACGTCGTTGTAACCGTCCGTCGTGTAGCCGCTCTGTGCGCTGTAGATCGCCTCGCCCGTCGTCGCCGTGTTGGTAGCGAAGATGGTGTTCTTGACCACGGGCGCGGTGTCGGCGGTGTAGAGGCCGCCGCCCACACCCGACGCCGTGTTGGCGTAGAAGGTGTCGAAATTCACCGTCAGGCCCGCGCCAGTAGCGGCGTAAAGGCCACCGCCCTGATCCGCCGCGTTGCGATAGAGCAGGGTGTTCTGCACCGCCGCCGCGCCGGCCTCGTGGTAGACGCCGCCGCCCTCAACGGTCGCCGTGTTGTCGTGGATCAGCGCGCCGTCCAACAAGAGGTCGCCACCCGCGTGGAAGACGCCCGCGCCGCGCGCCGCTGTGTTGGCGAAGAGCGCGCTCTCGCCGCCCACGTGGGTCATCCCACCGGCTGCGTAGACCGCGCCGCCGTCGTCCGCCGCGTTGGTGTGGAGGCGTGTCTCGCCCACCAGGTGGACCTCGGCACCGGCGTTGTAGAGCGCGCCGCCCAGTTCCGCCGTGCTGGAGGCCACGGTGCTCTGCGTGAGCGTGAAGACGCCGTCGCTGGCGTAGATAGCACCGCCCTGATCCGCCGCCCCATTCTGCAGCAGGAAACCCGCCATGTTGACGACAGCGCCATCAGTCACGTAGACGACGCGCCCTCGATCCAACGCGTCCAGTGTGGTGGTGTAGACATCTGGCTTGGGCTCCTCCCAATTCTGCGGCGTGTAGCCGCCCTGGAGCGCCAGGCTCTTGCTGAAGAAGGCCGTCTGGAAAAGCTCGGTGCCGCCATCATTGACCGGCGGCGCGCCCTTGCACGTCCCGGCGACGAGGAGCATATCGCCCGCATTCGCGTCGTTGATGGCGCGCTGGACGCTGCCATAGGTCGGCTCGAGGCCGTTGATGCGCACGTAGCAGTCGCCGATCTCGTCGGCGCCGATGTCGAAGCCCTGGTTCGACGGGCGCGGCGCGCCGTCGATGTCCACCAGAATGGGACTGATCGGGTCGCCCGTATCCTCCGCCGGTGAACCTTCCGCCAGGCGCAAGAAATCCGGCGAGTCGGGATCCAGCGAGATGAACTGCGGGTCGGCCGGCGGGAGCGTACCGTAGCCATCCCCCGCCTCCAGGTCGCCGCCGTAGTTGCCGCGCGCGTTGCCAAAGAGGCCATTGTAACCAAAATCGGGGTCACTGCCGTTGCTGTAAATACCGCCACCATCCAGCGACGCCTCCGCCGTGTTGCTGATGATAAGCGTGCTGTTGATCAGCGGCTCGCTGGTTGCAGCCTCGTGGTAGATGCCGCCGCCCTGATCCCCGGCGCGATTGCCAAAGAAGGTATCGTGGCGCACCACCAGCGCCTCGGCGTCGTTGTAAAGGCCGCCGCCGTTGCCGGTCGCCGTGTTGCTGACTACCAGTGTGTTGACCAGCGTCAGCGCCTCGGTGTTGTAGAGACCACCGCCGCGCTGAGCGGTGTTGCTCAGCACCGTGCTGCCCCGGAGATTGAGTGCGCCCGCGTTGAAAAGACCACCGCCCCGGGTGCCCGCCGTGTTGGAGATAAACCGGGTCGGGCTGATGGTGACCGTCTCACCAGCGGCGCCGTTGTAGAGACCACCGCCATCGTCCGCCGTGTTGGTCACCACCTCGACGGCGCCCAGCGTCAGCCGCCCCGCCTCGTTGGTGAGACCACCGCCCCCGGCCGCCCGGTTCCCCGCCACCGTGAGCGCGTCCAGCGTCAGCTCGCCGCTGTGGAGATAGACGCCGCCGCCGCGCTCGGTGCCCGCGTCGCCGCCCTGCAACGTCAGGCGCGAGACGGCGACCGTGACGGTCTCCGTGGTCGGCTGCGCGACGACGAGCACGCGGCCCAGGCCCAGCGCGTCCAGATAGGTCGGCTCGGGGTTATCGGGGTCCGGCTCCTCGAAGGTCGCCGGGTAGCCGCCCAGCAGCGTGAGGTTCTTGGTGATGAGGACGGTCTGCGAGAGCACCTCGCCAACCTCGCCGCCCACCACGCGGGACTGCGCGCCCCGGCAGATACCGCTGATCTGCACGATCTGACCGGGATTAGCCTGGTCGACGGCTTCCTGCACACCGCCAAAGACGTCACTGACAGCAATATAGGAGGCGTCCGCATCGGGATTGGGATTAGGGATGACCACGCGGGCCAGACAGCCCGCCACCTCGTCGGCGCCCATGTCGTAGCCCTGGTTGCTGGGCCGGATATCGCCCTCAAAGTCCGTGGTCAGCTCGGTACCGGGATCGCCCGCGTCCATGCAGGGCGACTCGAAGGTGAGGTGCAGGTCGACGTTCACCGGATCGACGAACATCGGATCGACGGCGAGGTCGTGCGGCCCCGCCGGGAGGTTACTCTGCGACACGCTGGGTGCGCGGTTGCCCCAGACGTTGTTGTAGTCCGCCTGGAGCAGGCCGCCGCTGTTGCGATAGAGGCCGCCGCCGGTCAGCGCCGTGTTGGAGATGACCAGCGTGTTGGAAATGACCAGCTCGCTGCTCTGCTCGTCGAAGAGCGCGCCGCCATAGGTCGCTGCGTCGTTGGCGTAGAGCGTAGCGTTCAGGAGGCGGAACGCCCCGGTGTTATAGACACCGCCGCCCGCTTGGGCCACCCCGCTGATGACGAAGGTGTTCTGCAACGTCAGATCGCTGGCGTTATAGATCCCGCCGCCCTCCGCGCCCGCCGTGGCGTTCTGGATGGTCAGCCCATCCACAGTGACGGCGCCCCCGGCGTTGTAGAGCGCGCCGCCGCCGCCCGTCGCCACGGTGTCAGAGATCACCACATCTGCTATTTCTGTGGTGCCCGATTCGACGTAGATGGCGCCGCCCCGAGAGCCTTGGGTATCGATCAGCCGGAGATGGCGCAGTTCTGCCGTGGCACTGTCTTCAATTGAGATAGCACCGCCTCGCGCCGGGGAATGGGCGCGCTCGATGGTGAAGTTCTCCAGCATGACCTCACTGGCCCGGATGCGGATGCCGCGCCGCACGCCGCCGAAGTCCAACACCGTGGCTTCCGGGTCGGGCTCCTCCGGCGCGATGAATTCCCCATCGTCGACCGTGTAACCGCCCAGCAGAGTTACATCTTGATTGAGCAGCAGCGTGCCGGTAGGCACGTAGGTGCCCGCCGCGATCTTGATGGTGTCATCGGGCAAGGTCTGAAAATAGGCATGCTCGACGCTTTCGCAGGGTCTGGTTGGGTCAGTGCAGTTGGTTTTATCGTCACCCAGAGCGCCAGCCGTGACGAAACGATCTCCCGTGGTAGCGTTGGCCTTGGTCGTATCGGTGATCATGGCGGTGTAATCGAAGCGGGAGGACGTGGCCCAGACCGGCATCGCGTCGATCCGATTGACCGGTGCCGTCTCTGGCACTTCAATTTTGATAGCGAGTGTCAGCACCTCGCCCTGCGCCAACGTCGCAGTGAAGGGCGCCTCGACCACGGGCGTGATGATGGACCCCCACCGCTGAGGCGAATTGTAGTCCATGGTGAAGACGTCCGTCGGGCCGACGTTGGTGACGACGTGCGTGTAGGTCAGCACCTCGCCGGGATCGGCGTTTTCGTTGTAGATAGGCGTGATCTCGATGCCGGGATTGGCGATGGCGTCGACGGCGGTGTCATACGCCCCCGCGCCGGTCTGCGAGGTCACGATGATCAACGTGCGGTTGTAGAAGCCCTGGGTGACGGTGGGGGGCACGGTGACGACAACGGAGAAGGTGTGCGTCTCGCCGATGCCCAGCGTCACGT
>CAYVKR010000024.1:0-20568 GCA_964452025.1 uncultured Anaerolineales bacterium
CTGTGAAATCTGTGGTTAAACTTTCAGTCTGATCATGCGAAGTCCAAAAGAGCCTTCACTATTTGATCGTCACGTTCACCACCAGCGTGCCGGCGAGCTCTTCGCCTATGCCTTCTTCGCCCAGACAAGTGCAGTCCAACGAGAGGGTGCTCGCGCCAGTCTGGCGCGCCTCGAAGACCCAGATCTCTGTGCCGGGTGCGCCGGGTTTAGGCGTGACGCCTTCCGCAGGCCACTCGCTCTGCTGATCCACCTGGTGTATGACCGCCGCATCGCTGATCTCGGCAGCTTGCCACCCGCAGGGGATAGAAGGCGTCGAGCCCAACGTCAGCGTGAGCACGCCATTCGCATGGAGCGTCACGTCTCTCTCTACCTGATCCGTTTCTTCAAAGCCGTTGGGACAATCGGGTCCTTTGAGGGTAATCCGTGCAGGTGGCGGAGTTTGCGTCGGTGCTGGTGTAGGAGAAAGTTCCGCTGTCGATGTTGGCGATATCTCCTCAGCCCCCATGCATGCAGTGAACAAGAGCATGGAAACCAACAGAACAAACCGTGTGCGCATAATTAACTCCTCGATGCTGACGATATCGGTAACGTGATTAGCCGACGACCCTCAACGAGCCAGCCAGGATGCCGCAGACAAAGAAATGTCGTAACGAGAAGAAGACGACCAGCGGTAGGATCAAGGAGACCACAGCGGCGGCGATCCGCGGGGAGAGGTCGGCGTCCAGGGATTGTCAGGTTGGCGACGCGCACTGTGAGCAGCGCAACGTCGGATGTGCCGCAATGAACCTACAATAGAGTGAGCCGCGACCAAAAGCCTGGCTCGCTCAATACAGTGGTTGGGTCGAAGCCTTTCTTGACCCAACTCACAGCTTTGATCTTAGCACATATCGCAAGCACAAACGGCTGACCAGCGTTAAGAGTGGTGCGGGAGTCCGTTTGAAAAGTTGGGATTGCGTTGTGACGCCTTATGCGGGGGTAGATTAAGTGTCTGACGCCCTTAAAATCACCCGCACGTCGTGCTGGGCACCGTCGTTGACCAACGGAATCGACCGCTCTGGCTGTTCTTCCTCATCGACCATGACCTGGCGCACCCCGCCGTTGACGCCGTCCGGGTTCTCCACGCGGATCACGTACAGCGCCTCGCCATAACGGTAGCGCACGGTGTACGTCTCCCAATCCTCTGGAATGCTCGGCGCGATGCGCAAGCGGTCGCCCTCACGCTTCACGCCCAGGATGGCCTCCAGCCCCGCGCGGTACATCCAACCCGAGGAGCCCGTGTACCACGTCCAGCCGCCGCGCCCCAGGTGCTCGGGCGCGCTGTAGACGTCGGCGGCGACGACGTAGGGCTCCACGGCATACCGCTGCGCTTGCTCCGGTGTCTCGCTGTGATGAATGGGGTTGAGCAGCCGGAAGAGCGCCTCGGCCCGGTCGCCCCGGCCCAGCAGCGCGTTGGCCCAGACGACCCAGAGCGCGCCGTGCGTGTACTGTCCACCGTTCTCTCGGATGCCCGGCGGATAGCCCTTGATGTAGCCGGGATCGTGAGGCGCCTTCTCAAAGGGCGGGGTGAAGAGCAACAGTAGCCCGTCGTCCTCCCGCACCAGGCGCTCGTCGACGGCAGCCAACGCCTCCTCGACGTGCTCGAGACGTCCTGCGCCGGAGATCACGGCCCAAGACTGGGGCAGCGAGTCGATCTGGCACTCGCGGTTCTGCGCGGAGCCCAGCGGCGTGCCATCGTCGTAGTAGGCGCGGCGGTACCAATCGCCGTCCCAGCCCTGCGTCTCCAGCGCCTCCAGCAACGTCTCGGCCTGCGCGCGGAACAATTCCGCGCGTTTGGCGTCGTCGCGTCGCTCACTGAGATCGGCGAGCCGCTGCAGCGCAGTGACGAGGAACCAGCCGAGCCAGACGCTCTCGCCGCGCCCCTCCATGCCGACACGGTTCATGCCGTCGTTCCAGTCGCCGCTGCCCATCAACGGCAGACCGCGCGGCCCCGAGGTGGTCCCACGCTCCAGCGCGCGGCAGCAGTGCTCGTAGAGCGAGGCTGTCTCGTTGGTCAACTCGTAGTGCCCGTAGCGCTCCTCCTCGTCCTCGGCCAGGGGCTCGCCAGCGCGAAAGGGCACGACTTCGTCAAGAATCGCCACGTCGCCTGTCGCCGCGACGTACTCCGCCGTGACGTAGGGCAGCCAGAGCAGATCATCGCTGATGCGCGTGCGCACGCCCCGTCCCGAAGGCGGATGCCACCAGTGTAGCACGTCACCCACCTCGAACTGGTGCCGCGCCGCGCGCAGGATGTGCTCGCGCGCCAGCGCTGGTCGTGCATGCAGCAGCGCCATCACGTCCTGCAGCTGGTCGCGGAAGCCGTAGGCGCCGCCGGACTGGTAGAGCGCCGACCGTCCCCAGAGCCGGCAAGCCAGCGCCTGGTAGAGCAGCCAGCCGTTTAGCAGCAGATCCATCGCCGGATCAGGCGTCTCCACCTGAACAGTCTCCAGCAACGAGCCCCAGAATGTGCGTCTTTCCTCCCAGGCGGCTTCGATGGCGCCGTCTGCCTGAAAGCGATCCATGAGCGCGCGAGCTTCCTCCGCATCGCCCCCCTGCCCCAGCAGGAAGACGATCTCCTTGCTCTCGCCCGGCGGCAGATCGACGTGCACCTGGATCGCCGCGCAGGGATCGTGGCCCGCGCCGACGGTGTCGGAGAGCCCGACGCGATCCAGCGCCGCAGGGTGCGCTGGGTCGCCCTCGCGCCCCAGGAACTCGGTGCGGTTGGTAGTCACGCCGTGCGGCTCCCGGTCGGCGGCGACGAAGGCCACCCGCTCGCTGAACTCCATGCTGTAGGTGTTGCGCGCCAGCAACGCGTGGTGCCCGCCGTCGTAATCCGAGACGATGGACAGCTGCTCCTGATCGCGGTGCTTGCCCAGCACCCAGGGCGCGTAGAACGTCACCGTGAGGCGGCGAGTGTGCGACCAGGCGTTCTCCAGGCGAAGTTGCACGATCTTCACCGGCGCTTCCGGTGCCATAAAGAGACGCAGACGCTGGCGCAACCCGTGGCTGTGGTGCGCAAAGGTGGAATAACCGGCGCCGTGCCGCACGAGATAGGGCCGCTCCTCACCGGCGGGCAGCGGCGTCGGCGACCAGACCGCGCCTGTCTCCTCGTCACGCAGGTAGAGCGCCTCGCCCGGCGGATCAGCGACGGGATCGTTGCGCCACGGCGTCAGCCGGTTCTCGCCGCTGTTGACGGCCCAGCTGTACCCACTGCCCGCCTCGGAGACCAGGAAGCCGCCGTGCTCGTTGGCGATGACGTTGATCCAGGGCGCCGGCGTCCATTGATCCGGCGTCACGTTGATCACATACTCGCGCCCGTCGGGCGTGAAGCCGCCGTAGCCGTTGTCAAATTGCAGATCACCGGGGCGCGACGGCGGCGGCAGCGCTTCCTCCTCCGCCGCCGTCGTTTTGACCGGTGTAAGCGCCGGCAGGGGCGTGGGACTTTGCGCCAGCGGCTTGAGTTGGTGCGCCAACGAACCGGCGCCCGCGTTGAGGATCACGCGCGCTACCGTCTTTAGCAGCGTTCGGGTCGCCTCGTCGAGCCGACCGGCCTGCAGCACAAAGATGCCGCCGCGCCGATTGCGCCAGGCGTCGTTGTCCGTCTGGTGCAGCAGTTGCCCCAGCCGATCTTGCAGATCTTCCGCATAGCCTACATTCTTCTCGTTCAGAATCACCAGATCAATCTTGACGTGGCGATGCCGCCAGTAGCGATGCGCCTGCAAGACCTGGCGGACCAGCGCCAGATCCTCTTCTTGCGAGACGCGTACCAGCAGGATGGGATAGTCGCCAGAGATGGCGTGGGGCCAGAGGCCGGATTGATCCAGCGCGTTCTCCGCCAGCGTCTCGGGCAACGCGCGCAAGGCCGGGTGCGGATAGACCAGCGCCGAGAGCAACTGCTGGAATCGATCAAGGTCGTCGACGTCGAGCCCCATCTTGCTCAGCTCGACCTGACTGTTGGACGCGGCCTGGTCGAAGGCCCGCTCCAGCCGCGACCAGGAGCGATACTGGGCCACAGTCTCCACCGCCGCCTCGCGGGACGTCGCCGCCACGGTGACATAGGCCAGCTTAGCGCTGCGGTGGGGCGCCAGCGTCACCGTCTGGCCCAGCGCTATGATGGGATCGAGGGTAGCGCCGGTGGTCCCCGAAAGCCCAGCCCTCTCGCCCGTCAGCGCCTGAGGCGCGCGCACCGTCTGCCCGCGCCCCAGGAAGCGCGCACGGTCGGTCTCGTAAGCAGCGGTCTCCTCACGCCGGCCCTGCACCACCAGCGCATGCGCCAGGTACCACGGCGCGTCCTCCGAGGAGCGCGGACGGCGGCGGAAGAGCAACGCGTTGTGTTCCGACAGATACTCGCTCTCCACGAACATCTTGTTGAAGGCGGGATGACCCCGGTCTGCATCCTGCGGGGCCAGAACAATCTCCCCGTAGCTGGTCAACGTCAGCCGGCGCGTCCGCCCGCTGCGGTTGGTGACGGTGACGCGGCGAATCTCAACATCGTCCTCCGGCGCCACGGTGACGTCGGTCTTGAGATAGATCTCGTCATCGAGGCGGGAGAATGCAACATGGTGCGGATAAACCTTCACCTCGGCTTCCTGCGGTTGCCGTCGGGTAGGCTGGCGGGTGGCGGACCAGAGCGCGCCGCTCTCCTCGTCGCGCACGTAAATCCAGGTGCCCCAATCGTCCAGCGACGTATCGGCCCGCCAACGGGTCAGCGCGATAGTCTCCCCCTCGCGCGTGTAGGTGCTGTACCCACTGCCTGCCGTCGTGATCAGCGTGCCGTAACGCCCGTTGGAGAGGACGTGGGCCATGGGCAGCGGCGCGTCCGGCGGGGGCATCCAGGGCCGCAGGCGGACGCGTTCCGACTCGGCGCGCTCCTCGCGCCCGGTAATCTCCGCCGTCTCCTCCAAGGCGGCGCGCTCCGGCACCTGCTCCTGTAGCAGCAGCTCCACCGTCTGGATGCGCGGATCGCCGTGCAGATCATCCACCAGCACCGCGTCGCGCAGATAGTTGGTCAGCGCGAGCAAGATCATGCCCTGGTGATGGGCCATGTAGGAGCGCACGATGGCCCGCTCCTCGCCCAGCGGCAAGCGAGTTGCCGTATAATCGACAGCCTCGTAGAGTCCGTAAGCGCCCATGACCTCTTCCCGACAGAGACGCTGCACGTTACGCCAGACCGCCTGCGGCGCCGTGGACAGCGCCAGCAGCGAGGCATACGGCGTGATGACCAGATCCTCACCCAGCCCCTGCTTGCGGCCCAGGCCGGGCACGCCGAAGCCCCGGTACTGGTAGTTCATGTTGGCGTCAAAGCGATAGTAACCGGATTCCGAGACGCCCCAGGGCACATCGTGCTCACGAGCATAGCGGATCTGCCGTTCGACGACACCGCGATTGGTCTGCGCCAGCAGCGTCTGATCGTAGTCGCGCAGCATGAGATTGGGCATGAGGTATTCGAACATGCTACCGTTCCAGGAGAGCAAGACACGGTGACCATCAACCCGGGTCAAGGGGCGGCTGAGGTGCAGCCAGTGCTGGGAGCGAACTTCGCCCTTGGCGATGGCGACGAGGCTGGCCGTCCGCGCCTCCGACGCCAGCAGATCGTAATGGTTGGGGTCCAACCGTTCGTCGGAGACGTTGTAGCCGATGCGGAAGATCTGCCGCCGCTCGTCGTAAAGAAAGCCAAACTTCATATCCCGCACGTAACGCTCGGCCTGCGCGCTCAGATCGTCCAGGCCGATGAGCACGCTCTGCGCCGCCATCCGCCCATCACGGAGGCTCTCCTGCAGCCGCTCGCACCACCGCTGCGCTTCCTCCACCTGCTCCAATTCCTCGTCATCGAGATCGGCGGCGTCGGTGGGCAGCAGCGACTGCAACGCCTCAACCTTCTTGGCAGCATCGCGGCAGAGGGCGGGCAGATCCGCCAGCGCAGGCGCGGGCGGCAGCGCCTCGTTCAGCGCGATCCAGGCGTCGGCCAGTTCCGCGTCGGCAAGCGCATCCGTCAGATAGTCCGGGGGACGGCAGAGGTGCAGAAACCAGGGCAGCAACATCTCCATCTCCTGCCGCATGTTGCCGAGGTGATGGTGCACACGCCCGACCCAGTGCCGCAGGTCGCGCAGCGTCCGCGCTTCCAGGTGCTCGTGGGCCGTTTCAAGGAGCACGGTCAACTGATCCACTAACGCCTCGCCCTCGGCGCCGCTCAACTCGATCAGGGTTGTGTACCGTTGCGCCGGCGCCCCCTCGACGGCATCGATGCGCTGGCGGAACGTCGCCAGGCTCTCCCCCAACGCGGTCACGGGTTCCTGCAATGAGCCGGATTTCAGCGGCGCGATGATCTCCGAGAGGATGTTCAGCGCGTCGGCCAAACCCTGCCACCGCTGCCAGTGCAACACCGGCAGCGTCGTCACCCGCTGCAGCCCCTGCGCCAACGTCCACAGCGCCGCCGCCAGGTTGCCGCTGTCCACTGTGGAGACGTAGCGGGGATCCAGCGGCGTCAGATTGCGCGTCTCGTACCAGTTTAGGAAGTGGCCCCGGTAGCGCTCCAACTGATCAAGGCTGTCGAAGGTGGACCGCAACCGCACCATCAGGTTCAGCAAATCCACGTAGCCCAACTCGTAGGCCGCCAGAGTCGAGAGCAGCAACATGCCGATGTTGGTCGGCGAGGTACGGTGGGCGACGAGCCCGCGCGGCTGCTCCTGGAAGTGGTCGGGGGGCAGCCAGTGATCGTCGGGGCCGACGAACTGCTCGAAGAAGAACCAGGTGCGACGCGCCAGGCAGCGAAGGTCCTGCTGCTGTCCCACCGTGAGCGGGACCTCCACTCGACCGGGCGCCTCGTCCAGCCAGAGCGCGACGAAGGGCGAGACCAACCACATCAGCAAGAGTGGTGCGGCTACCCAAAGCGCGTTGGGCGCGAAGAGTAGCAGCGCCAAGATAAGGACAGCCGCCAGCAACGATGCTCCACGCATACGCGGCCACAGTGTTCGAATGCGCGATTTTCGGCCAAAGATGCGGACGGTATGTGCCGCCGTCGCCCATTGTAGGAGCCGCTTGTGGCTGATGAATAGCCGCACCAGCGTCGTGCCGATGGCATCCACCATGAGCAGCGCCTCATAGGGCAGGAAGATCAGCGAGCAAAGCCAGCGAGCGGCTTCCGTCCACAGCGACAGCGTTTGCACCGTCGGTTCTCCTGCGCGCAGTCGACGCACAAATGCAGTCAGCGCTCCGCGCAACACCGGCGTCGCCGACAGCACCAGAATCAAGAGCGTCCAAATCCAAGCTGAGCCGGGCAGGACAAGCCAACTCCCGATCAAAAAAGCCAGCAGGGCCGGCGCCCGCAGGCTGCGGCGCAGGTTGTCCACGATCCGCCACCGGTCAATGAGGCTAAGGCGGTTGGGCAGCGTGCCGCCGCCTTCCTTGGGCACGCGCGGCCCCAGCCACGGCAGGAGCTGCCAGTCGCCGCGCACCCAGCGGTGCAGGCGTCGGGCGTGGGCCAGATAGGTCGGCGGGTAATCCTCGTAGAGCACGATGTCGGTCACCAGCGCCGCCCGCCCGTGGACGCCTTCGAAGAGGTCGTGGCTGAGCAGGGCGCTCTCCGGCACGCGCTGGCGCAGGCTGCGCTCAAAGGCCGCCACGTCGTAGATGCCCTTGCCGACGTAGATGCCTTCGCCGAATAAATCCTGGTAGACGTCCGAGACGGCGCGCGTGTAGAGATCGAGCCCCATGTCACCCGCAAAGATGCGCGTGAAGCGTGAACGGTTGACCGCCGTGGGCCTGACCTCGGTGCGCGGCTGCAGCACCGTGTAGCCTGCCACCACCTCGCCCGTCTCCTCATCGAAGCGCGCCCGGTTAAGGGGATGGGCCAGCGTGGCAATCATGCGGTGCGTAGCCCCGCGCGAGAGGACGGTATCAGCATCCAGCGTGATGACGAATCGGACCTCGGAGAAGAAATCGAGGTCGCCCACGGTCTCGACGTAGGACGTCTCCTCCAGCGAAGCGCCCAACACCAGCCGGTTGAACTCGGCGAGCTTGCCGCGCTTGCGCTCCCACCCCATCCAGGCCTCCTCCGCCGGGTTCCAGAGGCGGCGGCGGTGGAAGAGATAGAAGAGAGTTTCATCGCCCTGGGCATACGTCCGGTTCAGTCCCTTAATGCCGTGGCGCGCTTTGTTCAACAGCGCCTTGTCCTCGGGGCGGTGCTCCGCCTGCGCGTCGGAAAAATCGGTCAGCAGCGCATAGCGGACGTGGGAATCAGAGTGGCTGAGATAGTGCTGCTCAATCTGGTGCAGCAAGAAATCGACCTCGTCCTCGCCGCTGATGAGCGCCGGAACGACCACCATAGTGGTGCAATCAGCCGGAATCTTCTCACGAAAGTCCATTTTGGGCAACTGGCGCGGTGGCAGTGCGCCGGTGACAGCGCTGTTGACCAGGTTGACGACGACCGTGACGGTAGGAATCAGCGCAAGCGTCACCGCGAGTAACTGATGCATCACCGTGCCGCCCAGCGCGCCCGTCAACGCGACGAAGGCCGCCAGCAGCAGCGCCGTCAGGCCGAAGATGCCGCCCAGATAGACCCACGTGGGATGACCGATGACCCAGCGGTGCAGGCGCGTCGTCCACGGTGGATGATAGTCCAAGCGCTGTTCCAACCGTGCGCGCCCCCCACCCACCAGGTAATAGCCCACGTGCCGCTCGCGCTCCCCCGCCTGGGAATCGTCCCCTGCCAGGTCTAGCACCTCTTGCGTGATCATCTGCTCATCCTGCTCCGAGTCGCGCGCCAGCTGCTCGATGACTTTGCGATACCGGTCGCGCGTCTCGAAGTCCATCTCGGCGTAGATGCCGGCGGGGTCGTCGCGCAGCGCGGCCTCAACGCAGCTGACCGCCTCGAAGTAGGCGTCCCAATCCCGCGCCTCGATGGCCCGTAGGCTGTGGATACAGTGGGCGACAATCACTTCCTCGGCTACGTCACCGGAAAGCGTCACCGAGAAAGACCACGCAGGGTTGGACGCGGCCTCGAGGTCGATGAGGCTCATTGCCGTCTGCGCCAGCAGTTCGATCAAGACCAGGCGGAGCACCGTGGGCAGGGCCCAAAGCTCGCCCATGCTAAGGGGCCGGGTCTCCTGGTAGACGCGCAAGAACGCTACGATCTGGTCGAGATCCAGATGACCGTCGAAGTGGCGAACCAGCGCGCGGGCAATGGCGTAGACGCGCGGATAGCCCGCCAGCTCGCTCTCCGTCAGCCGGGGCAGGCGGTGATAATAGCCTGTCGGCAGGTTCTTCTCCACCTGGCGCACAGCGGTCTGCACGACGTAGAAGTTATCGAGCAACCATTCGCCCGCCCCGGAGAGCGTCTTCTTCGCTTCAGAGCGCTGCACGAAATGACGGTACGCCTGGCGCAACTGCCGCTGCCAGCGTTCCAGTGCGTCCAGCGGCGTGGGCGTGCGCGCAGATGGCTCCGGGCTGGCGGCGTGCTTCTGCGCCAACGTCTCTGCCAGCGCACGCAGATCGGCGTTGAGCTCGACTTTGCCGTTCATAGAACGAGTGGTCATGGGATCAGTGTCCCTTCTCCTCGTGAGCCGCGCGCTCGGCGGGCGTGGCTGGGACGCCTTCGCGCGGCACGTCCTGGACGATGAGCAGCGGCTTGGAACCATAGACGATGAAGTTGAGGGCGACGCTTCCGTAGGGCCACTGCGCCTCGCCTGAGTAGCCGTGGGCGCAGAGAATCACCAGATCGACGTCCGCTTCTTGCACCAACCGGTGCAACGCCGCCGACGTGCTCTCACCTTCAAGCAGGTGCGTTTCTGCAGCCTCCCCTACCTGCTCCTCGAGCTGATCCAGATACGCACGCCCAGCCTGCCGGTTGAGCTCCGTCAAGTCTTCGACCAAGGACTTCTCCTCGTCCGTGAGCGGGGTACGGCGGGGCACAGAGGGCTTGTTGACCACGTGCGCCATCAGCAGACGGCACGGATGGTAGTCAGCTATTCCCATCGCCAGCGGCAGGACGCATTCCGCTCGCTTGGAGCCGTCCATAGGCAACAGAATCCGCTCATATTCCAGGTCGGTCAGCTCACATCTGGCGATGTCATAGGCGCGCACGATGAGCGTGGGCACATAGGCGCGCAGGATCACTTTCTGAACGACGCTGTTGATATTCCAAGGACTGAGGCCGCTGCGACCGTGACTGCTCAACACGATGAGGTCGACGTCCTCTGATTGAGCGTATTCGATGATACGCTCTGCCGCTTTGCCCACCAGCAGTTCACTACTCACTGGTAGGTCCATCTCTTCCAGCCGTTTCTTCATCTGATCCAGATAGGCCTCGGCCTCCGATTTGCGCATTTGCCAATCCAGTGGGTCGAGGGCCTCTCCCTCTTCCGACGATGGCTTGCGCTCCACTACCCGCACCAATGTGACCTGCGCATCAAAGGGGCGGGCGAGGGCTGCCACGTGCGGCAGCACGCACTCCGCCAACGACGAACCATCCAATGGTACCAGTATCTGATCTAACATCGTCTTCCTACCTTTCGCATGAACCCAACACCGCTATCTTCATAAATCATAACTGCACCAGCCGTTCGAACTCACCGGGCGGGGCTTCGTCTTTTCTCTTCTCCCGCTTGACCGCCTGCAGCGCCTGCGGCACGATCCAGCCGTGGTTGACGGCGTGCCGCGCCATGCTCAGGCTGTCATCCGCCAGCACCAGGGAGCTGCCTGCGTCCACAACCTGTTCCGCCAGCGTTCGGATCACCTCGGAGCGCTCTGAGGTGTGGCTGACGTCACGGATGTAGATCGCCAGAATCTGGCCCGGGTATTCTCGGACCAACTGGTGGTAAATCTCTGGGTCCGATTCGCCGCTGTCACCGATAAGGATAAAGGGCAGATCCTCGTAGAGCTCCAATATCTGCCGGATGACGGGCAGCTTGTGCTTCTCGTGATCCAACGGCAGCAGTTCGTCCTCGTAGACGCCCCAGTTGCGCAGGAAAAGCAGCGGGGCGCTGGGGATGTTTTGCAGCTCAAGGAACTGCGCCAGCAGATCGTAGAGATTCCACGGGCTATTGGAGACGAAGAAGAGCGGGTTCTGACCAGCGTGCAGCGCGCGGTAGAAGGCGGCGGCGCCCGGAAAGGGCAGCCGGGTGTGCGCGTTCTCGAAGAAGACGGTGCGCGCCATGCGCAGCAGATTGGCGGCGTCAGTCTGCAGGATTGTGTCGTCGATGTCGCTGATCACGCCATAGTGCGCCTCCGGGGGCGGCACCAGCACGCGGCCCGTGGCGCGCACTGGACCTTCTTCATTGTCCACATCCGGTTCCAGCAGCTCCAGCGTCACCTCATGCCAAGGTTGATCCTGCGGAAACGACTCTTCAGGCTCGATCCAGAGCTCAAACATCCCCTCCTCGTCGGCCTCAATCTCCACCGTCTGCTCCTGGAACCGGGCCTGCAGCCGCGCATAGGGGATCTCCCGGCTGGCCAGGCGCTTGTACGCGTTGAGCAAATTATCCCAGAGCCGATCTTCCTCTGCGGCCTGCGTGACCCCGCGATCCTTTAGGACGCGCCCCTTGAGAAAGAATCGCTCCGGCGTCCCGTAGCCGCGATAGGCAAGGATCTTGACGGGGGCCCGGCCCACCCAGGGCGTCATACAGCCGATATTTGAGCGCATCGTACCGCTTCTCGATGCTGCGCACGTAGGGCGCCAGCACTCGCTGCCAATCCTTCATCGCTCAGCCTCGTTTCAACATATTCAGCAGATCCTGCCATCTGCGGGTGTTCAGGACGTCGTCCGGCTCCAGCCAGCCTCGCCGCGCCTGCCAGACGCCGTATTTCATATTCGAAAGACCGTTGACGTGGTGAGCGTCGGTGGAAATCGCCAGCTTGAGTCCCATCTCCTTGGCCAATTTGGCGAAGACGTCGTTGAGATCCAACCGCTGCGGGCTGGCGTTAATTTCCAAGAAGCAGCCGCGCTCCAGTGCCGCCTCTATCACTCGCTCCAGGTCGACGTCGTAGGGAGAGCGCTCGCCGATACGCCGCCCGGTGGGATGGCCCAGGATGTTGAAGTGCGGATTGTCCATGGCCCGGATGATGCGTTCGGTCTGCTTCTCAAGGGGCAAATCAAACTTCGTGTGGATCGAGCCCACGACGACGTCCAGCTTCGCCAGCGCGTCGTCGGGAAGATCAAGCGAGCCGTCCTCCAGGATATCGACCTCCATGCCCTTGAGCACCCGGAAGTCGTCCAGCTCGTCGTTCAGCCGGTCGATCTGCTCGATCTGCCCCATGAGGTCGTCGGCATCCAACCCGGTCACCACGCCGACGTGAGCCGAGTGATCGGTGATGGCGATGTAGTCATAGCCCAACGCTTGCGCGCCTTCGACCATCTCGCGCAGCGTCGAGGCGGCGTCGCTGGCAGTGGTGTGCATCTGCAGATCGCCTCGGATATCGTCCAGCGTGACCAGCGACGGCAGCGCGTCCTTCTGAGCCGCCTTCAGCTCGCCGCGATCCTCCCGTAGTTCCGGCGGGATGTAGGGCAAATCAAAGAGCTCGTAGATCTCCTCCTCGGCCTCGCCTGCAATCCGCTCGTCGCCCCGGAAGACGCCGTACTCGTTGACCTTGAGGTCGCGGTCCATCGCCATGTCGCGCAGCGCGATATTGTGCGCCTTGGAGCCGGTGAAGTAGAGCAGCGCCGCGCCGTAGCTCTCCTCGCCGACGACGCGCACGTCAACCTGCAGCTCGGAGCGCAGCACAACGGTGGACTTGGTCTCGCCCTGGGAAACAACCTGCGCGACGTCCTCGTAGTCCACAAACGCATTGATGGTTGTCTCCCCCGCGTCGCTGATGACGAGGATATCGATATCGCCCACCGTCTCCTTGCGGCGGCGGTAACTGCCCGCCACGGTGACGCGCTGCACGCCCTCGATCCCGCGCAGGTAAGCGAGGAGCGGCTCCACCAGCTGCTCTGCGACATCGAGGCGCCTGCGCTCTTCCTCCTCGCGCTTGCGCTGCAGATCATCGAGGACTTTCTGCTCCGTCTTGGGGCCCAATCCATGCAGTTTCTGAATCTGTCTGGCCTCGGCAGCCCGCTTGAGCGTTTCCAAATCGGTGATGTCGAGCTCGTGATAGATAGTCTGGACACGCTTGGGCCCCAACCCTTCAATCTGCAGCATATCCGCCAGCGCCGGCGGCGTGCGTTCCCGCAGCTCCTCGAGCTGGTCGAGGTGACCGGTCTCCACCAGCATCTTGATCTTGTCCGCCAGGTCCTCACCGATGCCCGATAGTTCCGTCAGATCCTCGCCGGCAGCGACCATCTCGCGGACGTTGCGCGGCAGCCCATCGATGGTGCGCGCGGCGTCACGATAAGCGCGCACGCGGAATTCGTTGGCGCCTTCGATCTCCAACAGGTCGGCGATCTCGTTGAACACATCCACAATTTCCGTGTTGGTCATCGGCATGGTGCTTTGTCCTCCATCTCGTCCTCGGCTAGGCGTTGGCTCTCTCCAGAAGTTCCTGCACTTCCTGGTTCCTGGTCTGCGAGAAATCCCGATAGGCGGCGCCGTCGGTACGGCGACCACGGTCTCCGCCGGATTGTGCTCGCGCAGCGCGTTGACAGCAGCGCGCGACGAAGACGTCCAGTGGCGCCGCCAGGGTTTCCGCCACCTCGAACGCGACCGGCACGCCGCCGCGCGGCAGTCCCAGCACGATCACGTCCTCGCGGTCCGCATACTGAGCCAATTGTTCGCCCGCATCCCTTCGGGGCTGCACCGAAAACCGCGCTGAAGCGCGTGACTACAAGCCATTTCAGTTGCAGGTTACAAATTGAAGGGTAGTCACAATTCTCAACGTCTAAGTTCCGCTCTCCTCCGCCACCAACGGCCTGATGAGAATGCCATCGACAGAGCGATTATAGTGGATGCGGTTGATGACGCGAGCGAGCGGGTCCGCCAGCGACCGCACGGTGAGAAAGGGCAACGCTCGAAAGGCCTTCGTCTGCCGCACGCTGTTGGTGATGGTCATCGTCTCCAGATGAGTGTGCGCGTGCAACTCGGTGAGGCGTTCCAGCGCCCGACCTGCACAGAGGCTGTGGGAAATGCCCAGGTGCACCTCCTCGATGCCCTTGGCATCCACCAGTTTGGTGACGGTGGCCTCGATGGTGCCGCCGGTGTTGATCATGTCGTCCAGGACAATGGCGGTGCGCTTGCCCTCAAAATCACCCAGAATGTCTGAGACAACGGCTTCTTCGGGACGCGGACGGTATTTCGAGGCGACGGCGGAACTGATATCGAGGGCGCGGGCCAGATGCATCACGAACTTGGCTGCGCCGGCGTCGGGCGCCACGGCGATGACGTCGTCACGCCCGCGAAAGCGAAGAAAGACGTCGACAAAAAGCGGCAGCGAGCTGAGCGCGTCCACGGGCACACTGCCGTAGAAGCCATGGACCTGATCCGTGTGCGGGTCCCAGACGACGAGGCGGTCAAGCCCGGCCTCGATACTGAGGTCGGCCATCAGCTCGGCCGTCGTCGGCTCGCGCCGGAACTTGGTCGGCTTGTCCTGACGCGCGTAGGCGAGATAGGGCAGCACACCGGTCACGTAATTGGCGCCCCACTCACGGAAAGCCCGTGCAGCGATGAGGAAGGCCATATAGTTTTCGCCGACGCTGCGCCCAGCCGTCGGATCATGGAGCGCCTGGAAGAGAAAGACGTCGTGCCCATTGACGTCTGTATCGAGCCGCACACAGCTCTCCCCATCTGAGAACTGAAAGTCGATCTCGCTCAGGTAGGCGACCTCTTGCGCAGTGTCGGCCTGGGCAAGCAGCGCCTCATATCGGCGCGCCACCTTCTCAGCCAAATAGGCGCCGGAGCGGCAGGCGGCGATGAGCAGCTGCCCACGCGGCGATTCCGTGCCCCACGTCCGCTCCAGGTGCTGAGGCGTGAGAAAGCGCGCTCTCTCCTGATCGGTCTCTGCGGGCATGGCCCTGCTCGCGTTTCGATGCGTCATGTGCCTCCCAAGGTCTCCAAATAGCGCTGCAATGTCAGCGCGTTCTGGACTGCGTATCCGGCCTCATCGTTGTCGAAATAACAATAGACATCCTTGCCCTGTCGCAACCAGGTTGAGAAAGCGCCGGCCCAACCAGATAATGCCTCAGCCTCGTACTTCCCCTGATAAGCGTCGTAGGGACCGTGCAGCCGCACGTAGACGAATTCCGCTGTGATCTGTTTGGGTGACTGCCGACCGTGGAAATCGTAGATGCAGAAGGCGGCATTGTGCGCCTCAAGCAGCGCGAAAGCCTCATCGTTGATCCAGTCGGGATCGCGCAGTTCAAAAGCATACCGGTGACTGAGCGGCAGGGCGTTGAGAAAGGCTGCCAGACGGTCGCGGTTGAAGTGCCAGTTCGGCGGCAGTTGGAAGAGGATTGGCCCCAGCGCATCGTCCAGCACCTCGACGCGCTCAATAAAGTTCGTCACCGGCTCTTGAGGATCCTTGAGCTTCTTCATGTGGGTGATGTAACGGCTGGCCTTGACGGAGAAGACAAATCCGTCGGGCACGGTCTCCCGCCAGGCTTCCAGCGTCTCGACGTTGGGCAGCTGGTAGAAGGTGTTGTTGACCTCAACGGTCTGCAAGTGCTGGCTGTAATATGCCAGGTATTTACCCTGGGTGACGGCCTCGGGATAAAATGGGCCTTCCCAGTGCGCGTAATGCCAGCCGGACGTGCCAACATGCACGTTGCCCGTTTTGGCGTTCATTCTCGCCTCATTTATCTATTGAGCGGCTAGAGGCGTTCACGCCAGCGTTGCATGATGGCGACGACCTCGCTATCGGGCACGTCGTACCAACGCTCGTAGACCTGAGCCACGGCGCGAAAGTACGGCGGCGTCTCCAGCACGACGAGTTCATCGACCTTTCTCTCAATCTCCAAGAGGGCCCGCTCACTGGCGACGGGCACGGCAACGACGATCTTGCCCGCGTCCTGATGTTGGCAAAGCTTGATGGACGCCCGCATGGTCGAGCCCATGGCGATGCCGTCGTCCACGAGGATGACCGTGCGCCCGGTCAGATCGGGTAGGGCACGCCCTCCCCGCAGCACATCTATCCGGCGCTCAATCTCCTCCCGCTGCTCCTCGATGATGCGGTCAATCGTGGCTTGCGAAAGATGGCGGCTGGCCCGATCCAGGATCACCGCGCTGCCGTCCTCCGCCACGGCACCAAATCCCGCCTCCGGCTGTTGCGGATAGGGCAGTTTTCTGGCGATCAGCAGGGAGAATTCAGCGTCCAGGTGCTGAGCGACCTGGTAGCCAACCTCGACGCCGCCTCTGGGAATAGCGAGCACCAGGGCGTCAGCGTCGCGGTACGACTCCAGAGCGCGCGCCAGCTGCTCACCGGCGTCTTTCCTTTCCCTGAACATCATCTCTCCTTAACGCATGGTATTTCATCGACTTATCCTCCTTTGAGCTACGTGATTTGCAACCATATCTAGAGTATAACAAGCCCATGGCCCGGTCAGCGATGGGATGAGTTGCGACTTCCGTTGGCTTCTGTGACAAAACGTTGGACTTTCGTTGGATTTGACGGACATCTGGACCCCAGACTTCACCACAGCGCTCCTCCAAGAAGTCGACAAAAGCCTGCGCATCCAGCACCGGCACGTCGCGTGCGTGCGCTTCGTCCAGCTTGGAACCCGCCCCCGGCCCGGCGACAACGTATGCGGTCGCCCCGCTGACGCTGGACGTGGCGCGACCGCCGCGCTGTTCGACGACTCGCTGCGCCTCCTCGCGCGTCCAGCGATCCAGCGCGCCGGTGAAGACGAAGGTCAGGCCGTCCAGACAGCCTTCGCTCCCCTTGGCGTAGGGATTCTCCAGCGTCAAGCCGGCCTCGCGAATCTGGCGGATGATGCGCTGGCTCTGCTCCCGGTCGAAGAAGACGCCGATGCTGCGGGCCACCTCCGGCCCGATCTCGTGAATTTCCTCAAGTGCTTCCACGTCCGCCGCCATGAGATCATCCAGCGTGGCGTAGTGCTCGGCCAGAACGCGCGTTATGTGCTCGCCGACCTGCGGGATGCCCAGCGCGGATCCCGCGTGCGCGTGCCCAGGGTCTCCTGATCCGCCAGATCGTCGACTTTGAAGACGACGCCGTCGATCTCGTAAGGGGGAACTTCTCCTCCAGCGCCCGGAGCTCCTCCATCAGCCGGCCGTAGTCGGCATCGGAGATGACGGGATCGTCGAGGACGTAGTAACGGTAGTTGTGATAGCGCAGGGCCTTTCGCAGCGCCGCGACGGTCTCTTCGGCGTCGTCGCGCGCGGCGATCTCGTCCGGATCGACGTCCGGCGTGAGATCCGCCGGTCGCGCCTCCGTAGCGCCTTTCAACAGCGGAATCGGTTGAAACATAAGCCCCCCGAAGTAACGTTTGGCTGCCTTGAAAAAAGGTTAAGCTAACCACAGAGTACGCAGAGGGCACAGAGATTTTTAGTTATGCTATAATTTTCTACCATGAGCTTCGGAGAACAGCAAAAATAGTTAAACATAATACTCATTTTCTCTCAGCGTTCTCTGTGCTCTCTGCGGTAAATGGGCTTTTTTCAGTAGAGACACCGGTGCGAGCGCACACCATCCTCGTACGAAAATGCCGGTTTTTGGAGCGCCAGCATCCTGCTGGCAGCGTCATGCCGACAAGCTGTCGGCACTCCAGCAACCAGGTATGCTTGAGTATTCGCCATTCACCATTCATCATTCGCTATTTTCGAAGGAGTCAACGAACGTATTGGCCGCCTGTTCAATGCCCCAAACGGACGATCAGCCAGCCGACGAGCACACCAGCCAACAGCGCCACGCTGCCCGCGCCATGGTCTCGGTCTTCGATCAGCTTTGGGAGCAGATGCGTCGTGCTGACGAAGAGCAGACCGCCACCGGCTAATGCCAGGAGCACGCCCAACGTCTGGCGATTGATAGATCGCACAAGGGGATAGGCCGCCAGTGCGCCCAGGGGCGTCGAGAGCGCAGCAGCCAACAGCGTGTAGATCGCAGCGCGCCGCCGGTCAAAGCCACCCTCCGTCAGCAAGGCGAAGGTGACGACACCTTCCGGGAACTCGTGCAGGATCATGCCCACCGCCGCGAGCAGACCGGTGAAGATACTCACGTTGAAGGTCACCATGTAGATGACGCCGTCGATCAGAGAGTGATAGCCGATGCCCAGCATGGAGATGATGCCCCAGCGCTTCGACGCGCTCTCCAGCACGTAGCGCTCCACGAAGCGGTCGGAGAAATAGAGCAGCAGGAATCCGGCGAGCCAGAGTTGGGGCGCGTAATCGACCATCGTAAGAGAATGCGGAAGGAGATGCGTGAGCGCGACGGTGCCGAGCACGCCCGCCGCGAATCCAATGAAGTAGCGGGCATAGCGGCGCGCCAGCCGCGCATATCGGCTGATGGCAAGCACCCCCATCGTCGTCACCAGGCAGGCCGCGACGCTTGCCAGCAAAGCCACGACGGATTTGGAGAGGCCCCACATCATCGATTCCCTTCTGACTTAGGCGTGTCGTCTCCGCGTCTCATATTTCAGCTGCTTAGCCCGGTTACGGAACAGGAAGCCGATGAGCAGGCCGAAGACGAAACCGCCGATGTGTGCCCAGATCGCCACGCCGCCGGACTGCGCGGTCTCGGCGCCCAGACTGGCAATGCCCACGAAGAACTGCGATAGAGCCCAGACACCCAAGAAGATGAAGGCCGTGACGCGGCTGACCATCAGCCCAAAGAGCGTGAGAAAGGCCACGCGCACCTGGGAGCGCGGAAACATCACGATGTAGGCGCCCATGATAGCGGCAACCGCGCCGCTGGCACCGACGCTGGGCCGGGCTGTGCCCGCGTTGATCAGGACGTGCGCGGCGGACGCGCCGAGCCCACCAACCAGATAGAACGCCGCAAAGCCTAGCTTGCCCAGCACGGCTTCGATGTTATCGCCGAAAATCCAGAGATAGACCATGTTGCTGATGACATGGACCCAGCCGCCGTGGACGAACATGGACGTCAAAAGTGAGAAGAAGTTTTGCCCCTGCAGGATCTCCACGGGCACGACGCCGTAGCGGGTGATGAACGCTTTGAGCACATCCGGCGGCAGCGTGACCTGGTAGATAAAGACCAGGACGTTCACGATCACCAGAGCCACGGTCATCACCGGGGCCGGCTGCTCACGAAGATCAGTGTCACCTATGGGAAACATGGCTGCTCCTTCAAAAGAGTTTAGAATCGAGTGTCACAGGTCGAAAATCGTCAACGGATCAGGGCAAACGAAGCAGTTCCAGGGTGGCTCAAACGCCATAGGCGGCTTCCCATCATGTTTTCCTCCCGCATCAACCCCAGCTTCGTTTGCCTTGCTTTCGTCTACGCAGTTTCTACGATACGGAGGGCGTTTTCACCAGCGGACTCGCTTCGAAACCCCGGATCAACCATCAATCCGTTGACCTCAACGTGCCGGGTTGCAGGGTAAGGCTTGTGATGCCTTACCCCCATAGTGTACGCTTACAGCGCGTCCTTCAGAGAGGAGAGCAGACCCTCGTCCACTTCCTCTTCTTCAGGCGCCTCGCCCTTTCGATACCAGATGCCTTTCTCGTCATCTTTCACAAAATGCTCTTTGACATCGTACATGGCATTGCGATGCGCAACGGCTGCCTGCCCCATATCACCGCCCATCGAAGGGTCAAAGTCCTCCCAAGCCTCCTCGTAGGCTTCCATGTAGATCTGTTGAGCCTCGTCAGGTAGATCTTTTAGCACTGCATCTGAGATATTTTTACGAATCTCCGCTTTCATCTTGAGCCTCCTTATGTTCTTGTATGTGGACTACAAAACTCCCTCCTGTTCGGACCTCTGATCCTACACGTACAGCCCCTTCGGCGTCAATACCGCCTGATCTTAGGCGGCTTACGCCGATCTTTGGTCCGGCTGCGATGATGTTTGTCCTGCAGGCGCCGCTCATCGGCTGACTTAGGCGGCTTCGTCTTACGCCGCCGCTTGGGTGTGCGCACAGATTTGCGCAACAGGGCGACCAGACGGCGACGTGCGTCCTTGCGATTGCGCGCCTGCGAGCGATGGCGGTTGGCGTTGATGATCAGTACGCCGTCCTTGGTCATCCGGTGACCGGCTAACTCGGTCAGGCGTTCGCGCATCGGGTCCGACAGCGGAGCACGGGCCGCGTCAAAACGTAGTTGTACCGCCGTCGCCGCTTTGTTGACGTGCTGCCCACCCGATCCAGAGGCACGCACGAAGTCATAGTCGATATACTGGTCGTCGATCCTGATCTCGTCGGTGATCTTCAGCATGGGTCTCCCTCTCAATTAAGCATCCAATTCCCCCAATCAACGACTGGTGACGCAGCCCTCAACCTGGCGTCAATCCTCCAGTTTGGATCGCACCGTGAGTCCCTGTTCAAGTATGCCTTGAATCGAGCAGCGGTGGGAGATCTGGTGGAGCCGCTCGGGGATTTCGAAGCGAGTCCGCTGGTGAAAATGCCCTCCGTACCGTAGAACCTGCGTAGGCAAAAGCAAGGCAAACGAAGCTGGGGTTGATGCGGGAGGGAAACAT
>CAYVKR010000025.1:0-20470 GCA_964452025.1 uncultured Anaerolineales bacterium
CGCATCAACCCCAGCTTCGTTTGCCTTGCTTTCGCCTACGCAGTTTCTACGGTACAGAGGGCGTTTTCACCAGCGGACTTGCTTCGAAATCCCAACATGCTATGGATTTTCTCTCAGCGTTCTCTGCGCTCTCTGCGGTAAACAGGCTTTTTTCACCAAAGTCAATATTGGCTGCCCTGACATCACTGATAAACTCGGAGTTTCCCGTAACCTGACGCTATATAGACTTCGCAATCAACATCACTAGAGGTGGGGATGATCTATCAAGACTCCGAGTTTTAGGCCTTTTTTTCAGGTGAGTCAATATCCGAAACGTGAGCGCGTCCAGAGGGCACCCCCTTCCTTTCACCGTCAATCACGGTGCTGGCGTCGGCGTAGCGCAGGGCCAACTGTACCAGTGATTTGGGCTCGGCTCCGTTTCCTGCTTCTGGCTGTCCACGTCTAGATAGACCGCGCTGACGTAGTACACCTGCCCACAGGCAGGCGTTGGATCCAGCCAGAAGCGCGCGGTGCTGTCGAGTTCCGACTCGTCAACCAAACGGTTGTACAGATCGGTGCCAGACGCTGCACGATAAACACGGAACCCCACGATGCTGTCCACGTAATCGGGATCGTACGTCCAGGTCAACGTCAGCGGTGTACCGGCCTGAACCGCCCCGTCCGGCCCATCAAGATTCTGGGGCGCCGGCGGGACTTCGATGGGACGCAATGTCAGTTGGACAAAAGCGTATTTCGTCTCGCCTTCCTCGTTCGCGGCGACCAGCTGATAATCCTGAGCCTGCCGGATGACGGCCGTGAACTCACCCACCGGCGGGCGAGCGCTGGAACTCTCACCGGCCATCAGCGTGACCTGGGGCACGTTCAGCACCGACCAGGAAAAGCGCA
This sequence comes from uncultured Anaerolineales bacterium, assembly GCA_964452025.1. Classification (GTDB taxonomy): domain Bacteria; phylum Chloroflexota; class Anaerolineae; order B4-G1; family SLSP01; genus G713. The sequence goes on from CAYVKR010000025.1 coordinate 886, forward strand.
CCTTGGCCCCGTAGGTGACCTCGTACCGTTTGGTGAACCCTTCGCTGGAAATTTCCAGCACGTCGTCAGGGTTATCCGCACCCTCGGCCTCAAAGTACTGAATCAGCGGCTCCGGCAGCGGTGTGGGGGTCGGCGGGGGGGTGGGCGTCGGCTCGATGACGGCCAGCTCCACCGTCTCGCTGACCTTCAGCTCCTCACCATTGTAAGCAGTGAGGATGAAGAAGGTGGCCGCGTCGGCCTGCACGGGCAGCGTTCCTTCTGGAGAGAGATTGCTGATGGTCCCCACCGTGGGCCCGGTCACTTCGACGTTGGTCGTCTCGCCGGAAATGGTCCAGACCAGTTGCGGGGCTTCCTCACCTCCCAGGACGATCTCCTCGGGCACGACGCGAAAGTCGTCGATAACGGGCGCTTCCGGCTCCGGCGTCGGCGTGGGCTTCTCGCGCACGGTGACGCGCACCGGTGTGCTATTACGTCGCGCGGGCGGCTGGACGCCGCTGCCATCGTCGTAGAGCGCCGTCAACACGTACTCCACCACCCCCACCTGGTTGAGCGTCTGGACGGTGCTGCCGTTGGGCGGATAGGATTCGCCCAGCAGCTCCACTGCGGTAGCGTTCTCGGCCTCCCACGTGATGGTGACGGCATCTCCAGCGAAGAGGTCCAACGGGACGACGTTGAAGCGCTGGATGATGGGCATGGGCAGCGCCGTCGGCGTCGGCGCATCGACGGTAATATTCAAACTGGCGACGGCCTCGCCCCCGAACTGGTTGGTGGCCCGCAGCTTGTAGTCCGTGCTCACGGTGGGAGCGACCTCCCGCGAGCCGGTGTACTCCGCCGGCGCGAGGGTCTGCTCTTGCCCGTTGATAGTGAGCACCAGGTCATCCACGTGGACCACCTGCCAGCGCAGCGTCGCCGTCTGTCCCGCGATCAACGCATTCCGGTCAGCGGTGAAAATACGAATCTTTGGCTCCAACGGTGAGACATCCACAGCGATGGGATCGGAGCTAACACTGAAAAGGCGTGGCACCAGCTGGGAGAGCAGATTCTCAGCCCGCAACGTGTAGAGCTTATCCATCTCCGGGGCCTCAGAATAGGTGCCCGTCGGTTCATCCAGCGTGATTCGTTCGCCGGTGTCCGTCTCAATCCAGCGCCGCGCAAAACGAGAGGTGTCATAGGTAAAAGTGACGGACGCGCCGGCGTCGATCTCGGTCTGATCCGCCGAGAAGGCACGCAGGCGTGGTCGGAAGAACAGGACGATAAAACCGACCAGCAGTAACATCAGCAGCGCCAGCAGCCATGGCCCGATAACGGGGCGCACTTTGATAGCGCCTAGAAGCGTGCGGGGAATCTGCTCTTCCGCCAGCATCAAAACGTTGACGTTGAAAGCGTGCCGACGCTTCCGCAACGCGACGAAAGCGCGACGCAGCGACGTGATGCGCACAGGGATCACGAAGGTCTCATTGGGCGGCAGCGTAATTTCCGCCTGCTGCGCCATCGGCGCGGACTGATCGGGCAGTTCAAACTCGAAGGTGCAGGCGCGCTCAGGATCAACGCCCTCCAGCCGGAAGACAGTGGGACTGTTGCCCTGATTGGCAATGTGCAGCGCGGTCTTCGCGGGACGGCGCCCCACCGTCTGCTCGCGCGGATCGAGCTCGCTGACGGAGAAGCCATAATACGGATTGATCGTAAGCGTGGCGCCGCGCTGCGCTTGCTGGCCCGGGTGATTGGGCGATGTCACGATCACGGCGATGTGATGGTCACCGGCGCGGCTGGACGGGTCGCGGGGCGGCGTGATGGTCACGCTGACGACGCTTCGCTCGCCTTCGGTTAGGTTCACCTGGGGCGGTTGGATCGTCACCCATTGCGCAGGAACGCCCTCGACTTGCACGTTGAACGTCGCCACCAGTGGACCACCGTTGATCACCGTCACCATAAAGGTGGCGCTCTGTTCCACGTCCACGGTCCAGGCGCGCTCCGAGAGCTCGGTCACGATGATTTCGTTGCTCAGATCGGCGGGTCGCGCAGCCCATCGGGCCTGTTCGGCTGCAGTCTGCGTGGCGGGCTGAGGTTGCGGTGCCGGGGCGGGCGTCTCCTCACTGCCAGGTGTCTCCGTCGGAGCAGCCGGCGGCGTTTCTATCTCGGCAGGGGCCGTGACTGCACCCGCCGAGGCGGGGCGCGCCTCGCTTCGCTCCCGGCGGCGGGAAGCGGCGCCGTTCGTCACCAGGATAAGCGTATGTTCGCCGATCTCCACAGCGCTCCAGGGCGGAACGGAGACGCTCTCACCCACCGGCACACGCGTGCCCTCCAATTGAATCGCCTCATCACTGAGACGCAACAATCGATACGGCTCCTGGCGGTGATCCAACAGCGCATGGAACGACGCTACCGTGGCGCCTTCTAGCACGATGTCATTCGCCGGGTCTCGTCCGATATTGGTCACCCCGCGATCCGCGTTAAGCGGGATGAACTGCACCGTCCCATCGGCCCGGATGATCTCTAATTCCACAGAAGATTCCTCTCGATACTGGAAGCTCGATGCAAAATGATAACCTCACCCTTCGATTAGCATCAGCGCGGTCACCAAGACCATGATAACGCCCACCAACAACAGTAAAAACGGACCATAGGTCTGAAAAGACGTTAGTCCTGCCAAGTCGACGTCCTGGCGGACAACGTGAGGGTGTGATGCCTCGTCATCCGCCTGTTCAAGAGCACGGGAGCGCAGCACGCAGGAGCGCCGCTGGGCGCGATAGGGGTTTTCCGGGCTGACCAGCAACTCCAGCGTCAGCGTCTCGCCCGGCGCCACGCTCGGCGTCTCGACCCAACTGGAGACCGGGGGCGAGCTTGGCTCGGCCGGCGACGGTCGTGTTGGGCGACCGGGCGCGCTCTGCGTCCCACCCACCTCCCCCACCTGACGCGACATCTGCCCAGAGGCGCGCCCCATCCGCTCGGCGGTGCCCTGACCACGCCGCAGCTTGCTGCCAATGCGGATAAGGTGGATGCCGACGTCGTAGGGCAGCAGATTCCCCACGCTGATAAGCAGGCCCGAAATCGTGCTGGCGAAGTTCAGAAAACCTTTGCCTCTTCTCTTACCAGGTCGAGGAGTCATGGAGCCGCTGGACGCCGCGCGCTCCTCCGTGTTTTCCGCACGGGCCGCCGTCCCCCCGGAAAGCGCCATGCCACGCAACAGGAAGAGGAAATCCAGCCCGCCTTCCGGGGCTTCGGCCTGCAGCGCGTACCGGCTGGCGACGTTGCCCTCGTTGTGAAGCTCCAGGCGGTAGCGGACGCGGGCCATGCGTTTCTGCCACGCCACAATGGCGGAGATCAGCAGGACCGTCACGGCGGCAAGCAGCACCAGAATCACGATCCAGACCCAAATCCGCCAGCGCCCGCCGGTGGTCTGCGCGCCGCAGCCGGTCAGTGCGAAGGACAAGGGCATCAGCAGGAGACGCCGCCACGCGCCGGAAACGATAAAGCGTAGCCGTCGACGATCACTCATAGGCCATCCTCTTCGGTTCCAGGGTGTGAGCATAGAACGGAGCCACCTCAATCCGCTGCGTGACCTGCGCCTGTTCATCAGGGTACGCCGTCGGCGCGGCGGCCCGCACGGTGAAGCGGTGCTCGCCCGCCAGCAGCGTCGGTCCCTGGGGGTGCATCAGACGCAAGGAGACCGATTTCTCGGCGTTGGGAAAGAGCAGCGGCGCCGGGCCGAGCTCGTAACAGGCCGGCGGCAAGCCTTCTAACGTCAGGCGGAACTGGACGCCGGGTTGATCCCCCGCGTTGCGCACGATGACCGCCCCTTCGATGGGCCGCGCAGGGGTCAGACGCGTCTCCGGCAACGCCATCCGCAGGTCTATGCTGCGGGACGTGACCGGCGTCGGCGCGTCCACGGGGCCTTCGATCGCACCCAGATGGACGACCAGCGTGAAATCGCCTATTTTGAGACGCTGCCCGTCGCCGACGTGCCGGGTCAGATGCGGCGGCAGCGGTGCGCTGCCTTCGTCATCGTCCACACGCACGTCGGTCTCCCCCAGATTGACCAGACGGCAGCCGCCATCTTCCGGGAAGATGAACTGGAGATGACGTGGAGAGACGCCGCCGCCCCTGCTTGCCTCCAGCATGATGGTGTTGCCTGCGCTGCTGCCGACGTGCGCGATGCGCCCCTGCAGCGGGAACTGCTTTCGCCAGCCCTCACGGTCGATAATCTCAAGATACCGCTCTTCACTCATACTGCTTGATCCGGTTTTCTATTTTGACTTTGTCATTTATCATTTTTCCGCGCCTCCGCGTAGTGGATCAGATTCTCGCCCCACTCGTGGGCCGCGCGGATCTCGGCCCGCGTCAGTAGTGCGCCGTCGCGTCGCCCCACCCAGGCCGCGCCCAGTCCAGCACGGCTAAAGACGACGCCCTCACCGACCATCAGCGCCGGTGTCTCTGCGTCAGCCGGCCGCGCGCCGGGCAGGGCCACGAAGAGATGCGGCGTCGTCAGCAAGGCGTGATCGTCCACTACCGGCTCCAGCGCGATGCCCAGCGAGCCGAGCATGTCGAAGACCGCCGCCTCTATCGTCCCGTCCTCGTCCGCCGCTCCGACCTCGGCGAAGACAGTTCCGCCGTTCTGCAAGAAGTCATAGAGCGCGTTGAGCGCCTCCGTCTCCGCGTCCGCCGTCCCGACGACGAGATAGAGCGCAGTGTAGCCGCCCAGCGCGCTGTCCAGCGGCACGTCCACGTCAACCCAGAGCGGCGTCCGCCCGGCGTGCCGCAGCGCCTGCCCCAGCGCTCGCGCGCCTGCGACGTGCGGGGCCAACGCCTCGCCTTCGCCCCAACGGCTGACAGCGAGCCGCACCGGTGCGACCGGTGGAGTCATCTTGCGACGAAAGCGCAGGTCGATCTCGTTGGGCGCGGGGAACGTCGCCTCTTCCGCATCGGTGAGCGGGGCGTCGTCTGCCGTGCGACGCATGCGGGCCAGCTCCACACCCTCCACGGGGACGTGACTCGGCTGCACCTCCACGCCGAACTGCGCCGAGACGTAGGCCACCTCACCAGCCTCTGGATCACTCTCGCTGTGCGGCGGCCCCTCGGCGTAGGTAAGCCAGAGCGTCAGCGGCCCCTCGGCGCTGCCGAGGTCGTAGGCTACCGGATCTTCGACGACGATGAGCTCGCCTCCCGGCGCCAGCGCGATACCCGGCAGAATATAGACTGTGCTATCGGGCGGATCGCTGGCGATGACGTCCAGGCCCAGCAGGACGCCCGGCGCGTGGGCCAACGCCTGGTGCGCGTCCAGGCGCAGGCGGTGATAATCGTGGGCCGTCGCCCAGACCTTGGCGGTCACCGCCAACCCATCCGTCGGATGCAACCGCCGCTTCGGCACCCTCTCCAGCACCTTTTTCTTATCGCTCATACATACTCTCTCCCAACCTTCAACTTGCGACCTACAACTTTCAACTCATATCCAACAAATACGCCGCATGCGCCGGCTTCTCCGCCTCAATAATCTGCTTGATCATGCGTCTGCGCTCCCCGGCATCCGCTTCTGGTAACGTCGGCAGATCCAACTTGACCGTGAAGGTGTGTGGCGCGTTCCGCTGCCCCAGCGCGATCCCCTGCCCCAGCCGCGCCTCTGGCCCCAGCACGAAGTTCTCCGCGCGGTGCTCGACGATCTGCGGGCGAACGCCGGTGTAGATCTCCAGATAGTCCGCCAGACCATCGCGCGTGCCCCGCCGCCGGTAGAGGTGGACGGCGGAACGCAGCAACCGCCGCCGCTTCGACTCGGGCCAGCGCGGGTCCAACACCAGGTCCAGCCACGAGGCGAGCCACGGGAGCAGGTCCGGCGGTGCCGTGCGTGGATCGAAAGTATAAGGCAGCTGGTCAATCTGCCCCTCGATGGGCTCCCAGAAGCTCTCAAAGAGCATCAGGAGGCGCCCCATCAACTCGTCACGCTCGTAGAGCGCCGGCAGGCGGCGCAGATAGCGGCTCTTGGCGGAAACGGCAACCGTCACGGCCTCCGTGACGCGGACATCCTCGTCGTCCGACGCTTCTAAAAAGGCACGGCTGGTCAGCGTATCGGTCCGCTCGACCGCCGCATGCTCGACCGTCACGTGCAGCGCGAAGATCAGCGCCTCTGCCGACGCCGTCACGTCGAACCAGGTTACAGTCTGCCCGCCCTCGGGCCAGGTGACGACGCGGGGCCCATTCTCAACCGTCGGCGGCGCGTCCGTGCGCTCCAGCGTGACACCGTCGGGCAGCGTGACGCGCAGCGTGAACACCGATGCAACGTCGGGCGGCGCCATGACGCGCGTGTAGAAAGTCAGCGGCTCGCCCGGATAGCGCCGGTAGTCGCTGGCGACGTGGTCGAGCAGCAGAGCAGGCGACGTCATAGCGGTACCACCTCGACGGTGTGCGCCAGTGAGCAGAGCAGTGTATCATCCGGCACGACCAACCGGCGACCTTCCAGCGGTTCCAGATCCGCTTCGGTGGACTGCTCCGTTTCCTCTGGCGGCTCAACGCCGAGCGCGACTTCCTCGGCGGGGACGACCGGGCGAGTGGCGATATGCACGTCGAGCACGTGCTGGACGCCCGGAACCTGCTGGACCAGCGAGAAAAGCTCGGAGACGTAGAGGTTGCGGCCAAAGGGCCAGCCTTCCCAGGCGTGCCCCATCATCTCGGAAAAGGCCTCCTCGTCACCCAGCGCCAGCGGCGCGATGAAACGGTTCAGCCGTTGCAGAACGCGCGCCCGCACCGTCTCCGGGTGGCTGTACTCGCCGAGCGCCAGTTCCAGCGACACAGCGACGCCCAGATAGCGGGGCGCACGGACGCGCAACGTCGTCGTCAGCAACCGGTAGCGATCCAGGTAGGCGATGAGTTCCTCGCGCAGCGGCGTCTCAATCGCCAAACGAGCCAGATCCCCGGCGCGGACGGCGTCGAAGGCCGCCGGCACGACGAGTAGTTCGATCATGCCGGGCGGCAGCGTGCTCCCCACCGCACCCGGCGCGCGGCAGTTGACCCGCGCCACGGCCCGCGTGGCCCGCCGCGCCAGATTCTCGAAGTCCTCGGCGGTGACGGCCCGCTGCTGCGCGCGCATCTCGCGCCGCGCGCGCAGTTTGGCCTCGTCCAGGCTTTCCTGGTCGCGTCCACCCTCGGCCCGGCGCAGGTTGGTCACGTGGTCGATGTACGCGGGCGACGTGCGCAGGATCTGGAGATTGCCGGCGGGGACGTTGCCCCGCGCGCCGCCGCCGTGTCGATAGCGCGTGAACCGGATAGCGCGCCCCGCCTCCGGCACGCGCCCGTACGGGTGGACGGCGCCATCGGCCTGGCGGACGCTGGGCCCAAAGGCGACCTCACCGCTGGCCTCGTCCAGGGTAAAATGGCGGTCGTAGCGCGTCGACGCGGCGAAGTCCTCGACGCGCGTCCACGGCACGAAGACCACCTCACCCGCGCGCAGTTCCTCGACTTCGACGGTCTCACCTGCCTCCGGCGCCAGCACCGGCACGTGCTCCAGATGATAGACCTGACCGGGCTCGCCGTCACTGACGCCCAGGCGCTCGTCCTCGTAGACGACGGCGTGCGTTGCGCGGACGGTGCCGCCCAGCGTGTGCGCCTGCAGGTCGCGGATGCGGGGCGACTGCGCGTAGCGGCCCTGCTCCGGGCGCCGAGGTTCGAAGCGGCAGCGTACCCAGTGGGCTTGGCGGCCCTGCACCGTCTCCGGTGCCATCTCCAGCGGCAGGTGGAGCGTCAGAGAACCGGTGGGATTATTGAGGCCGCCGGTGGTGTCCTCCTCGCCCGCCCGGGTGCTCGGCTTGACCTCGGCCCAGCGTCCTGTGCCCAACGATGCCTCCCAGACCAGCGGCGGATCCTCGCGGCGGATGCCCACAGCCTGCGTCTGCTCGCATTCGAAGGTCAGCCGCAGGAGCTGCCCGCTCAAAGGTTGGTCCGGGTCGAAGCCGATGTAGAAGGTATCGCCGACCTCCGGCGTGCGCTGGAAGGCGTAGAACGTCTCAATCCCCAGGCGAGAAAGGTAATTCCGGTTAATCTCGCCCTCGCGCCGCAACTGCACCAGGCGCGGCGGCGCGATGACCAGCCGCTCGTCGGTGGTGAAGACGATTTCCTCTTCCGCGTCCAGCTGCTGGGTGGCGACCTCGGTGCCCTGGGGAACGACAGCGGCGGTGGTGCTCTCAGGCGTGATGGGAAAGGGCGTCGAAAGCCAGAAGGTCAGCTCGGTGCGGGCGCTGCTGGGCGGCTGGAGTTGGACACCTAAGAATTCCAAGAATTTAATGTAAGTCTTCTCCGGCACGCGGTTGAGGCGGTAGGTGATGAGCTCGGTCATCCAGGCGAAGAGCTCGATAAGCGTGATGCCCGGATCGCTGAGGTTGTAGTCGGTCCACTCGGGGCAGTAGCGGATGATGCGGCGGCGCGCCTCATCGACGAGATCCTGCTGAAAGCGCAGGTCATCAAGCCGGGGTTCGGGTAGCGGCATAGTTACTCCTCTTCTCCCATCAGATAGAACGGATAGACGATGCTGCGCTCATCGTGCGTGGCCTTGACCTCGTACATAATCTCCACCAGTAGCACGCCGTCACGGTCCGGGTCGATGGAGACATCGATGTCGAGGACGTTGATACGCGGCTCCCACCGGCGCAGCGCCCGCCGCACGTGGTAGGCCATCAGGCCCTGGGTGGTGGCGTCACGCGGTGCGAAGAGCAGTTCCTTGGCGCGGCAGCCGAACTCCGGGCGCATCACCCGCTCGCCCGGCGAGGTCTCCAGGATGATACGGATAGACTGTTCGATATCCGTATTGCCCCGGGCCAGCGAAATCTCGCCGCGCTGGTTGACCTGTAACGGGAACGCCAGGCCCTGGCCTAGAAACTCGCGGTTACGCAGGTTCTTGTCGTCAGGCACAATGAACTCCAGTTCAATAACAAATGACAAATGAGCAGAGCAATGAAATGATAAAACATCAAACTTCTATTGTCAATATATACCAGGACGTGACATAGCTTCCAGCATCCAGTATCCGGTGTTATCCTCCGATGAGGACGTTGGGCTGGCCCTTCGCCACGGTGGTGCTGACCGGGACGCCGGACGCGGGGTTCGCGCCGGTGACGACGCTGGTCACGCGCGCCGCCGGTCGCCCGCCGATGAGCACGGTGGCGCTGCCCTGGGTGATGGCGCCAACGCAGGCAGCACCGGAGACGGTATCCCCCACCACGGCTGCCGGCACCCCGCCGATCAGGACGTTAGGCACACCCGGACCCGTGATGGCGTCCCCCGTAGCGGTCAGATCACCGAGACGTGCGGCTGGAAACATAAGACCTCCGATTCAATGACAAATGAAAAATGAGCAAAGCGTCAAATAACAAAACACCAAATCTACAAATTTCCTTACTCCTTACTCCTCAGTTAATCTTCACTATGGCGCCCTGAATCTGAACCATCGCCGATCCTTTGATGGCGACTTGTGCGCCCTGCAGGTTGAGCTGTCCGCTGGATTTGAGATCCAACTTGCCCTGCGCCTCGATGGCGACGGCGCTCTGTCCCTTGATGGTGACCTTGGAGCCTTGGACGGTGACATTTGCACCACCGGTTTTGATGGTGATGTCGCCTTTGCTGTCCGTCGTCGTCTTGCCCTTGCTGGTCAGCGTGTAGTCGCCGCCGTTGTTCACCGCGTAGTTGCCGTCCACGTTCACCGTGATGGCGTTCTCTTTGGAATCGATGATGATCTCGTTCTTACCGCTCTTGTCGCGGATGACGATCTGCTCCTTGCCCTGCTCGTCGCTCATCAGGATGACGTGCCCGCTGCGCGACTGCCAGATCCGCTCGTTGATCTTGCCATCCTTGACGACCTCGTTGGTCGCCTTGGGCGGCGCGTCCTTGCCGTTCCACAGCGCGCCGACCACGTAGGGGCGATTGATGTCGCCGTGCTCGAAGGCGACCAGCACCTCGTCGTCGACCTCCGGGATGCTGTAGAAGCCCCGCGTCTTGCCGGCCCCCGGCGCGGCAAAGCGGATCCAATCCGTCTCTACCTCGTCGTTGAGCCAGGGAAACTTCACCTTGACCCGCCCGGCTTTCTCTTCATCATCATTGTTGTTGGTCACCACGGCGGGCACCACGCCGTTGATCAGCCCGCGCTCGGCCTGCTGCCGCCCGTCCCCCTGGAAGACGTGCGACCACAGGTCGGCATGGCGACCGCGAACGTGGAACGTCGTCTCGTAGTTGCCCCCGGTGCTAAACCTGTGCGTCGCCTGCGTCACCACGTAGGTGCCGCTGAAGCGGCTGCCGACGCCTTTGATGTTGACCGCCGTGCTGGCCTTGACGTTGGGATTGCCCACGCAGACGCCTTCGGCCTGCACAAACCGATCGTGGAGCCGATCCAGCAGCCCCTGGGCGATCTCTTTGGCTTCATCAGCGGTGATCTCCGGATAGCCAACGACCATGGAACCGGCGGCGCTGAACGCTTTCTTCGCGACGGCGCCGCCGCCCTCGCTAACGCCGCCCTGATTCTTGGTGCTGCTGGGACTCGTCGCCTTGCCCTCCACCGCTTCTTTCCTCTTGGGGTCCCAACTACGGACAACGACCTCGTTGACCTGATGGGCTGCCGACATCCGGGGTCGAAAGCTACGCAGCGTATGTAGCCACGTCAGCTCGACCGAGGTGCCGCTGCTCGGCGGCGTCTTCTTGAAATAAAGCTTCTTGTCATCTGCATAGAGAAAGTAGTTCAGGCGATGCGCGCGACCCTGCAGAAACTCCATATCCGTCTGATTGTTCTGCCAGATATGCGCGTGGGTGACCTTCGTGGCATCCACGTCTGCCTGCAGCCCCACGTCCCCGGCGATCTGCTTGGCAATGTCGCTCACCTTCTTGCCGGCAAAGGTGCGCGTCTTCTTCCCCCGGTGCAGGCGGTGCGACTTGTCGTAGCCGCGCACCACAACTTCGATATAGCCTTCCTCAGTGAATACGGGGTCCAACGCCGTGATCTCGCCCTTGAAGAGCGTGACGACCGGCGCACCGGACTGCGTGGTATCCGTGACCGAGACCTCAATGCTCTTACCCACGTCAAAGGTGGCATCGTCCACCACCGTTTTACCCTGATCAAACAGCGTCGAGCCGTCATCGTAGAGCCGCAACATGACCATGTCCGGCAGCTGCAAATTGCTATCCACCACAAGTTCCGTGATGTTATCCTGCAGCGCCTCGTCCAGCGCCGCGCCACCGACCTTGATGGTGAAGTCGGCAATGCTGATGTAATCAACCGGTACAACCATCGGCCCTTATCCTTCCCACGGCGTCAACTTCAACACCTGACCCGGTTGCAGATCCAGTGGGTCACTGATCCCGTTCACCTCGGCGATGTGCCGCCAGCGCGCCGAGTTTCCGTACTCCTGGTAGGCGATCCAGTCCAACCGCTCACCCTCGCGCACCACCCAGGTCTTGCGCGCCTCCGTCCGCGTGGTGGGATTCTGACCCCGGTTGTCCAACGCCTCCTCGCTATCAGTCTCCTCGAAACTGACGTCCACCTCGGCGCGAATGGGCGTGCCGTCGGCCAAGAACAGAGTGTAATTTGCACTCACGCTCTTCACGTAACCCTTGACGAAGAAAAACTTCCCGCCCCACTCGAAGCGGCAATAGGGCGGACGCCCCTTCTCCGGATCCACCTCCAGTAATGAAAAGAGAAAACTCGTGTACTCTCGCACGTCCTTGCCGGCCTTCACGTTCAGCCCGTGCTCCTGCATATCGCGCGTCGTGTCAAAGAGCAGCTTGACGCTCAAGGACGCACTCGCGCCGCCCTTGTAGCTTGATTCCGCGTGACTCTCCTGCGGAATCTCCCGCTTGTCCCAGGACGCCGACCGGCTGAACTGCAGTGTCTCCGGGTTATACATGCACGTGATGGACTTGCTCGTGTCGGCGTTGCCGTTCTCGTCCACCACCACAATCTTGGCCTTCTTCACCGTTGCGCTTTCGTTAGCCATCGTCTCCTCCCTACCAATCCAGATCCGGCTGCGGACGCCGCTCCAACTCCACTCGCAACAGGCGCTTCACAACCGGTAGCACCTCCCGCGCCAACTGTATCAGATCACCGTCCGTCAACAAATCCAGTGGCTCCTCCGGCAGCGGCTCTGGCATAGCCTCCAACGTGCGCGCTTCCGTCACCGGCTCCGCCGGGGGCGTTCGTTGAACCGCCGTTGAGGGCAACACCGTCGTCATGGTCAACGGCGGCCGCGCGTCCAGCGTCACTGCCGGCGCCTCGACGGGCTCTGGCGATATTCCGGTCTCGGTCTCCGGTCGAAGAGCCGTACGCTGCACCACCGCCGGGCGTGGGGCCAGGGGCAGGTCCAGGGGCGCCGGTGTGCGCGGCGGGGCGTCCGCGTCACGCGGCAACGTCCGGGTAACCGCCCCGGGCGACGGTCTCGCGGGCGGCGTCTGGAGAGGCGAAGGTGCGGGCGTCTCCGGCCCCGGTTCCACCGTCACGCGTTCCGGCTGTGCTCCAAGCAGCGTCTCCGGCGGCGACGATAGCTGCACGAACGGCGCCTCCGCGCGCGTCGACGCTGGCTCGCGCTGTACCGCCACCGCCGCGCGGGCCGAGAGCCGCTGCACCAGCCCCGCGTCGACGGTCAGATTCTCCAGCCCGGTTGGCGCCGCTCGCTCTTGCGCTGGGGCCGGTCCTTGGCTTTTGGCTTCAGGCCTATGCTTCTGACCGCGCGCCATGACGCCCTCTTCGGCTATGACCGGTGTCTCCACCGTGCCACCTGGCTCCGCGTCCTCCTCTGGGGCGAGGATGGGGGGGGGCATCGCAGAGGTGTCAGCGGACGGCGGGGGTGATTCCGGCGTGGGGCCGTCTGCCGGCGCGCGCTGGATCGCAGGTGGCTCGCTTTCCGCTTCCACCGGCGCCCAGGCCGCTTCCTCGGTTGGCGCGGCTCTTTGACCCTGCTCCACGGCCGGCAGCGCGCTCGGCTCCGGTGCGGCGGCTCCTGACGGCTGGCGCTGCATCGAAGGCGGTTCCCTCTCAACGGTGGGCTGCTCTTCGTCGTCTTCAGTGACGCGGGGCTGAGGCGCAGCGGTGTCGGCGGAAGGCGCCGCCGACTCCAGCGCGGCTGCTGCGGCGCGTTGCAGCACAGCCGGCTCACTTGCGTCTGCAAGCGGCGCTTCGTCTTCACTCGTCGGCTCCGGCTCCTCATCGCGTGCCTCTGTTGCTGGCTCTGCCGGCGCGCGTTGGATTGCGGGCGGTTCAGTTTCAGCGGAGAGTGGCAGCTCTTCGCTGGGCGGCGCGTCGTCACCCCCGAGGACGGGGGCTTGGAGCGGTGATGGAGGCTCTGGCGGCTCAGACTCGGTCGCATCCGCAGGTGTGCGCTGGAGCGCAGGCGGCCCGGCACCCTCTGCCCCGTTTTGGATCTTTTCCGCTGTGGCCGATGTCTCCACCGGGCCACGGCGTGGCTTTTCCGGCGCACGTTCAGGGGTAGCCGGGCGCGGAGCACTGTCGGCAAAAGGTTCTGGGGATTCCGGCGCGGACGGTTCTGCCGGGGTGCGGTGGAGTGAGGGCGGTTCGTCGGCAACGGTCGGCGCCCCTGCGTCGCCCTTGAGGACGGGGGCTTGGAGCGAGGAGGGAGGAGCGGGCCGTTCCGGCGCCTCGGGCGCCGTGGCTTCCGCCGCTGCGCGCTGCAAGGCGGCAGGCTCGCCGTCGCCCCTCTGCGGCGTGTCCTCGCCTTCGTCTATCTGTGCCTCCTGTGCGGTGGTGCGCTCAGGTGGCTCGGGTGCGACGCGTTCCCCCTCCACAGCAGACGATGCCTCGGTCGGCGGTTGGTCAGGGAACAGCGGCGGCTCCTCGCTTTCCGGAGCGGCATCTTGGACGGACGGCGCTTCCGTTTCTTCGCGTGCAGCTGTCTTGCGCATATCAGGCGGGATCACCGGCGTCGGCTCAACGGCGTCCGTTGGTGCGCGCTGGATCGCCAGCGGCTCATCAGCTCTGGAGATGGGAGGACGGCGCGCGGGCGCATCCGTGGGCGGCGTGCGTGCATCTTCTGTCTCCCGAATTTCGCGCGCAGCAGTCGGCGCCGGCGGCTCTGGTGACGCTTCCGTGGGCGCACGCTGCACCATGGGCGCTTCACCCTCTGCAGGGGCTGGTTTCACCCCCATCTCAAGGGCTGGAGGCCCAACGTCCGGTCCCTCTTCCATGGGTTGGACCGGCGGCTCCGGCGCCTCTGGCTCCGTCAGAGTACGCTGAAACGAAGGCGGTTCACTCTCAACGATTGGGGGCGCTTCATCGTCTTCGGGGACGGAAGTATGGGGCGGTGTAGTGTCGGCTGGCGGCTCCGGCGGCGTTCGCTGCACCTCAGCCTTGGGTTCGCTCGGTCGCGGCTCGCCCACACGCACGCGCCGCAGATCCTGAAGGGAGACGGGCGGCGGTTGTCTCCCCGGCGTGAACTCCTCCACTTGCGTCATCACACGCATCCGACGGGGGCCTTCGGGCGGCTCCGGCGCTTCCGGCTTCCGGGCAATACCCGGCGGTTCGGCGGCGCGCGGTTCGGGCGGCTGAGGCGCCTTCGCTGCCCGTGCTTGCGTTTGTGTCTGTTCATCTTGGCGTGTAGGCTCCGGCAGTTTCACGTCGACGGAGTCGGGGAACTTCAGGCGGGATGCAGCCTCTTCAAAGGACGGTAACCGCTTCAGCCATTCGGGTTCCTCGTCAGTTGATGTAAACTCGCCCCCTGTGGATGGCTCGATAGGCGTAGGTGGGGCCGCTGCTGCGGGCTTCGTGACCGGCTCGCCGACCAACGGCAACCTAGGCGCCGCCGGCAACGTCATGGCGCGGGGCTCAAAATGCGTCGTCGTCTCCGGAAAACGCGCCAGGTGCCGGGATGCGTAGCGCTCCATGCTCACCACAGGCAGCCGGTCGACGCGCGGCCGGATGACGCCCGCACGCGAGACAGTGCGCTGGATGCGCCGCACCGTCTGCGCGATGCTGGTCACTGCTGGCGTGGGCTGCCAGCGTTGGGCGATCCGTCGCGCCAGGGCGTCCGTTTCCTTGTGCTGGTCTCGACTATCCATGATGTTTCTTCCAGTGTCTCAATAACAGCATCTGCTTAATCTGCTGAGCTAAAATTCCAGCTTCTCCATTTTCAAGCCTTGATGGGCGATTTCGATGGTCTCCACGGCGATCTCGTTGTTTCCGCTGTTGAGCGTCGGCCCATTCCACTTGACTGGGAAAGCTTTCTCCACATTCCAGCGGAGCGCAATACGTTTCTTGTTCTTGTGATCGTAACGCACGATGAGAATCACGGCCATCTGCACCGGCGTGGCCGTCCCTTTGGTCAATCCTTCCTGAAACCACGTCCAGAGCGCGTCGGAGTAGGTGACGCCACGCTTGAGGACGATATTGCCGCCGTATTTGGCGCGACCCGGCAGGACGTGAACGTGGTCGTTGACGCCGCCCTCCTTGTACTCGTAGACGTCGCGCTCGACGTTGAGGCCGCTGCACTCGGTGAAGGCGCCTTCAATGACGCTCTTGAGCTCGACGTAGTAGCGAAAGGTGGTCGCCGGATTCTCGCTCAGTTTTTTCATCCCCTGACTGCGTGGTGCCATGATACGCTCCTCACCGCCTGCGATGCCCCAGCCGGTCACGCTGGATACGCAGCTCTTCTTTGAGCAGCTTCATGACGCTGCGTGCCAGCGCTTCGCGATCAACGGCGTCCAGAATGTCCTCACTGGATACTTGATGCTGGATGCTGGATGCTGGATTTTCGATATCCAAGTCTGCCATAGAGTTCTCCGTCTACTCCAGGGTTCGGTGTTGCGCTGCGTTCAGCCTGCGGTTGATCGTTGCGATCTCTTCCACCCATCGACGGCGCTCGACGTGCTCCAGGTTCAAAATGTCGGCGCGCGACCAGTGAAAGTGATAGGCGATGTAGGCTACCTCCTCGTGCAGGCGGTCGAGGGGGTAGCCTACGATTCCCCCCCCAGGTCGGTCAGATCCACCTCAAAGTCAGCGCCGCACTCCGGGCAAGTGACCGGGATCTCGGCAGTGCCCTGCTCGTTCAGGCGGCGGTAGAGCTCCTGAAGATAGGCCAGGTCGGCAGCAAAGAGGTTTTCGATGGTGGTCGTGTTGACGTTGGTCAACGTGCCCAAGCGGACGATGACGCGGGAGAGCAGGATGATGATGAGATAGGCCTGGTTAGAGCGAACGCGCGGGTCGCGCAGCGGTGCGATTTCGTCCATGGCTGTCGCCAGGCGCATGACGCCGTCCTGGTGGACGTTCCCCTCTTCGTCTACGTAGCCTCGGGGTAAGGTGAATTCAAATTCTGTCTGGATAGGCAATGTTAACTCCTGATCAGATTTAAAAGATAAGAACGAGATGCGTGTTGCGTGTTACGTGATGTGTAGTGACGCAACACACAACACGACATCATGCTGCATTTCGGCTCGTTAGACCTCGATGCGTTCCATGCCCTCATGTACGATGGTCAGCTCTTCAACGCCGATGTCGTTGCTATCGGTTTTCATCGACGGCCCGCTGATTTTCGAAGGCCAGGCGCGTACCAGTTTCCAACCGGCAACAGCTGAACCCTCCCGATCGTGCATGAAGACGGTGCAATCGGTGCGGGCAGTCTCCATGTCGCCGTTGACCACTTCCTGGCGCCAGTCCCAGAAGGCCATGTTGGTGGTGATGCCACGCTTCAACGTCACCGGCGTCCATTTGATGCGGCCGGGAATCATCTGGACGAACTCCTTGCCGTCCTCGCTGACGACTTTGTGCTCGGTCACATCACTCTCGGAGCCGACGCCGTCGATCTCGGTGAACCAGCCACTTAGCTCGTCGCGGCCCTCGATCTTGATAGAAAACTGAAATGCGATTAGGGGATCACTCTCGCGGATAGGCATTGTTTACCTCCTAAACTATGGCTATTGACCAGCCCACTGGCTGATGCGGAAGATCACGAACTCCGCCGGTTTCACAGGCGACATACCGACCTCGACGATGAGGCGCCCCATATCCCGCGATTCGGGCGGGTTCAACTCCTCGTCACATTTGACGTAGAATGCTTGCGATGGACTCAGGCCGAAGAGCGCGCCTTCGCGCCAGACGACGGTGAGGAAGGAATCAATGGCGTTGCGGACCCGCGCCCAGAGCCGGGGCTCGTTGGGCTCAAAGACGACCCACTGGGTGCCCCGCTCGATGGACTTCTTGACGTAGTTGAAGAGTCGACGGACGTTGATGTAGCGCCACGATGGGTCGCTGGAGAGGGTGCGCGCGCCCCAGATGCGGATGCCGCGACCGGGGAAGGCGCGAACGCAGTTGACGCCGTTGGGATTGAGCACGTCCTGCTCGCCTTTGGTGACGTTGTAAGCCAGGCCGGTGGCGCCCCGGATGATCTCGTTGGCGGGCGCCTTGTGGACGCCGCGCGTGTTGTCGCTGCGCGCCCAGACGCCGGCAATATGCCCGGCCGGCGGGATACGCTTGGAGCGGTCGGTGAGCGGATCGCTGATCTCGATCCAAGGATAGTAGAGTGCGGCGTAGCTGGAGTCGTAGCCCGCGATCTTCATGCGCCACTTGTTGACCTCGGCGGGTTTCATGTTGGGCGGAGCATCCAGAATTGCGACGCGGTCGCCCATCTGCTCGCAGTGTGCGATCATCATGGTCTGGACGGCCTTGATGGTCTCCAGGTCCACACCGTTCTGCCCGGGCATGGGCGTCATCAGGTCGGGGATGACCAGCATGGTGGCATCGTCCAACTCCGCCAGACCCTCGATGCCCGTGCGCTCGGTGACATCGCCCTGGAAATCTGAGGGGGCGGGCGGTGCCAGCATCTTGTTCTCGATCTTGAGCGACTGCTGCTGCGGTCGCGGTTGGAGTTTCTCCAGTGGCATCTCGGCTTCCGGCAGGATCAGCTCAATGAGCTCCGGGATCTTGTTATCTGCGTAGGCGACGGCGACTTTGGTCTCGCCATCTTCCTTCGTCTCCTCGACCAACTGGGCCTCGCGGACCTCCTGGGTGAGCCAGCCGCCGCTGAGCTTCTCCTTCTCCACAATCAGATTGAAGGACGAGAGACCGTTGCCGTTGCCTTCGTCTTCATCTTTCTTTCCGCCTTTCTTCGCTCCCTCCGGTTCTGGCGCCTCCAGAGATTCCACTTTGACCCGCAACTTGAGGCCATCGAAGCCGGCCTGTTTGGCGCGGGCGATTAACTGAGGCTTGCCTTCTGCGTTGAGCAGCGGGGCTTGCGCGTGGGGAATCGTCTTGACGCTGATGACGTAACAGCGACTGCCACCGTTGAGGAAGTAGCCGTAGACGGAGTAAGGCATAAAGGCACCTTCGACAAACTCGCCGAAGGTCTCGACAAATTGGCTCCAGTTCGTGACGAGCTGGGCCTTGCCCACGACGCTGCGGATGATGACTTCGCCGTCAATCTCCTGTTTGACCTCGGCCTTTTCCGAGAAACCAACGAAGACGGGCATAGCGGTGCCGACACCCTCGATGGGCTTTGCACCTCGATCAACTTCTTCGACATAGACACCGGGTGAGAGGTATTCCGGCATTGGGAGCCTCCTTTTCTATTCTCCTATGTCCCAACCAAATGGATAGAACGTGGTTTGCATAATAACATTCCGGTCACCTGCTTCTTATTCTCCGATCTAAAACCTCCTCTCCGCTCAACGGATGTCTATGCTGCGACGCTTCTTGGAAACCTTTAGGCTTGATAGAACGTCAGATCACGTAATCCTCGCTGGGGACGGTGAGTGAATGGCGACGCGCATCACCGTCGTCCACGATCTCCACCGTGTACTCACCCTCCGGCAGGTTCCCTATTGTAAACGAGCCATCGGGGCGAAGGGTAACGTCCAGATCTCGCTCCAGCACCTTCATCTGGATGCTGCCCACGTCCACCGCACTCTGCAGCCGTCCGTGGACGGTCCATAGCACGCGACCCGGCCCTTCTTCAGCGCCAGTGTTGACGTTGCGGAAAACCAGCACCCGCTCGCGCACCAGCGGCGTGGTGAAGGGCTGGTAGGGATTGAGCGCAAAGGTGAGGGTGCAGACGATGGCGGGCCGCACTTCGTTGTCCAGGGCACTCCAGAAGAACGAGGTGTCCCGCAGCTCGTCGGATTGGGCCGCCTGCAGTTGGATAGGCGCAGGCTGCGCCCGCAAGACCTCCGGCAACACGTCATCCGGCAAATTGGGATGGCGGAACAGCGCCATCAGCGTGCGGCTCAACAGCCGGTGCTCGTCCTCTGGCTCGTTGGCCCAGGCCGTGATGACGTAATGGACGTCCAAGCGCACGGCCTGGCGCTGCTGGACGACGCTATCGCCATCGCCACCCTGTCGATTCCAGAGCGGAGAAGGCTGACGCAGCCGGGCGTTCTCGCGCAGGTCGTAGAGAAAGAGGTTGAGCGTGGGGCGTGCGAGCTTCGCCGACCACTGCCGGTTGGGTTGGTGGAACTGGATATCCACCTCCCCGTTCTTGATGGGCAGGTCGCGGATCAGCAGCCGGCGTAGGGCGTCGTCAAGGGCTTCGATCATCAGGTAGCCTTCTTCTCAGCGACGGTTTCTGAAAGCGCCTTCTCGTAGAAAGGCATAATATCGCCGCCGGGACTCATCTCCTTGCCGACCCGA
>CAYVKR010000026.1:0-20216 GCA_964452025.1 uncultured Anaerolineales bacterium
CCTAAAAAAAAGGTCAATCTAACCACAGAGCACGCAGAGGGCACAGAGATTCTTAGATTTTTTATAACTTTTTATCGTGAGATTCGGAGAAATATAAAAATAGTTAAACAAACTATTAATTTTATCTTGGCGTTCTCTGCGCTCTCTGCGGTAAACAGGCTTTTTCACCAAAGTCACCTATTAAGACTTCGAGCCTTGGACCTTTCTCCGTAGAGTCCACCTTGGCTCTCGACCGGCTCAACGTATAATCGCAGGCATGACCACCTACGCGTGAATGACCAAATCGCGTCTTGATACCAAAGCGGGCACGATGTCGCATAAGACCCAACAGATATTCCTCAGTTTGACGTGCCTGGCCCTCGTCGTGCTGGGCGGATCGCTCCTGGTGGGACGCTACCCGGCGCCGTACTGGATGCCGCCTCGCTATCTTTGGGAAGATGCGTTCGCCCAACGCCTGGTGCTGCAATTGCGGCTGCCCCGCGTGCTCACCGCTTTTCTGATGGGCGCCGCGCTGGCCTCGGCGGGGACTGTTTTCCAGATGATCTTCCGAAATCCGCTGGTGAGTTCAGGATTTCTAGGCGTTTCGCAGGGTGCGGCCTTCGGCGCAGCGTTCAGCATCCTCTTTTTGAGCCGCGCGCCTCTGGCCGTGCAAAGCACAGCGGGCCTCGGCGCCTTCTCTGGGCTGCTGTTTTCGTACCTGCTGGCTCAGCGCATCCGCTACGGTGATTGGGCGCTTCGCCTGGTGCTGGCGGGCATCGCCATCTCGGCGCTCTTCTCGGCCGGCGTCGGCCTGCTGAAATACGTCGCCGATCCGTTAAGCGAGCTGCCTGAAATCGTCTTCTGGATGCTGGGCGGGCTGTGGTCCGTCACCTGGCGCGATCTCACCCTGGTTCTGCCGATTACCGCGCTCAGCATGACACTGCTGCTCCTTATGCGTTGGCGGCTCAATCTGCTGGCCCTGCGCGACGAAACCGCGTTCTCGCTGGGCGCAGCGATCCACCGCGAGCGGGCGGTGCTGTTAGTAGCCGCGGTCGTCGCCACCTCGGCCCTGGTCGCGGTTGCCGGCATCGTGGGGTGGATCGGGCTGATCGTGCCGCACCTGGCGCGCCGGCTCGTCGGCTCGGACGCTCAACACGCCCTGCCCGCCTCGATGTTGATCGGCGGCATCTTTGCACTGATCTGTGACGACCTCGCCCGCACGCTGCTTTCCGGTGAGATCCCGCTGGGCATCATCACGTCACTGTTGGGCGCGCTGATCTTCGTCGGCATGCTTTCCAGCAGCAGGCTCGCGCCCACCGCTTAGGTCAAGCTCCTGCCCGTTGTCTCAGGGTATACGACAGAATATAGGGAAAAATCAGATCGCTGTCTTGCAAACCAACGCTAGGTAGCCGCGAAATCCATTTCGCGCTTCAGAGTACGCGATTTAGAAATCGCGGCTACAGTTCCCCACTAATTTGTCCTATACCCGTTGTCTCAGGAGCGGTTGACAATTCGCTTATTCGCATTACGATGGATGGGATATGGAAACCTACCGAGAATACGCTGGCAACCTCCACACGCACACCGTCTATTCGGATGGAACAGCAGATCACGAGGCACTGGCAAACGCGGCCGGTGCAGCGGGGCTAGATTTCGTGATCACCACCGACCACAACGTCTGGGTCGAAGGCGTCGAGGGATACTACGGGCGCGTGCTATTGCTGGTAGGCGAAGAAGTCCACAACCTTCAACGCCGGCCTCAGAGCGATCACCTACTCGTCTACGGCGCCGGGCAGGAGCTGGCCCCCTACGCCTTCGGCAGCGCGCAGACGTTGATCGATAAGGCCAACGCCTGCGATGGCCTGTGCTTTCTCGCCCACCCGGTGGAAAAGCGAGGCAGGCTTGGGAAGGGCCTGGATGCCATCCCCTGGACCACATGGCCTATCCACAGCATCCACGGGCTGGAGCTGTGGAACTATATGTCCGAGTTCAAGGGACTGCTCTGGTCTCTACCGGTGGCGCTGATCTACGCGCTGCGGCCCGATTGGGGCATTCGCGGCCCACATAAGGCCACGCTGCGTCTCTGGGATGAGTTGCTGAGCAAGGGCATGCACCTGGCGGCGCTCGGCAGCGCCGACGCTCACGCAAGGGAGTATAAGCGCGGGCCGTTTAAGCGACGCCTGTTCCCTTACACGTATCTCTTCCGTTGCGTCAATACCCACCTTCTCACGCAAGGCTCACTGACGGGCGATATTGCACGAGATCGCCGCCTCATCTACGAGGCGTTGCGCACCGGACGCACGTGGGTCGGCTACGATCTACCCCACTCCACACGCGGATTCCGTTTCAACGTGCGCAGCGGCGCCGCCCGAGCCACCCTGGGAGAAGAACTCAAGCGCCTGGGCGCTCTGACGCTAACCGTCGACCTACCGGCAGAGGGCGAGATCCACTTACGGCGAGATCGCAGGGTGATTGCGAAAGAGGCCGGGGATCACCTGACCTACACATCGGCCGAGCCAGGTATCTACCGCGTCGAGGTCTACCGGCGCTTCCGTGGCCTCAAAGTTGGCTGGATCTTCTCCAGTCCCATCTACGTGACGTAGCGCTGCACGACAGCTGGATTTTAGCCGCACCACTAAAAGAAAAAAGACCAACGCCGTGGCGTCGGTCTTTCGCTGTAAGCTAAGGTCAAGAATCAGGCAAAGTCCTGGCCTGGCCCCTCGGTGAAGAACGCAACGTTCTTCTCGATGGCATCCAGATACTCATCAGGAACCTCGTCCTCGGGGAAGATGGCCTCATTGGGGCACTCAGCGTAACACGCGCCGCAATCAATGCACATATCGGGGTTGATGTAGTAGATGGGCCAGTCGGCGTCGTCTTCGACGAAGTGAATGGAATCCGTAGGACAAACTGGAGCACAGGCGCCCGCACGTTCACATAAATCGGTGATCACATAAGCCATGCTAAACCTCCTGAATAGCGTAAAGGGTGGATATGGAATTCATCAACGAGATCATTTTACCTCTGTGAATGACCCCTGTCAAGGGCACTTCGTTCGAAAAGCGTACACTAAAGCTGTTCCAACGCGGCCGCCACGTCCTCTAACAGCAACTGCTGATTGAAGATCCCTTTCTCCAGCAAGGCCGCCACCTCCGCATTGAGCAGTTCACGCTCTTCGACGGTCAGTTCTTTGGCAGTGACGACCACGACTGGGAGTTGTCGGGTGGCTTTATTGGAGCGCAAGGTTTCCAGCACGGCGAAGCCGTCCATCTCCGGCATCATCAGATCCAACACCAGAAGATCCGGTAACCTTTCGTCGATCATGGAGACAGCCTCCATCCCCCCCATCGCCGTGGTGACCTGATAGCCGGCGCCCTCAAGGATGCGCTGCAGAAGCTGACGATCCGTGGCGCTGTCGTCCACAACCATCACCTGCTGCGGCGCCTCTGTGTCCTTCGAGAGACGCTCCAGGGAATCGAGCAGTTCCTGCTCCATAATTGGCTTGACCAGATAGTCCGTCACGCCCAGACTGAGTCCTTTGTCCCGATCACTGACGATGGAACAGACGATGATGGGGATGTCGCGTGTCGCCGGGTCTGACTTGAGAGCTTGAATCACCTGCCACCCATCGACGTCTGGCATGAGGATATCCAGCGTAATAGCATAGGGCTGGATGCGTTTTGCTTCCGCCACCACACGATCTGCGCGGGTCAAGCCCACTACGCGATACCCCTGTTTCTCCAGGTAACGGCGAAAGAGCGTGATGACGCCGTCATCGTCGTCCACGGTCAAGATAGTGTGCTCTGCATGGGGCTGGAGCTCTGGCAGCCTCACTTCGTCACCTGCCACCGGCGCCGGGCCTTCGATAGGCAGCGCCACGTAAAACGTCGTCCCGACGTTGACCTCACTCTCAAACCAGATACGTCCATCGTGCGCTTCAACAAATTGCTTGCTCACCGGCAACCCCAGTCCCGTTCCGCCATATTTCCGCGTCGAGGACGAATCAACCTGCTGGAACTCCTTGAAGACACTATCATATTTTTCCGGCGCGATGCCAATGCCGGTGTCCTCCACGGCGATCAGAACCTCTCCGTCGTCCCGCCTCGCCGAGACACAGATGTAGCCTTCCTGGGTGAACTTCGCCGCATTCCCAACAAGGTTGAGAATGACCTGTCGGATGCGTCGTTCGTCGGCCAGGATCGGCGGCAGATCCTCTGGCACCTCTTGCTGCAATTCAATGGACTTCTCCTTGACCAGCGCGACGGCCGTGGACATCACCCCATGAATGACCTCGCGCAGATCGGTGGACTCGAAGACGAACTCCATCTTGCCCGCCTCGATCTTGGAGAGATCCAAAATATCGTTGATGAGATTGAGCAGGTGTTTGCCACTCTCAAAAATCGCCTCAAGATCCGTCTCCTGCATCTCGGTGAGCGGGCCATCAATGCCTTTGAGCATCACGCGGGAGAAACCGATGATCGAGTTAAGCGGCGTGCGCAGCTCGTGGGACATATTGGCCAAGAACTCGCTCTTCAAGCGGTCGACCTCTCGGAGGCGATCTGCAGTCTGCTGAACGTCCTGATAGAGGGTCGCGTTCTCCAGAGCGACGCTGACGTTTACCGCTGCGCTGCGAAGCACAGCCTTCTCATTATCGTCGATCTTGGGGTGGCCCTGTTGCCGACCCAGGGAGATCAGCCCCAGCACCTCGCCGCGCACCAAGAGCGGCGCGGTGAAAGCCGCGACAAGATCTAACTCCGAAAGGATCTGGGCGAACAGCGCGTCTCCCTGATAGGAGCGGTTCTCGTAATCCCAGAGAATAGGGCGCTCCCAGCGAATTGCCGCTCCAACCCCGGGCATACCGCTGAGTTCACAGCCCATATCAGGATTAAGATTCAGTCGCTGTCCGTCGTGACGGTAGACTGCCGTAGGATAGGCCCTGGCGCCATCCCAACGCCAGAGCATGGTCGGCATATCGAAGTGGTCAGTGATCAACCGCCCAACGTCACGCATCAGAGTGTCAGGATCCAGACTGGCGGCTGCCTCGCTCATGATGCGGTTCAAGAACAACCGGCGATCGGCCTCTTCCCGCGTGGTCTCAATGAGGAACTGGTTCTCCAGGGCGACTGAGGCAGCACGGATAATGGTATCGTAGAATCGCAGTTCCTCCGAGGTGAACTCATGCGGTTCCCTGGTATAGAGCAACACCATGCCATATGACTCATCACGCACGGCGACCCGCAGCGCCACCATCCCTCGGACATCGAGCCGCCGGTAGACTTCCAGGTTAGCTTGGTCAAAGAGAGGGTCCTGTTGCACGTCACGGGTGAAAAAGAGACCTTTCTCTGTAAAGACATCGTAGAAATCCGCCCAATACTCCAGGGGATAGCGCAGCGCTTGTTGCGTATCTTCTTCCCGGTGGGGCCAGTCAAAGACGACTTCCAGCAGCTCGGGGGCTTCTGGCGGGATAAGTCGCGCCGCTACAACACGATCCAACTCGGGCCGCTTGTTAAATCCCTCCACGGTCTGGGTCAGAATCTCCTCCACGGATGCCGCCCGACCGATATTTCTGGTGATCTCGTAAAGCGCCCGCGTCTCCGTCAGCGCTTCTGTCGTCTGCTGGAAGAGCAGGCGGTTTTCCAATGCCAACGCGACCTGATCTCGAACCTCGTCTATGAACGCAAGAGCGTCATCTGACCACGGCTCGCTGTCGGGAAGATCCTCGACAGCAAGCACGCCCACCGGCTCATCCCGTAAAGCAATGGGCGCCGTCAGCGTAACCCGCTCTTCTTGCTCTTGGATCACCGGGCTGTCATCCCAAAAAGCGGGTAGCTCGACGGGCAGCTCTTCATCGTGCAGCGGTTCAAGACGTGAAAGATCGTAGGCATAGCCAAGTACGTTATGCTGAGAGGCATAAGCAGACCACGTTTCGCCTGTCAACCGACGCTGCATGTCCTGCAGATCCTGATACCTGCGCTCGGCTGCCGCATAGAGACGGGCGTTCGCAATGGCGTTGGCCAGCTGGCCGGCGACGGTCTCCAGGATAGTAATAGCATCTTCGTCAAAGGCCTCCACCTCTGTCGATTGGACGGTCATCGCGCCCAGCGCCTCGCCACGCGAGACGAGAGGCAACGCCATCTCCGACCGGGTGTCGGGCAGGGAGGGATTGACGTAGTGCTGGGCTTCTTTGGTGACATCCGGCGTGATACGCGGCTCTTGCCGTGCGATGGCCTGTCCGACCATGGAATCGCCAGCAACCTCCAGCCGGTGACCAGAGATCAGCTGCTGACGACCGGCTTCGCCCGTCCCAGCCTCCAGCACCGCCCACTTTCCGACATCATCGAGCAAGAAAATGCCCGCGTAGTACAGATCAAAGCGCTCCTTGACCAGCTCCACCGTCTGCGGCAGTAGCTCCTCGATATCCAACACCGAAGAGACCGTCTGCGTCACTTCCGCAGCGGTCTGCAACTGTAGGGCACGAGCGCGCAGCTTTTCGCGTCGCTCCACACTGACCAGGGCCGTGGCAATTTGGCCAGCGATGCCGCTCAGGGTATCAACGTCGCGCTCGTCGAAATCACGTTCCTCCGGCAGATTGATGGCAGTCATCGTGCCCAAAAGCCGATTCTGATACTGTACCGGCACCACTACAATCGAGCCACAATTCGTCGCCTCGCGCCGGGCCTGTACCTCTGGACTCTCTCGGGGATCGGGTTCGCCCTTGGGTGAGAGGGCTGGCTGGCGTTCGCGCAACACCCAGCCACTCAATCCGTCCCAAAGCTCGTCAAACTGCACGTCTACGGAGATGTACTCCGCTCCTGGTCCTCCGCGCACAAAATGCGTGACCTCTTCATGTTCCAGATCAAAACTGATAAAGGTAATACGGTGGGCCTTCACCAGGCCCGCGACCCGGTCGGCGATCTCCTGCAATAACTCCGTTATAGCGTCCGAGGTCAAGACCATGTTGGCGACGCGGTATAACATGTCCGTACGACGCAGCGAGGACTCCATTTCCTCCAGATAGTAAGCATTCTGAAGCGCAATCGCTGCCTGATTGGCCATGGTCATCAACATATCGGCGTCTTCTGTGACGAAGTTGGGTTGATCGGAGTCGTTGATAGCGGTGATAACGCCCAACACCTCATCCCGTGCGAGGATGGGCACACAGATAATGGCTCCCACGTTCATCTCACGACGACGTTGCTGCGCCTGGGGACTCTCGCGGGGATCGGGACGCCCCTTGGGAGAGAGCACCGGCTCCCGCTCGCGCATGGCCCACCCGCCCAAGCCGTGCCAGAGCTCATCGAAATCGATCTGAACCACATCGACGCCCGGCTCCAAACCGGCGATGACGATGTCTTCAATGCGTCGCGCCTCCATATCCACGGTAATGATAGAAACGCGCGTCACGTCCAAGACCTGCGCAATGCCTTCAACGATCTCGTAAAGCAGTTCGCCAATGTCATCAAAGGTAGCAAGCGCGCGTCCCGCCCGATAGAGCGCGGAGACGCGATGGAGGGCGCGCTCGGTTGCGTCAAAGAGTTGAGCGTTGTGGATGGCGTTGGCCAGCTGATCGGCCATGATTTGCAGGAAGCGCGTATCGGTCTGTGAGAAGGCGCCACGCTCTTCCGACTGAATCGTCATCGCGCCGATGACCTCGTCCCGGCTGATGAGGGGGAGAGCCATCTCAGAATGGGTATTCGGCAAAAAGGGATTATCAAAGCGAATGGCCTCCGTGCCCACGTCCAATGCGATCCGCGCCTCTCCAAGCGCCACGCACTGCCCGATCATCGAATCACCGCCGACCTCAAGACGGTGTCCGGCAGCGATCATCTTGCGTCCCGCCTCACCGGTGCCGGCGCGCAGTTCTACCCAGATACCCGTCTCGTCCAGCAAGAAGAAACCTACGTAATAGAGGCCAAAACGTTCGCGAATAAGTGTGACGGCGGTCTCCAACAAACGCTCAGGATTCAAAATAGACGAGGCTGCCCGTGCAATCTCAGAGGCGGTTTGCATCTGCATAGCATACCGTCCCGGTTCCGATGATTGTTGAGCAGCCGCCCGTTCGCGTTCCTCCAAAAAGCCGCGCAACAACGCCTCCGTGTAAGCCTCTGTCTTCTCCAACGCTTGCGTCCGCGCTGCGCCCTGGCCATCGATATGCGCTTGGCAGAAGTCCTGCAGCACAGAGTTCACGCGTAACAATACAGGGGCCGCCACGTCCTGCCTTGCGCACCGCGTTCCAAGCTGCTCAACCTCGAGGTCCGGCATCTCATCCAGAAGGAAGTCCCGATAGCCAGCGACCATCTCACCGGCGAGGGTTTGCAGAGGCAGCGCCACATCGTCAGCATCTTCTTGTCCTTGCTGGGACTTCAACGCTCGCAAGAGCTGCTTCTCCAACGCAACCTGACGAGCGGTGATGCTGGTTTCTATGCTGTCCCTGAGATTATCCGCCATTACCATAATCTCGCTCCTACTCCCAACGTATGTGCCATATAGATCATCAGCGCGCCACGCCATTGGCGCTCAAAACCGAACGAGGACCGACGCTCACTCATCATTATCCAAACCATCGTCCGAAAGCGGTCCCGTATCCCGTTTACGTTGCCGCTGCCACGCCGCTTTGCCCAGGTGCACTTTTGTGTTCCGGGCGCCCAGCGCCTGGCCCACCTCACGCGCTGCGGTACGGAGCACCTCCTCCACATCCACGGCCGACTGCAGCTGGTTGGAAATCTCGCGGATCAACTGCTCGCGACGCGCCCGCGCGGCGGTCGCCCGCAGCTGGTAACGATTCTGCAACGCCACAGCCGCCTGCGCCGTGAGACTCGTCAGCCGCCGCATCTCCGCCTCTGTGACCGTGATGGGATGGCTGAAGACACCGTTGATAAATCCGATCCACTGTCCACCCACCACCAGGGGAGCGATGAGGGCCCCCCGCGCCCCAAACTGCTGAGCGTAGAGCGCCCGCACTTTCTCTCCCATACGCTGATCATCGTGGACGTCCTCCACAATGGTGGGAGTATCTGAGCGAATCAGTCTTGGCGCCGAGGGATAATCCCGCAGGCTGTACCGTCGATCCACGCGCGCGCCCTCAACCGTCCAATGTGCGACGACAGTGTTCTGCGCCGGCGGCGTCTCACCCACCCAGGGATCACTGAAAAGGTCCAGAGTGATCGCCAGATCGGCATCGCCAAGCACCGTGTGCTCGCGCATAGCCGATAGAATGTCATCGTAGGACTGGGCCAGGTTGAGATCGGCGCTGGCGCTGAAGAGCAATTGTAGTTCCTCTGAACGCTGCTGCGTCTCAGCAAGCAAGTTGATATTCTCCACCACGACGGCGACCTGATTCGCCAGAGAACTGGCCATATTCCGCGTGTCGGGATCGAGCATCTGGTCCTCTTGGTGACGAATCATGGCGATGAAGCCAATCTGCGCCGCGGCTGTCTGAATGGCGACGTAGAGCACGCGCCCCAGTGCGTATTCCGGCGCGAAGTCCAGCGTTTCGAAAAGCGGTAACGGACGGCCCAGCTCTGGACGGGAGAGGCCTTTGAAGAAGACTTGCAGATCGGGGGGCGGCACGATGGTTTCCCGCGTTTCCAGGGCCTCACTGCCATCCGGCAGCATAATCGCCTGGGGCATCACCACGCTAGCCCCCAGGTCCTGATAGGTAAAGATACCGATAACCATGTCCAGGCCGCGAGCCAGAATCGAGGCAATCTTACGCAGCGCCTCATCAGCGCTGGTCGTGGTAGATGCCGTCTGAAGCACCTGGTTCAACAGTGCCTGTTGGCGCGCCGTGCGTTGCGTCTCCTCAAAGAGCCGCGCGTTCTCCAACGCAACGGCGACCTGATCGCTGACGCCCTTCACCAGTTCCATCTCCTCTTCCGTCCAGACGCGATCGGGATCGGAGAGGGCCAGCACCGCCAGCGTTTCGTCACGATACCGCATCGGCTCCATCAGATAAGGCATCCCGCCATCGACGACCAGTTCGTGCGCCGACCCGCCGTCAAGCAGTCCGTCTGGCACCGGCATCGGCAAGACGGGATGCACGTCCACCCGGTCGTACTCGTAGGCCTGGGGACGCAAGCGGTTGACCACACGCGCCCAGCCACGTCGCCGCTGTTCGCGCTGGAGCGTCTCCAGCTCAGATAATGCCGAGCGGGTCTGCTCCAACAGACGAGCGTTCTGCAGTGCAACCGAGATCTGATCAGCCAGCAGCTGCAACACCTCTACGTCCTCGTCGCTGAAGGCGCCACGCGCTTTGCTCTGCACGTCCAGGACGCCGACCACCTGCTGATCGCTATCCACCAGCGGCAGCGCAATCTCCGAGTGGGTTTCCGGCAACTCCGGCGTGTCAAACCAGACGGCGTCTTTCCCTACGTCCAGCGCGATACGCGGCTGCCCGCGCAGGGCGACGTTGCCCACAATGCCCTGCTGGCCCACCCGCAACCGGTGACCGCGCGTCAACATTCGCCGCCCGCCCTCGGACGAGACCGCGCGTAACACGGCCCACTCGCGGTCGTTATCCAGCAGGAAGATGCCGGCGTGGTAGTAGTCCAACTGTTCCGAGATCGCCTCGACCGTTCGGTTTAGAAGCAGGGAGGCCTCTCGCACCTGGATTGCCTCACGGCTGACCCGCGCGACGCCCTCGAGCTGCCGACCGCGCGCTTCCAGGGCAGCCGTTCGCTCTTTGACCTGTTGTTCCAGGTTAACGATAAGACCGTGCAATCGCCCCGCCATCTCATTGAAGGAGCGCGCCAGGAAGCCGATTTCATCTTCGCCTTCGATGAGAATTTTGTGTTGCAGATCTCCGGCGCCGATGATGGCCGCCCCCTCCGCGAGGATTCCCAGCGGGCGCACGACCAGCCGCTGCACGAAGGTGAGCAATAGCAGAACGAGCACGATGACTAATATGATGGTAGTAAGCGGTGGAAAGAGCGCCACGAGCGGCGGATCGACCAGGGACGCCGGTTCACCCACCACCACGTAGAGCGTCTGATCGCTCTGTGGCAAGCTTACCGGTTCAAAGACCAGGTAGACCTGGTCATAAGGAACCACAGGTCGTACCACCGGCGAGGAAGCAGTGCCCAGATCGGCCAAACCGGGGACACGGGTGTTGGCTTTGCCAGGCACAGAATGGTAAACCGCCAGACCGTTGTCTTGAACAATAGCCGCAAACTCCAGCTCTGGTTGATCTCGCACACTGTCACGAAGGTATTCACCCAAATCGGGCAGATCATAAATGGTGGCGATGTACGGCGTCATGGCTTCCATCGTGCTGACAACCTGTCGCGTGATCATCTCGCCTTTGCTCAGACGCACGTCTCGATACTGCCGCTGGTATTGTAAGCCCACGTAAACGGAGACAGGCAAGAGAATCAGCAGCGGCAATAGCCCTACAATCAACGCCAATCGCCAACGTAAACTCAGCGATCTTCGAAACATTATTGACCTCCCAACGCAATTGGGAAATAACGCTCAACCCGTGCAGAGACGAGCATCTCCAACGGCACGTCCAGATCCCAGTAACGGGCGGCAGCCACGTTGACCGCCAGCACGTTCCGCTCTGGAGTCCTATGCGAGAGTGAACCCGGACTGGCGCCCTGGTAGATCTCCAAAGCCATCTCTGCAGCCCTTCGGCCTTGCTCATAGCCCGATACGACCAATCCGCCCACAGCGCCTCCATCGACGGTGTGGAGATGTAATCCGTAAACGGGAACAGACGAATGTTCCAGCGTCCACCGTAACACGGTCGATCTGGACAAATGTTCACCCTCTTCCGTCAGCAGGCTCCCATAATAGCCCAGTAGCACCATATCAAAGTCGTCAGCCTCTTCTAGAACCGAGGTCTGCCATGCGCTCCAACTGCTCGTCTGCCGTCTCACAACGGTTTTAACCGGAGCGAACTCATCATCCAGGAGCACCAACGGCAGTTGATTCATGGTCGTGTCGCTGGCGATGGATCGATCGCTGAGAAAGAGCACGTCCTCAGGTCCGCGTCCAGCCATGGTGGCAGCAAGACGCACCGTCTGCAGCGGATAGACCGACTCCAACACGCCGGTGACGTTGGGACGACTCAGCCCATGCTCCCAGGCGCTTCCGTTGAGGCCGCAAAAGACAAAGGGCTGGTTCGGATCAGGATAGCCCCGGATGACCTGCCGCGCGCCCTCGTCATCGGCGACGATCACAACGTCCGGATCGAAGGCCCTGATTTCCTCCATCACCGCCGCGGCACGGGTTTTGAGGCGCGCGGTCTCCGTCACGGTGCCAATATCCAGGGCGTAGTCAGAAAAGACCAGGGTCTGCGATGGCCGGTCATAGCCTGATTGCGCCAGTCGTTCCAATATGCCGGTACGCACGCGGTTGGACCAGGGATCCTCCTGCCCGTAGGTGCGAACAAAGAAGAGGCGCAGGGGACCAGCTTCTTCCACAGCAGTGATCGGCCTGGGCGTCCGTCTCGGCTCGTCAGGCCCTACGTTGCAGGCAGAAAGGGCCAGAATGGCCAGGAGTAAACCGTAGACGAAGCCCCAACGACGACAGAACATCAGGCGTCATCTCCTTCTTCGTCAGCGCCCAAGGGATTCGACATCGCCGTCGGCACCAGCTGCAGACGCGCGCGCTCCACCTGCAAAGCCCGGCCCAACTCCTCCGCCGCACTGCGTAGGATGGCATCGACCCGCACAGACGTGCGCACGCGGCCTACGATTTCGCTGCGGGCGCGCTCCTGAGCAGCACGAAGTCGCGTCTCCTCAAGCAACCGGGCGTTCTCCAAGGCCAACTCCAACTGCTCGACGACGTCGGCCGTCAACCGGCGGGCTTCCCCTGACCAGGGACGTTGCGAATCAAAAAGCAGGACGCCCAGGGTTCTACGTTGCATCCTCACCGGTGCGCGCAGTTGATAGCCGCCCTCTTGTTCAACGACTTCGATCTGCTGTAGACCGGATAGTTCTTTCGAGAGCGCCACCTCCTCCGGCAATTCCTCTTTCAACAGCACGCGATCATAGGTGTAGGCAATTTCGCGCTTCCGGCGCATCAGCGCTTGGCGCCACCCGGTCACAATCTCCTCTTCCTGATACCGCTCCAGGCGCTCCAGCGCGCTGCGGGTATCACTGAAAAGACGGGTGTTCTCAATGAACACGGCCAACCCGTCGGCCAGGATAGAGAGAACCTGAATGTCCTCTTCAGCAAAGGCTTCCTCTTCCTTGCTCTGGATGTCCAGAAGCCCGGCCAAATCTCCACGAGCGACCAATGGCAGCACCATCTCCGAGGACGTTTCCGGCAGGTTGGGATTCGCATACCAGGTGCGGGCCTGCTCGACTTTGCCAACGATTTGTGGCCGCAAGGTGGCCGAGGCCTGGCCCACCAGACTGACACCTCCCACCTCCAGCCGATGTCTCTCGGCGAGCATCCGTCGCCCCGCTTCAGAAGAGGCGGCACGCAGTATCATCCAGTCACCGGTGTCATTCAACAAGAAGATACCAACGTGGTAGAAATCAAACCGATGCGCAATGAAGGTGACCGCTTCAGAGAGGATCTCCTCCAGATCAAAAATCCCCGCCAACGCCCGGTTGAGCTCCGCGATGGCCTGGAACTGATCGGCCCGCTCCCTAAGCTGTTGAGTCCGCATCAGCACGCGCCGCTCCAAGTCGCTGCGGGCACTTTCAAGATCCGCGGTAGTCTCCCGCAGCGAGCTCAACGCCTGCCGCAGGCTGCGCACATTCAGGAAGACCACACCGCCCGTCGCCAGCAACATGATGAGGGTAAAAGCCACAAAGTTGATGGTACCGGCCTCCGCCGACGTGAAAGGCGGTTGATAAGGCGTGAGTCTTGTTAGCACAATAAGGAAGAGATAGTAGGCGAGCACGCCGCCGCTCATCTTCAACGCGTAATCAGGGCGCACCAAGACACCGCTCACCACCACAGACCAGAAGAAAAGTACCCAACCGGCTGAGAGGACCCCGTCAAAGAGAAGACACGCCAGCGCTATCCCCACATAGTTGGCCCAGACGAAGATCTGGATCGTCGACCGGATCTGTCCCTGTTTGACCCGGTAGAAGCAATAGATGGAAAGAGGAATAAAGCCCACGGGAAAGATGGCGCCAAGCAAGTAATCAGGGTGAGGCATAAGACCGGAGAGACCCACCCCGAAGAAAACCAGGGAAAGCCCGGTGACAATATCCAACGTCATGAACAGCAGGATGTTGAAGACCCGACCCTGGCGCTGCACCTCTTCATCGGGATGATCAACCCGAATCAAGCGCTCCCAGAGTTCAGAGAGTCGTGCAAACGGACGTTGGCGAGTATCGAGTTCCATCATTCCGCCTCCTCTTGTTCGCGAGATAAGGCCAGGCGCGCGACTGCCCGCTCGGCGCCCAACGCCTGGCCCAGATCACGCAACGCCTGTTCCAGCACAGATTCAATCTCCAGTTGCGAACGCAGGCGAGCGGTAATTTCACTCACGTGCTGCTCGTGCTGGGCCAGGGCGCGCGTCTCCTCAAAGAGCCGGGCGTTCTCCAGCGCCAGGCTGGCCTGATCCACCACGGCTTGTACCAACTCGCGCTCCTCTGTTGTCCACCGCGCGCTACCCTCTTGCCGCTCCAATTCCAACGAGGCCAACACCTGCCCGCTGAGCGCAATATCTGCGCGCAGGCAGTGATCATCCTCCGCGGCCGTCGATGTTGACCCTGTATTCCCCGGAAGCGGTTGTACATCGACGCCTGTGTAGCGGAAGGCCAGGGGACGCGCAGTCAGACGCTCTTCCCACGTCTTGCGGGATTGCTCTCCGTAAAGATGCTCCAACTCATTCAGCGCCTGCTGGCTCTCCTGATATAGACGTACATTGTCGATAGCCAACGCCAGCTGCTCCGCCATGGCCGCTAAGACCGCTGTATCCTCATCCGCAAACGCTCTCGGCGCGGTGGATTGCACGTCAAGCACGCCAATGAGCTCGCCTCGGACGCGCAGCGGCAGCGCAATCTCGGAACGCGTGGCTGAGAGGTCTGGATTGTCGAATAAGACCGCATTCTCACCCACGTCAAAGGCGAGACGCTCTCGTCCCACCTGCACCACGTACCCCACCATGCCTGTACCCCGTTTCACGCGATGCCCGCGTTCTAGCATCTGCTGCCCGCCTTCAGAGGACGCCGCCCGCAGTATAGCGTACTCACCGCTCTCGTCTGTCAGGAAAATGCCCACGTGGTAATAGCCAAAACGACGAGAGATGCGTCGCACGATGGTGGTGAGCAAGGATTCGATCTCGCGGAAGCTGACAGCATCCCGGATAACCTCGACAGCCATCTCTAACTGCTCTGAGCGTTTGGCAAGATCGGCGGTCCGCTGGGCAACCCGCGACTCCAACGTTGCGCGGGTCTCAACCAGCGCCCGGTTGGTCGCCCGCAAATTCATCTCCACTTTACGCCGTCGCCGAATATTGACAATCTGCACGACCAAGACAGCGACCAATCCTCCAATGATGGCCGCGGCCGGCCAGATGACCTGCCGGTACTGCTCATAGAATGTGGGAGGCCTGTGCCTGATCTCGCTACCTTCCGGCAGTCGATTTTCCGAAATATCCAGCCGCTCCAGCTGATTGTGATCGAAAATGTAGCGGTTCGGGCTATCCCTGAGCACAGGCACCTCTGCCACAGGCATCCCCTGTAGAATCTTCACCGCTTTTTCCGCCGCTGCCTCGCCCTGAGCATAGGCGTTAGTGAGCTTGCCACCGACAAGACCACGTCCCATATAAAAGTCCCAGAGGCCATAAATAGGCGCCGTGGTGCTCTCATAGATAAGATCGATGCTCTGCTCATACGTGAAGAAGTTTCCTACCCGGTCGCGATTTAGCAGTACGAGTAAGATCAGCGAATTATCCGATAGATTCTGTAACTCCGCCAACATTCCGCCTAGCACCGGGTTCGTGTAGTATCGAAAGTTGACCTCATCCGCATATTGAGCGGTGACGTTACGCAGTACTTGCTGATAGATCTGCCCCGTCGTCGTTGAATCGTTGATCACCACGATCTCTTTGGTATCAGGATGCAGGCGCAACATCAGCTCTATTGTGTCGGTGATATCCACATCCTCCACGACGCCAGTGAAGGTACTCTCAAAGCCCTCCAACATCTCATCTTCAAAGAAGTTAATGCCACAGAAGACCACGGGGACGCCAGGAAAGAGCGTATCGTGATATTCCAACATGAACTCGAAGGCGTTGTTATCACTGACGATGATGAGATCCAACGGAGTATCCTGATATTTTTTCCAGTAGAGACTGTCCAACCTCTGATAGAGCTCCTCATCTGGCGAAAAGCGCTTGGTATCCATGTATTCGATGTAAAACTCTGGATCCAGGTCGCTTTCCGCAAACACATCGCGTATTCCTTCCATCACGCCGTCTGTCCAACTCAGCCCGCGATGATAGGAGTGCAATACGAGCACGTTCGGCGATGCCTCCTGGGCGCCAACACGCACGGGCAGTAGAGTCGTGGTCAGCAATACTGTCAACAGGAGTAGCACCGTCTTGCGCATGGCTTTAGTTCCCAAGATGAGCGCAGCGATCTCTGTACGTCGACGTTTACGCAGCTCACGCATCGTTAGACTTCTCCCCTGCTTCATCAGCGTCGCCACTCTCTCTCGCCCCCATTCGCACCGTCCCCTGCGCGTTAAGGGCCCGCCCCAGTTCGTGAATAGTGCGGACGAGCACACCTTCAACGTCTGTGGCGGCACGCAGTTCCGTCGCAATTTCGCCAACCAGCCGTTCTCGTGCAGCGCGCTGACGGGACGCTTCCAACAACCGCACGTTCTCCAGAGAGAGCACCAATCGTTCGGCAGCGCTCTCAACGAGCTCCTCGGTGGCCTCCGTCACCTCACCCTCAGCGAAACGCAGGTTGAGCATGCCGATAATCTGATCTCGCAACTTCAAGGGAACCTGCATATCGCCAGGTGTGACTGCATCGACAGCCTCAACCCGAATCTGCCCCCCTGCACCAGAGCGGGCATAGCGATATCCACGCGTCTCCTCACCGATGGCGGCGCGCCACGCCTCCCGTGTGTACTGTCCCGAGGTAGCCCGCAGCTCCTGGACCGTCGATCGCATCTCGTCTAGCAGTTGGGCTTTCTCAATCGCCACCGCCATCTGGTCAACCAGGATCTGCAGAACGTCGATGTCCTCGCTGGGGAAGGCATTGACCTCACGCCGTTGCACGTCCAGGGCACCAATGATGTTACCGCCCGCGCGCAACGGTAAGACCGCCTCAGACTGCGTCGCCTCCAGCAGCGGGTGGGCAAAGTAGAGCGACGCTTCACGGACATCTTGCACCACCGTCACCTCGCCGATTCCTGTGACCCGCCCGACCAGGCCCTCTTGCCCCACGCGCAGCCGCAGGCCTTCCGCGACCATTTCTTCTGCTGCATGACCGGCCGCCGTGCGCAGGACAGCATATTCGCCGGTCTCATCCACCAGGAAGAGCGCAACCCAGTAGAAATCAAAACGGTCTGCGATCAGTTCGACAATACGGGAGAGCAAAGGGTCAAGGTCATAGAGAGCGGTCACGTCACGTGCCACCTCTGCCGCTGTTTGAAGTTGCAAGGAGCGTTGCTCCAGCGCTTCCGTGCGCGCTTCGACAACCGCACGACTTTCTCGCAACTCCTCAATCCGTTCTCGCAGAGCCTGTTCATCGCGTCGCGCACGGGTCAACGCGCTGGCGAAGTTCCGCCAGCCCAGCACAACTACGACGGTCATCCAGCCAAAGATGGCGGACACCAAGAAGGCGTTATCCAGCGCCACGTTCGAGCGAGGCGGGCGCAGAACAGCGTCAAAATAGTACTCAGCGACGTAGACCCCGAAGATCGCCACGATGTTGAGCGCGCCAAAGACGATGGCGCCCTGCTCACCAAGCAAAAACCCCGCGAGGAGGAGAGTCAATAGGTAGGCCGGCACGATGCTTGAACGGATGCCGCCAAAGACAAGGGTGGTGGCAAAGATAAAGAGCCAGAGAAGCACACAGAAGAGTATGCTTGCCGTGCGCACGATGCCCTGCCGGAGCATATAGAGCAGCACCAGCAGCGCTAAAGCAAATCCACCAACAAGAATGATCGTCAGCTGGACATCGCTTGGCGTCTGGTTGACCCCAATAAACACCGGGCCAGCCACCGCGAGAATAAGCAGCGCAGACCATAATACAGTGTTCAGTAATGCAGCGACGCGTGTCTTCTCAACTTCACCCTCAAAGACCGGTGGAGTCAATTGCTCTTTCAACCAGTTCAACATCGTCTGCCTCTTCCCAAACCTACGTTGACTGCTCGTTCACGGTATCCTGCCCATCATCGGGTGCTTCGGCCTGAGGCGTCGCTCCGACGACCACCGACGCCTCAACCACGCCAGGGAGTCGCCCCAACTCCTGGGCCGCAGCGTTTAGCAAAGCGTCCAAGTCCAAGGTCTCAGTGAACCGCGCCGCCATTTCTCCCAATTGCTGCTCTTGCGCTGCGCGACGTTGGGTATCCTGATAAAGCCGCGCGCTCTCCAAAGCCGTGCCCAATTGGTCAGAGAGCGTCTCCATCAGTTCAATTTGTTCCGGTGTCCATTCGCCGCCATCTCTTGGCCTGTGTGCATCAAGCACGCCAACTACTTGCCCTCGGACTTTGAGGGGAACGGCGAGCACGCTGTCTTCCCCATCGGTATCCTCAACCAAACGATCTTCCTCAAGCGCTCGTTGCATCCAGGCATGCCACACGTCCTCTGAGGTCAGTACGTCTTCAGGGTCGTAGGTTGCTCTCAAGCCTGTTTGGGTGCGAAGCAGTTCACGCCAAGATTCCCGGCTTATCTCACCGTAAGCCCGCCGCATGGCCTTCACCGCGGCTTCGGATTCGGCGAGCAACCGGGCGTTCTCAATAGCCACCGCTACCTGATCAGCCAACGTCTGCAGGATCGTCACATCCTCCGCAGTGAAGACCGCAGGCTGCTTGCTCTGAACGTCCAGGGCGCCGATGACCTCGCCCCGCACGCGGAGGGGCAATGCCATCTCGGAGCGGGTCTCCGGTAAATCAGGATTATCGAAATAAGCTGCGTCCTCTCCCACGTCCAGGGTAATGCGGGGTTCGCCCCGCTCTGTAACGTGCCCGACGATACCCGTCGCCCCCACCACCAACCGGTGACCGCGAGCCAGCATTTGACGCCCGCCCTCGGACGAGGCTGCGCGCAATTCCGCATGCGCGCCTGCGTCGTCGAGGAGAAAGATGCCGGTATGATAGAAGCCAAAGCGATCTGAGATAAGGTTCACCGTCTGGGTCAACAACTGCTCGATATCTCGAATCTCCGCCGCTTCCCGTGCGACCTCAGCCGCGGCCTCCAGCTGCGCGTTTCGGGATGCAAGCCCGGCCGTCCGCTCCCGTACCTGCTCCTCAAGTTGAGCCCGCTGCTCTTCCAGTTCCTGAGCCAGGCGACGACTCTGCCCCAAAGCACTGGCAAGCCGAGGGAGCAGATAGTCCAAGGATATCACTAATAAGCTTCCCAACATGAGCAAGACAACGGTACCGCTTAACCAAGCGACCCCATCGGCGGTGTTAGCCTGCTGTGCAATAGCAATTGAAAGGCGACCGGTGGAGAATGCCCAGCCAAAGGTGATCATAGTCAGGATGGTCAGCCCCAATCCCCCTATGCCTGCCCAACGTCCGAAAAAGAGCGCGGCAAGCATGGGAAAGGTCAGCAAGAATACCCGCCCGTCGCCACTCAATCCGGCTTCAACCAGCCCTAAGACACCCAGGCCGTAAACTAGGAACAGGAGTATTCCGGCCTGGACGGCGTAAGAAGTTCGTCGCCAGAACGTGATGACGAGAAGCGCACCGTAGCCACCCACGTAGAAGGGGATAAGTCCTGCTTCTCCCTCCGTGAAAGCGTTGTAGGAACTACTTAGAACAGCAAGGGCCCCAACGACAACCAATACCCGCAATACACCGCGTACCAGCTCCCGTCGCCAGGTCTGGATGCTGCCCGCGGCGAAACTCCCGCCCCGGACTTCTGAATTCTCTTGGTCAATTTTCAAGCTATTCATAACGTCGAACTCCGCATCCGTTGGCTGCCCTGAAAAAAGGGGCAGCCAAAGAAAAATATGAGGGGTATGTTGTGGTTTATACCCAACCACAACATACCATACCTCTTTCTCTACTGAATATCCTTCTCTACTGAATATCCTTCTTCAGTAGAGACACCGGTGCGAGCGCACACCATCCTCGTACGAAAATGCCGGTTT
>CAYVKR010000027.1:0-19998 GCA_964452025.1 uncultured Anaerolineales bacterium
TGCTTGAGTATTCGCCATTCGCCATTCATCATTCGCTATTTTCGAAGGAGTCAATCCTTTGATAAACTGATTTGGCTCCACCTATATGGAACCGGCACCCCCTGCATCCGCAGATCCTGGAGCCGGTACAAAAGCGCTGCGCCGCGCATCAGCTGATGAGCCATATCGCAGACGTGGCGGTTCTCCGGTTTTTCGAGATAGGTGTCGCGCGCCCAATCGTTGAACGCGCCCATGGCGGGGCCACTCCAGATCTGATAATCCATCCGGCGTTGTGGATCGCCCTGAATGCCCCAGTGCGTCGCCAGTCCCAGGTACCAGCGGAAGATCAGGGCCATCTTGCGCTTGGGATTCCCCTGGGCACGGCGAATCTGCTCGGGATCGCGCTCGTTGAAGAAGGCGACGCAATCCTCCCAGACCGCGTCCAGACTGCGTTGGAAGACGCGCGTCTCCAGCTTCTCTCGTTCCGCCGCCGGAATCTGATCGAGACTGTCGTAGGTTGCGTAAAGTTCGTAGAGTTTCCGCGCGCGCATGGGGAAGAGCGTCCCGCGCTTGAGCACCTGCAACTGGACGCCCATCTCGAACATATCGGCGGCGGGCGCCATCATCACGTCGGTGGTGGCGGCCTGGGCCAGCAGCTGCTTGACCTGCGGAGAGGTGCCCGCCTCCACGCTGCCGTGATTGATGGAGCCTGTGACGACGTAGGCCGCGCCCATCATGAACGCTCCCAGCGCCGACGTCGGCGTGCCGATGCCACCGGCAGCGCCGATGCGTACCGACGTTTCGTACTTATGTTCCATCTGGAACTCGTCGCGCAGCGCGATGATGGACGGCAGCAGGCAGACCAGGGGGCGGTTGTCCGTGTGACCGCCGGAATCGGCCTCGACGGTGATGTCATCGGCCATGGGGACGCGCGCCGCCATCGCCGCTTGCGCTTCCGTGACCTGGCCCTGCTCGACCAGCGTCTTTAGCAGGCCGGCGGGCGCCGGTGAGAGGAACTGCCGGGCGACCTCGCGCCGCGACAATTTGGCGATGATGCGGTTGCGGATTCGCACGCTGCCGTCGGGACCGCGCTCCAGCCCGGCGGCCCGGTAGCGCACCACGTGCGGCGTCAGCCGCAGGTAGGCCGACGCCTCGACGACGCGGACACCGTGCTTTAGATAGAGATCGACAGCCGCCCGCTCCAGAGCCGGCTCGTTGGGGCTGTGGAGCAGGTTGAAAGCATACGGGTCTGTGGGCAGCGCGGCCTGAATCCGGTGGATGGCGTCCTCCAGCTGCCGCGGCGTCAAGCCGCCGGCGCCGAAGGAGCCCAGCAGGCGTTCCTTGCCCAGCGCGATGACCATCTCCTCGCTGGCGATGGCGTTAGCCATGGCGCCGGTCATGTAGGCGTAGTCCAGGTCGTAGGTCTCGCGGAAGGCCGGATCGCCCAGGCGCTGCGCTGACAGCGGTCGCGCGACCGCCAGCAGTTCCGAACCGCCGTTCTTGGCTGTACCCGCGCTGCCTTCGTGCGTCACGCCGATTCCTTGCCCGTTCTTGATCACGTAGCAGGGCCGCGCGAGATTGCGCAGCCGCTCACGGATCGCCTCATCGTCATAGGCAACGGACGTACTCGGTCCCTGCCATGTCGGTCTCACTGTCTGGTCATCCATAGCGTTCCTTTCTTGACTCCTTCGAAAATAGACACGATTAACAAGATTAACAGGATGTAAATATACTAAACCTAGCTGGGGCCGGTCTCCCGACCGTGGCCCACCGCGCTAAAGCGCGTGACTACCAACCATTTTCGTGCTTGCAAGGTGTGCGCCAGCACCGGGGTCTTCACTGAAATAACCATCAACCTCTGCTGTGGCCGGTCTCCTGACCGAGCCACCCCTGGGCACGGTCAGAGACCGGCCACAGCAGTATCTGTGGTGTCTTTGATACAGATACCGACATCGTTAACTTCGTAGATTCTCTGTTTATCACGCCAAAGGCTTGCAGCACCGATGACGGTTGTCTGGTCGGCACGCTCTTCTATCTCTTGCACGTGCACTTCTAATTCCAGCGCTCGGTCCTCAGGCCTGATCTGTCCGCGATATTTCCAAGTGGTGCGATGGTTTGGAATCTGTGCAAAGTGTGGGTTGCGCAGCTGAGTGCCCAAACCCTCGTGGATGGCGTAGGATCGCAGTGCTTGCTGAATCGCCTGCACGCCCAGCGAACCAGGCATCACTGGGTCTTGATAGAAGTGACAGTTGAAAAACCAGGCCGCCGGATCGATAAGGGCTTCCGCGTGCACGTATCCCTGACCGTGCTCGCCTCCCTCTTTGACGATGTGCACGGTATTCAACAGATCCAGTTGCCCCTCCGTCAGGCGATAATGTGGGCGATGGGTCGGCGCGCCGTAATAGCGTTGGCGAACCCCCTTAGCGTTGAAATTGAGCTCGTCGAACGACACCTGGGCGCTGGTTCGACGGTACCACGGTTGCGGTGACGCTCCGCCGTCGAGACCAGCCTGCTTGTCCAGCGCCGCCGCCTGGAAATAGCCGAAAGAGGCCTCTCCTTCGTAAAAGGTCTCGCCTTCGCAGGCCAGTGCAAATGTGAATTGCTGGAGGATCACGCCACGCATGGTGGTAGAGGAGAGAATCTGTACGCGATTGGTGACGGTCTGCCCACGCAAATTGGGCACTGCGAGTAGCTGACCTGTCCCGTCGAGGTTGCGGAAGTAGAAATCGGTTTCTGGGTAGCGCAGCGTCGAACCCAGATACGCGGAGAGGAAGCCGCAGGGCTGCAGTGCGATCTCCATCAGGACGGCATAGGGCAAGGTGGGGTAGGCGTTCTGTTGATAGAACCAGGCGTCGGCGGGCACATCGTACTCGCTGACCAGGCTGGCGCCGGGTTGAACCACGCCTTGATCCCCATCGACGTCCACGATGCGACTCATCAGCAGCAGATCGCCGTTGGGGATGCGCGGCATCCGTCGACCTTCGTAAACCGCATACGCCGGGCCGAGGCATTGCGCTGCCGAGCCGGTGGCGAAGGCCTGCAGGTCGGCTTTATCGAAAAGTGCGCAGGGCCCCTTTCCATTCACACGCTTTTCCTGGCCCAACGTCTGATCCAGCCACTGGTTGTAAGTCGCGATCTGCATCTGAATCAACCCGCTGGTCTCTTGCAACGCCGCTTGGCGTGCTTGCAAGAAAGCACCGTGGCCGTCGATGAGACGTCTCTGATGTGCGTTCGCGCCCTCGGCGTACCGGCCTGCCAGATCGAAGGCTGCGCGTCCACGCTCTTGCTCAGATTGTTTGCGACTGTGGGGGGCGGCAATCTGATATCGAGTATGGGCCTCGTCAGCAACCCCCAACAGCGCCGGTGCGGGCGTGGCGTGCGGCGTTTCCGCCACCTCGTGTCCGGCAACCATCGATCCGTTTAGGCGGGAGATATCGAGACCGACCCCGTGACTGAGCAACTGCGCCAGCACGCTGAGGATCCCCACGATATCCGAGCCGCCTTTCTTGTTAATCGCCATGGCTGCGTGCGGCTTGCCCCTGAGAATTTTGTCAATCCAGCGCGTGCATGTGCGCTGTGGCCCCAGCTCGACGAAGATGCGCGCGCCGTCGTCGTAGGCGCGCTGAACCAGGCGCGGAAAATTGACCTGCGTGCAGGTCATATCAGCAAGTGCGTGCGCCAGCGCGTCCGAGGTCAGCGTCAGCGGCGCGTACCCGGCGGTGGAGTAGAAATCGACGTCCGGTCGGTGTGTCACCGGGTTTGTGTACAGCTCCACAAAGGCTGGATGCTCGGAGCGCATGGCCTCGGCGTGGATCACGGCATCGTAAGGCACCGGCAGCGCGTGGCAGTCCAGCACGTCGATGACGCGACGACAGCCCGCCGGATCGCCGGCGATGACGCCCTCTCTGGGGGTGTTGATCATCGTCAGAGTGACGCGCGGCTCCTCGGCGACGTACGCCCGGATCGCGT
Source organism: uncultured Anaerolineales bacterium (assembly GCA_964452025.1). Taxonomy (GTDB): domain Bacteria; phylum Chloroflexota; class Anaerolineae; order B4-G1; family SLSP01; genus G713. The sequence goes on from CAYVKR010000027.1 coordinate 3,949, forward strand.
CGACGGGTGCCTTGAGCAGGTACGTGCGCCAGAACGCACTGTCGTCTGCGGTAGCGTCCAGACCCCAATACTCGCGCACGGCGTTTTTTGGCCCCGTGAGCCGCGTCTTGAAGAGCGGGGAGTCACGCCAGGCACGGCTGCCCGCCTCGGCGTCCTGCCAGACCTCGTTGGCCCAGAGCATGCTCGCCTCGCCCAGGCTGTAGCCCAGCGCGGCGGTGGGCCGCACGCCGAAATAGTCTCGCAGAATGGCGGTGAAGAGCATGGCGAAGGTCGTGCCGGACTCGATGAGTGTCGCCGGCTGCGCCATCAGCGCCTTTTCGTGCGTGCGCTGCTCCGCTTTGGAGAGCGGTGTGAGACTGCGTGGGTATAGGGCTCGTTCGTGCACCACGCGACCAAGATCATGCGTCGTCTCCGCGAAGTGTTCGTGAAGATCGGGAAAGAGCTGGAAGAGATCGCGGCCCAGGTTCAGATATGCGTTGAAGGCGCCGGGATAGACAAAGGCGACAGCTCCTGTCTCCGCCAGAGGATTGGGCGTGAAATAACTGCCGCGCGGCGTCTGCCAGGGACGTTGCTCGTCAAAGGCTCTCTCCACGCCGTCTTCGGCAAAGCCGATGTCACGCAAGAGCGCTTCTCTGGTTTCGCCGACCAGGCAAAGTGTGTAGCGCGCATCAGATCGTTGCTGATATGCCTGGTACCTGCGGCGGGCCAGGGCGCGGAGATCCGCTTGGGTGGCGGCTACGGTGGCTTGCCGCTCCACCTTCTGCAGTTGGGTCAGCAGCGCCTCACGGCTTTCGGCGGCGATGGGTAGAAAGTAAGCCGCGTGCTGCAAGTACCCATGGTCGCGTCGCGGTCCAGCCTCGTCTGAAAGGAGGACGTGCACACCGGCGCTCTCGCCACTAGTGCTGTGGAGTGCCGCCACGCGCCGTCCACCTTGGGGCGCAAACCACGGGCGCGAGGCTGTGTTCACGTAGAAGGCCGTCTCTTGCCAGCGCTCCGGCGCTTCGGGGCCGCGCCAGTCGGGCTGCGCTGGTAGGAAGCGCTGGTGCAGGCAGAGGATGGTCTTGATGAGACTTGCCATCTCGGCAACGGGTGCGGCGCTCTCGTCCTGGACGGCACTGCCCAGCCCGCAGGTCAGATCGGACTTTGGTGTGCGATAAGCACGCCGTAATCCCTCAATCGTGACGGTTTCGTGTCCTGGATCCACGAAACCGGCGAGCTCGAGGTAACCGACCCTCTCCTTTGATAGGTCCGTCTGCGCCCAGGCGCGGCGGCAGATGGCTTCAACAGCCTCGGGTGAACGTGCATCGTCTTCAAGTGCGAGGCCTGCGATCACGGCGTAGATGCGATCAGTCTGTGCACGAGCATACGCCAGACCCTGCAGCACGATGGCCCCGGCGTTCCCATCATCGCTGGCAGCGATAACGACGGAAGTCGCAGCGCCGGATGTGAGATGCTGTCTTGCGATCACCAGCGCCTCAAACACGGTGCGCGGCGTGCTTTCAGGATCAACGGTCAGCATAGAGACATGCTGGTTCCAGTCGAGGTGTGCATCGTCCAGGGCCCGATCGATCACGCGCGCCAGCAGATCATCAGCCCCACGTTCTTGATTCAAGTGCAGCGGTTCCCCAGCGTAAATGCTGCGGGCGAAGGTGTCCAAATCATCCGCTGGACCGATCTTTGCTTCCATACCCACAACGGTAAGTCTTGTCGTGTTCATGCTTGAGCTCGCAATCGGTTCTGTGCAAACAGTGGGTTCAGCCGAGAACTCAACGTGATTTCGGCCCCCGTGACCTGGCTGTATACCTCTCCGGCTGCGTCATGGACGACCACGTCGGCGACCAAGTGGCGCCTGGAACTGGACTGCACTGTCAGGGTCGCGTAGAGTGTTTTCCCGAACGGCAGGGGCCGGTATTGCTCGCCGGCCCGGATGCTGAGCGGAAGACCGCCGTATCCGTGCGTGTGGTGGGCCCAGACCAGCAGACTTTGCAGAGAAATGTCTGTCAGGTATGGATTGAAAGTACGCACGGGAAATTGCCCCTGGATTTCTGGCTTCATGTCAGGCAGTGAGAATTGCATGGTTAAGGTGTCCGGCTCCAGATTCACGATATGATCGATGCCCTGAAAGCACGGGCCGTGGAACAGGGCCGAATCGTCGTAGAGGTCCGCACCGGTGATGGTGGCCTTGGACGTGAGGATGACGTCGTTGGAGTGCTGAGGCGCCTCCGGGGGGTCTCGGCGCAATGTCACGTCCACGCTGTAGTGGAAGCGCGGCTTGCCGTCGGCGGTCTGGCTGCGAATGAGGGCAGCGAAAGCGATTTCCTCTGAGGATTTGCTGGTTTCCTCAAGTTCCAACACGTACTCATCAGCCAACGTCTCGTCGAAGACGATGCCTTTGAGCGCCTTGTAGTTTTCCGCGCGGAAGAACGTGGAGCCCGGATAGAGCTGTTCGGCGGTGTTGACGGCCCAGGCGACGGCGCAGACCGTGGGAAGGACAGCGTGCCCGCCGATGACGTGATCTCGCAGGAAGGGATTGGCCTCAAGGGTGAGCCGGCGACGAATGTTGTGCGTGTGCAAGACATCATCCGGCATCCGTGCCGGTCTCGCCAGCGCGTTGCCGACGACGAGCTGGGCGTTCCCATCGTCTGAAGCCAGGGCGTCGGCGAAAATCTCACGGCCCATATCCATGGGGATCACGTCGATGTCGCGCCGAGCCAGCAGGCGTTTGAGCGCCGGTGTCACCATGCCGCCATCCCACGGCCCCCAGTCGATGGCGAGCACGCGGCAGCCCGGATGCCGACGCTTGAGTTGATGGGCGACTTTGTTGAGAACCTCGTTGGCTAAGGCGTAATCGGCCTGACCAACGTTGCCGTAGAAGCCGGCGATGGACGAGAAGAGGATCAGGTGTTCCAGATCGCCCGGCGGCACGCAATCCAACAAGTTTTTCAGGCCTTCTACTTTTACCGAGGTGACGAGCTCAAAGTCTGCTGCTGTCTTCTGCTCGATGGGCCTATCGGCGATGACGCCGGCGCCGTGGATGATGCCCGTGATCTGCGGCGGCATGCTGCCGTTTTCTGTTGCCAACTGTTGGAGCGCCGCATCGATGCTTTCGCGCATGATCGCCGCGTCGGTCACGTCGGCGCTGGCGTAGACGGCGCATCCACCGGCGTCTTCGATGGCTTGTAGCGTGGCGGCGATCTCTCGCCGCGATAACACGTTCTTCACCATGCGCCGGACGCGCTGTGGCGTGGGGCGCTGGTCGGTTGTCTTAAGGTGTTCCATGGCCCGCCGCTTCAGCGTTTTCTCGTCCGACACCCCCTGGCTCCAATCGGCTTCTGGCTCGGCGGGATACGGTGAGCGTCCCATCAGGATAAACGCGCTCTGATAGCGCTGGGCGACCTCGATAACACACTGGGCCGTGATCCCCTTCGCGCCGCCGCTCACGATAAAAAGCGATGTTGATGTGGGCTTTCTGTTCGTCATGCGTGCTCCATTCTCTCTTGTGGACTGCGTTTCACTGTCACTCGTCCTTTCGGGCCGCATCCGACCTCGATGATCAAACGATCGGGATCATGCATTTCGGCGCTGATCGTCTGGGCCGCGCTCTCGGCTGATATCGTCGGGTCCAGATCCACGGCGCGGCAGAAGACGTGCTGCCATTCGAGACTGAGTGACTTGGTCAGGCCCGGCAATCCGGCGCCGATGGCACCGTACGTCTGCGTTCCGTCGAGGCCCAGGGCGCCATCGAGGCGCGTCACGGTCATGAATACCGCGCGTCCCTGCGTGGCGGCTCCAGTGAGCGCCGGCTGCAGGTGCTTCGCTGCCAGAAAAACCTGCTTGACGATGCTGCGCTCGCGCTTGTCGAAGAGCATGTTCTCATCGAAAACTGGATGCACGTGGACGAACGCGCTCACAGGGCCGTGCGCGTCTGCGACCGCTCCCAGCGTCTTTTGAAGCGCGGCCTCCGTCATAGTGTCCAGCGTTACGTGCGCGATGTCGGACGGAATCTTTCGCGGCTCTGGCTCGATGACGGTCGGCGAGAAGCTCAACAGTACGACGTCCCAGCCCTGCTGCGCCAGCTGCTCCGCCAGCGCGACGCTGGTGCGGCTTCCATCGTCGGTGATGAGGCAGCAGTGTCCTTCAGGTAGTGTGAACTCAAGAAAATCGGGCGCGGGCAGCGGGTGTAACGCCACCGCACTGCGCTGGATGATGTCAGAACCACCATCCGCTACCGGCGCCCTTTCTACGCTTTTTTTCCTGCGTTTCCTTCCTGCTCCATGTGCGCTGTGATCTGGCCCAGCGTGCGCAGCTCCGCCAGGGCTTCGGCTTCGACATCCGGTAGTTCTGGGTGCTTGTCTTGGAGCGCGCTCAGGATCTCGACACGCTTGATGGAGTCGATGCCCAGGTCGGCCTCCATGTCCATATCGAGTTCCAGCATCTCCGCCGGATAGCCGGTCTTGTCGCTGACGATCTCCAGGAGCGATGTCGTCAAGGCTTCGGTATCCAGGGTTGATCCGGCTGCAGGGCTGGGCTCAGGAGTGGGTGTTGAAGCGTCCGTGGACAATGCTGTCTGGCTTTCATCACCCTTTGTTGGTTGGGACGTTGCTCCTGATTCAAGGCGCTCGTTGGTATGCTTGATAATCTGGTCCAGCGTACGCAGTTCCGCCAGGGCTTCGGTCTCCACTTCTGGCAGTTCCGGATGTTTGTCCTGCAACGCGCTCAGAATCTCGACGCGCTTGATGGAGTCGATGCCCAGGTCGGCCTCCATGTCCATATCGAGTTCCAGCATCTCCGCCGGATAGCCCGTTTTGTCGCTGACAATCTCCAGGAGTGATGTTTTCAGAACGTCGATGCTCACGGTCGAGATTGCGACCGAAGGGGTCTCCGGCTCAGATGGCGCTGAGGATACGCTCTTTTCGGGTGTTGGCTCTGGATTGATTGGGACAGGCGCCGATTGGACTGTGCTGACACGCTGCGGCGTGGTGGTCACATGTCCGCTGCCATTGCCGTTTCCATTGCCGCTCAACATTGCGTCACACTGGCGCTGGAGCAGCTGGACGAAAGCGCGGGTGTAGTCAGCCTGTTGAGAAAGAAATGTATTGTGAACATCCAGCGTCTGGGCCTGGTGCTCGTGGAACTGGTCGATACTGCGAGAGAGCTGCTCCAGAACCTTCAACGCAGCTTCTAACCGCTCTGGGGAACCGTTGCCGTTGGCGAAGAGCGCGTTCTGCTGCTGCATCAGCTGGGAAAAGATCTTGGAATAGTCACCCTGGTTGTGCAGGTACTGCTCGTGAACCTGCAACGTCTGCTTCTGATGGTCGTAGGATTGGGCCAGGCCGTGCTCCAGGCTCTCCAGGACGCGTTGGTAGTCTGGCTGCTGTACAGGTGGCGCAGCAGTCGGTTCGGGACTGATCTCAGAGGCTGCGATGGGCTTAGGCACCGTTTCGCCATTGCCGCCGTTGTTCTTCAGCTGCACCTGGTGATCGTCTCGTAGCGCCTCCTCGAAGGCGGCTGCGGTCTTCTTGCTGACGTAATTGCTGCCGTTTAGCCTTACGGTGAATGACATGGTTTCCTCCAATGCTTACGTTCGATTATGCCTGTCGCGTAGCGAAAAGGTTAGGTCTCATACCTCGCGGCTTGCCGCGAAACTGGGTCCAGGGCTTGCCCCTGAGGTGCATACCGTTGATTATTGCGCGTACGGATCGATATTGCGCAAGGGGATACCGGCAATCTGCAGGCGCACCACGGCATCGCGGAGCTGCCGGTCGCTCGATTTCTTGCGGCTGGCGTTGAGTGGCACGGCGACGTGTGGCTTCCCCTCCAGGATGTCGTTGACGAGATTCGTCACGATGCGCCGGGGACCGACCTCGACGAAGATCCGTCCGCCGGCCTCGTAGATCTGCTCGATCTGCGTCTTGAAGATGACGGGATGCAGGATGTGATTCGCCAGGATCTCCTTGGCGGCTTCTGTGTCCTCGGGATAGGGCTCTCCAGTCGTGTTTGAATAGACGGGGATGTGCGCTTTCTGGAACGGCGTTTTTTCGACCGCTGCGGCGAAGGGTTCCGAGGCGTGGCCTACCAACGGCGTGTGGAAGGCGGCGGAGACGGGCAGCGGTGTAACCTTGAAATCCTTCTGGTCGAGTACTTCGGCTATCTCTTTGATGGCGGATGTAGGCCCTGCCAGCACCACCTGGCTGCGGGAGTTCTGGTTGGCGATGACGACGTCGTCGAAGTTTGTCACTTCTTGCTCGATCTGCGCCAGCGCGCCTTTGACCGCCAACATGGTGCCCGCATCGGTGAACTCTGGGTCATCGGGCGGCGACATGGCCTTGCCACGCGCTTTGACCAGATCTAGAAACGCGGCGTCGGTGAGGACACCGCCGGCCCACAGCGCGGAGAGCTCGCCGAAGCTGTGCCCAGCCGTGAAATCGGGCGCGAATCCGGCCTGGACCAGAATCTTGAAGAGACCCGCGCTGGTCACGCCGATGGCGGCCTGGGCGTAGTCGGTGGCGCGCAACGCTGCGGATTGCGCCTTGCGCGTCTCGTCGTCGAAAGCCGGGATGGGAAAGACCACGTCGGAGAGTGACGTCAGTCCGTGCTCAATAAAGCGCGCGTCCATCTGCGCGTAAGTCTCGCGCAGCGGCGGGAAGTTGATGGCGGCCTCGCGGCTCATGTTCAGGTACTGGGAGCCCTGACCGGGGAAAAGCGCCACGACGGCGCCGTCTGGATCGATGCCGCTGCGGCGATAGGTGATGCCGCGCGGATGCTCCCACGTCTCGGCGTCCGGTCGCTTCTTCAGGATCGCCACGGCGCCCTCCAGCAGTTGAACGGCCTGCTCGCGGTCGTCTGCGACGAAGCCCAGGCGCGCGGCTGACTGCGGGATCTCCGGCGCGCGGCTGCGCGCGGTCAACTCGGCGTAAGCTGCAGCAGCGTCGTCGCCGGTGAGCGCTTCAAGCGTCGTTTCGCTGGTCCTCGTCAGATCCTCCGGCGTGGCTGCGTACAGGACGACGGGCTGGGCCACGTGGTTCATCCGGTAGGCCTCGGCATGGTCCGCCGTGTACTCCTCCAGTACGACGTGGAAATTCGTGCCGCCGAAGCCAAAAGCGCTGACCGCTGCCCGTCGGGGTGGGGCGCCCGCTGCGCGAATCCAGGGGCGCGTCTCGGTGTTGACGTAGAACGGCGAGGTCTCCAGGTCGAGTTTGGGATTAGGCTTTTCGACGTTGAGGGTGGCGGGAAGGACCTTGTGATCCAGCGCCAGGGCCGCCTTCAGCAGACCGGCGGCGCCTGCTGCGCCCTTGGTATGGCCGATCTGAGATTTGATGCTGCCCAGCGCGATGTGCTGACCGCGCCCGTTGCTGTCACCGAACACCAGTTGCAGCCCGGCCATCTCGGCTGGATCACCGGCCGCGGTGCCCGTCCCATGCGCTTCGATGAGCCCAACAGTCTCTGGAGCGAAGCCTGCTTCTTCGTACGCTCGGCGGATGGCGTTGGCCTGACCTTCCGGGCGCGGCGCATAGATGCTCTTGTAGCGTCCATCGCTCGAAGCGCCGATGCCGCGAATCACAGCGTAGATGCAGTCGCCGTCGCGCTCCGCGTCCTCCAGGCGCTTGAGCAGCACCATGCCGACGCCCTCGCCCGCCAGCATACCGTCGGCCTCCGCGTCAAAGGGGCGGATCTGCCCCTGCTTGGAGAACGCCGGCGTCTTACTGAAGCACATAAAGGTGAGAGGTGAATTGTCGGTATCCACGCCACCCGTGATCATCATGTCGGCGCGTCGCTCCACCAGCTGGCTGATGGCGACCTGCGCGGCGGCGAGGCTGCTGGCACAGGCCGCGTCGATAGTGGAGTTGATGCCGCCCAGGTTTAGCCGGTTGGCAATGCGTCCGGCGATCACGTTGCCCAGCAGGCCGGGAAACGCGTTCTCGTTCCACTCGATGTAGGCCGCCTTCATCTTATCGATGATCCGATGGGTATCCTCTTCGGAAAGCCCGCTGCTTCTCAGAACTTTTTCCCAGACAGGATACTGCAGGCGCGCCGAGAGCGGTTTGAGCAGCTTGAGACCGCCGGAGACGCCCAAGACGACGCCCACCCGGCCCCGTTCGAAGTCATCCTCGGTGCCGTAGCCGGCATCTTCCATCACGTCGCGCGCTACCACCAGGCCCAGGAGCTGCGAAACGTCTGTGACCTCCAGTGTGTTGGGCGGCATACCAAACTCCAGTGGATTGAAATCGATATCCGGGATGAAGCCGCCGCGCTTACAGTAGGTCTTGTCGGGCGCGGTGGGGTCGGGATCGTAGTAATCCTCGACGTCCCAGCGCGAGGGCGGCACCTCGGTAATACAGTCGACTTTGTCTAAAATGTTGTTCCAATACTCGCGAATGTTTGCGGCTTTGGCGAAGATCCCGGCCTTGCCGATCACGGCGACGGGTGTGTTTTGCAACGTTGCTTCGCTCATAAAATGAGCTCCTTTCTTAATGAAAAATGACAAATTGAAAATGACAAAGGATTTTTCCGGTAGGACCGGCGCTTTATTTAGATGGGTGATGGGTAACGCGATGTCCGGCAGAGAGGGCGAGGGTGGCACAGGCGAGTTTGAAGAGGTCGCCGGGGATGAAGGGCCAGAGTCCCAGGGTCAGCACCGATTCGCTGCTGACGAAGGTCATTAGCCAGCTGAGACCGAATACATAGATGACGATGTTGCCCAGCGCCAGCGCCGCAAAGGTCGTCCCCGGCTTTCGATCCCAGCCCCGCTGGATCAGCACGCCGGTGACGTATGCGCTTGCGATGAAGCCAAGCAAGTATCCGCCTGTGGGACCGAGCAAGCCCGCTATCCCGCTCTGTCCTCCTGCAAAGATCGGTAATCCGATTAGTCCTTCCATCAGATAGAGCAGGACGGCGACGATGCCGCGCTTCGGTCCCAGCAGCGCCCCGATCAGCAGCACGGCTAACGTCTGCGTGGTAACGGGCACGGGACTAAAGGGCAGGTAGAATCTGAATTGCGCGCCGAGCGCGATGAAGAGCGATGCGCCCACGATGAGCGCAACTTCCCGTGGAGTTGATGCTGTCCGTCTGCGTGCATCGATCATGGTGACTCCTTTCCGAAAGCAGTTGCAGGTTGCACGTTATCTCACTACGGGCGCTAATTTGGTGTATCCTCAGAGCTTACAACACCGAGGCGCCGAAAGAGTTACGCTTTCTCCAGAGATTAACTGGCCGAAAAAGCGGATTTGGCTTCCGGCTGTTCGTCCGGCGTCGATACGGGGACGTTCTCTGCGGTCACGCGCACCAGCAGTGCGTCCTTTTCCACCTGCGTGCCGACCTCGACGGTGAGGGTCTCCACGCGACCTTCGCAGGGCGCACGGAGGTCCATCTGCATCTTCATGGCCTCCTGCACCACCAGTACATCCCCCTCCTGCACGATATCGCCTTCCTGCACCAACACGTCGACGATGAGACCGGGCATGAGCGCGGTGATGTTACCCGCGTGTGCGTTGCTCGCGGTGCGTTGTGCGCGAGATCGCGGCGTGGCGACGTGTGCGATGACACGCCGCCCACCGATCAGTACCTCGTAGGCGTCTCTCGAATGGCTGCTCAGATAGACTTCCAGGCTCTGATTATCGCGGCTGAGCTGGTGCAGACCGTTGCCATTTAGCGAGACGAGGTCACATTGCACCGGCTCCTCGTTGAGAAAAAGCCCCGCCTCGGTGATTCTGACCTGGTATTCTGCTCCTCCGACGGTGACGTAATACTCTGCCATGTCCTGCGCTCCTTTTATGTGGGGGGACGCGGTTGGGAGACCGGCCCCAGCTATCCAGCATCCAGTTTCACATCTGTTCTCGCCAGGCTTTCATCCGCCACGCATTGCGATCGGCGTGAGGGATCTGGACTTGACGCTCTGTCCGACGTCGGTGGGCAAGTAACGCGGCTGCTAAGGCAACGTCGCGTTCCAGAACGTCATCATTCTGTTCCGGTGGCGGCTGGAACGTCTCCAGATAGCTCGTATCGATGTTGCCCACGAGGAAGGGCGAGCTATCGACGACCTGGAAGAGGAATTCGAGGTCGGTGGGCACGCCGCCGATCTGGAACTCTCGCAGCGCCCGGCGCAGGCGCAGGATAGCGACGGGACGGTTCTCGCCCCAGGCCATGACCTTGGCCAGCAGCGAGTCGTAGTCTGCCGTGACGGACATGCCCGCGTAGAGGGCGCTGTCCACCCGAATGCCCGGTCCGCCCGGCTCTTTAAGATAGGTGATCTCGCCTGTGGCGGGCAGGAACCCCTGAGCTGGATCTTCCGCCAGCACCCGCGCCTCGATGGCTGCGCCGCGCCAGGTGACGTACTCCTGGGCGTAGCGCAGCGGTCGTCCGGCTGCTAACCGCAATTGTTCCTTCACCAGATCCAGGCCGGTGACCATCTCAGTGACGCCGTGCTCCACCTGGATGCGTGGATTGATCTCAATAAAGTAGAACTGCCCGTCCTTATCGAGCAGAAACTCAACCGTCCCCAGGCTGCGATAGTTGAGTGCGTGTGTCAGCCGGACGGCGGCGTCGAAGATGTAGCGGCGCTGCGCTTCCGTCAGGCCTGGTGCCGGAGCTTCCTCAATCAATTTCTGCCGGCGGCGTTGAATCGAGCATTCGCGTTCTCCCAGGCAGAGGACGTGACCCGCCCCATCGCCCAGAATCTGCACTTCGATGTGGCGGGCGGATTGGACCAGCGGTTCCAGGTAAACGGTGTCGTCGCCAAAGGTGGCCTGCGCTTCTTTCCGCGCTGCCGGGACCATCGCCGCCAGATCATCAAGCGTACGTGCCAGTCGAATGCCGCGGCCTCCGCCGCCAGCTGCTGCTTTGACCAGCACCGGAAACGTTGCCTGCGCTGCGATATCTTTTGTCGTTATGTCGGTGAGGGGCTCATCTGGGCCGGGCAGCACCGGCAGATCAGCCTGGCGCGCGGTTCGGCGGGCCGCGAGTTTATCGCCCAGCAGCGCCATCGTCGCCGGGCGCGGCCCGATAAAAGTCAGCCCGGCGTCCTGCACGGCCTGTGCAAAGGCCGGATTTTCAGAGAGGAAGCCGTAGCCGGGATGCACAGCGGTCGCGCCGGTTTGCCGCACCGCGTCCAGCAGGGCCTGGATATTGAGATAGCTTTGGTCCGCCGCGGCCGGGCCGATACAGACACTCTCGTCGGCGTAGCGGACGTGCAGCGCTTCTCGATCAGCCTCGGAGTAGACGGCGATGCTGGGCACGCCCAGGTCACGGCACGCGCGCAGGATGCGGACGGCGATTTCGCCTCGATTGGCAACTAGGACTTTCAAGAGTACGCTCCTTATGAGAATTAGTTAAAAGTTGCGAGTTGAAAGTTGGCTCTATTGAAAAAGCCCATTTACCACAGAGAGCACAGAGAACGCTGAAAGAAAATGAGTATTATGTTTAACTATCTTCACACTTGATCAAATGTAATGATATAAAATCACACAAAACTAAAAATCTCTGCGCCCTTTGCGTGCTCTGTGGTTAGATCGATCTTTTTTTTCAGTGGAGTCAAAGTTGGAATTCGCTTTTGGTACTGGATTTTGCGTCAGCACCGGTATCGCTTACCATGAATTCACACGGGTGAAGCCCAAGTCCTGATCCGCGAGACCAGCCTCACGCAACACGCTTCACAGAGGAATATTCCCGTGCTTTCGCTTTGACGTGGGCTCGCGCTTATTGCGCAGCGTGTCTAGCGCGGCGATGATGCGGGCACGGCTCTCCTCGGGTGCGATCACGGCATCGAGATAGCCGCGTGACGCTGCCACGAAGGGATTGGCAAAGGTCTCCCGATACTCGTGGGTTAACTCGTCCCGCCTGGCGTCCGGGTCGTTGGCTGCTGCAAGCTCCCGGCGGAAGACGATTTTGACCGCGCCCTCAGGTCCCATCACGGCGATTTCAGCGTCGGGCCACGCAAGATTGACGTCGCTGCCCAGATGCTTGGAGCTCATCACGATGTAGGCGCCCCCATAAGCTTTGCGCAGAATCAGCGCCACCTTGGGAACGGTCGCCTCGGCGTAGGCGTAGAGCAGTTTGGCGCCGTGCCGGATGATGCCGTTGTGCTCCTGGTCAATGCCAGGCAAGAAGCCGGGTGTGTCCACCAACGTGACCAGCGGGATGTGGAAAGCGTCACAGAAGCGGACGAAACGCCCGCCTTTTTCCGAAGCGTCGATGTCCAGCACGCCGGCGAAGTGCGCCGGCTGGTTGGCGATGATGCCCACTGACTGTCCATTCAACCGTGCGAAACCCACGACCAGATTCTGGGCGTAGGTCTTTTGCGTCTCGAGAAACTCTCCATCATCGACCAGGATCTGAATGACCTGCCGAATGTCGTATGGTTTCCGGGGCTCACTCGGGACTAAATCGACCAGCGCCGGGGTGGGGCGCCGAGGATCGTCTTCTGGCTTGACCGTGGGTGGCGGTGTCAAGTTGTTCGAGGGCAGATAGGAGAGCAGCCGGCACACCTGCGCCAATATACTCTCCTCATCGGGCGCGGTGAAGTGCGCGACGCCGCTGCGCCGTCCATGCACCGTGGCGCTACCCAGCGATTGGGCATCCACGTCCTCGTGGGTGACCGCTTTGATCACGCTGGGGCCGGTGATGAACATATTGCCTGTCCCCTCGACCATGAAGACGAAATCGGTGATGGCTGGAGAATAGACCGCACCACCCGCGCACGGTCCCATGATCACGGAGATCTGGGGTATCACGCCAGAGGCTCGGACGTTCCGGTAGAAGATATCGCCGTAGGCTGCCAGCGCGTCGACGCCCTCCTGGATGCGCGCGCCGCCTGAGTCGTTCAGGCCGATGACGGGTGCGCCGTTCTGGTATGCGAGATCTAGCAGTTTGGCGATCTTGCGTCCGTGCGCTTCTCCTACGGAGCCGCCCAGCACGGTGAAGTCCTGTGCGAAGACGTAGACGGTGCGCCCCTTGATCTTGCCCGTGCCGGTGATCACACCGTCGCCCAGGAAGCGCTGGTCATCCATTCCCAGCTCGGTGGCGCGGTGCTGGACGAAGGCGCCGATTTCTGTGAATGTCTCGGGATCGAGGAGGGCGGTGATGCGTTCACGCGCTGTCTGCTTTCCCTTGGCGTGCTGCTTGGCGATGCGCGCTTTGCCGCCTCCCTGCTGCGTTTCAGTCCTTAATGTCTCCAAATCCCTGCTGGCTCGGTTCATATCACTAGGGTTCCTCCTTGTCCTTGGGCATTTCACGTATTAATAACACCAAACCAACCGAAAAGTTACGGTCTTCCAAGAGATCAAGGGGTTTTTTAAGTCTGCGTAACTTTTAGGGTGCGTTGGTGTTGTAATTTGTGTACTGAAAAGGAGAACGCGGGGCTATGGATACCAGTGGTTGGTGTCTGTCTGCCACAGATGGTTCTTTGGATTTCTCCCAAAGCAATCTATAATCAGGGTTGTGAGTAGATTCCACGTTGCAGCTGGCAGCGAATCAAATACATCTCTCAGATGCAGAACGGCGCACCGTGGTCGCAAGGTTCAGCGAAGCATGAACGTTCTGATTGATAAAGACCGCGAATGCTTGGGGAGGATTCTTCATGCAAGAGATCGACGAGTCTGCTCTGATTGAGCAGGCTAAAGAAGAACCGGCAGCATTCGGGGAGTTATATCAGCGATACGTGAAACGGATTTACAATTACCATTATCGACATACCAGTGATCGTGCTGAGGCGGAGGATTTGACGTCGCGCACTTTTCACAAAGCCTTGCGGAACCTACCCCGTTACCAGGATCAGAAAGGAGCCTCTTTTCAATCATGGCTTTTTCGTATTGCCCATAATCTAGTCGTCAACTGGTATCGTGATAAAAGCAGACATCCAGAGGTGTCGATGGGAGCCTTGGAACCGCTATCGACAGATCGAGGTGATCCTCGCAAGGCGGTTGAGAAGGCTGAAGAGCACGCATGGCTTCTGAATATGATTGATAATCTGCCCGAAGATCGTAAAACGTTGATTCTCTTGAAATTCGTTGAACGTATGACCAACGCCGAAATTGGAGAGGCATTGGGTAAGACAGAGGGCGCCATTAAAGCTCTCTACTATCGTACATTAAGTAACCTGCGTGAGACCGCCGCAGGAGGAGAGTGATCAATGAACAAGCGATCTGAAGCGGCTGAGCATGTTGAGAGGGAGCTGTCCTCAAAGGAACAGCGTGTGTTGGAATATTCTATCGCTGAGGCTTTGGCGCCGGTTCATGAACCATCAGAGACCTTCGTTGAGGAATTGGAGCAAGACCTAATTCTGGAAGCGGAGCGGCAGCACGCTAAGCAGAAGCTGCTGCAGACGCTGGGCATCGTCGGCGGTGGGGCCCTTACCCTTGTCGCGGGAGTCGTGGGATTTGTATTGCTCCGGCGCCAGCAGAAGGATAAATCGATCCAAGTCGAAGAGAGCCCAGTGGAGGAAACTGCCGCTCCAGAGCCTATGGCTGTGCCCGTAGGTTAGCACGACTTTGTGCACTTAAGAGTTGACTCCTTCGAAAATAGCGAATGATGAATGGCGAATGATAAATGATGAATGGCGAATACTCAAGCATACCTGGTTGCTGGAGTGCCGACTGTAGTGCCCCCCTAAAATTGGACACTGGGCTAAGGTAACGTAGGATAGGTTCAAAAAACACGACAGTAGTCCAAGAAAGGGCCCAAGAGTGTCCAGCTTTTGGGGGACACTACAGGCCTCTGAAGAAACACTCACTGAAGTACTGAAAATTCATAATTCTTGTCATCACCTTAATGTACATACTACTACGACAATCACCCTAGAGTGAACGCCGAACGGGCCTGGGCGTAACCCGCGCGGTGAGTGCGGGGTAATCACTTCGCTAGAAAACCAACTTCAATGCGCGTTTCACCGCCGATACCTGCGGCGGTAGCCGCGTCGGGTTGACGCCCTTGTTGGGCGCACCCCAAAAACAACGTTAATCCCAGGCGTGCGATGGTTTTACGGCGTGTGTCCTCTCAGCACCAACGGCAGATGGACCCAATGGTCGGGCAGCAGTGTGGTCAGACGATAAACGCCGCCGCCAAAGATAGTTGTTTCGGCAAGCGAAGCTTTATTTGATAGGGTTGTCTGCGCGCCCGCCTGGGAGGCTAACCCACCGGGACTGCCGATATAGAGGATCGAGCGCTCACCATCCGAAGCCGCGGCGAGGACAAAAGGTCGTGGCGCTCCCTCAATCCCCTGCCAGGAAGCGCCGTCATCGTAGCTACGGTAAAGATTGTACGGCGAGCCGCCGGTATAGAGAGTGTAAATCCGTTGGTCGGGGATCGGCGGGGAGACCAGCAGATCGGCTCCCGTGAAGACGGACGCCATCGCTTCCCAGGTATCACCGGCATCCTCCGAGACCCATAACTCCGGTTCAGGATTGGGCGAAGGGCCGCTGTAGGTGCGCACGTACAACTTCTCGGTGATATTGGGGTGTACGGCAATGGCCGCCACCGAAACGGGGGATTCCGTATCGGAGATGGGCACCTTCACCCAGTTATCGCCGCCGTCGGTGCTGCGAAACAAACCCGCCCCCTGGGTACCGGCATAGATCAGCTCGGGGTTGAGAGCGTCGTAAGCGAGATCGTAAAAGCCGTCGATCGCTTGAGGTGATTCGATGAAGGTCCAGGTCCTGCCGTGATCTGTACTGCGGCAGAAAACGCCGGTGAATTCGCCGCTTTCCGGCGGGGAGAACTCGCATCCGACCATGATCTCTCCCGCGGTGTGGGGGGAGGGCTCGATAATGTGGGGCCCGAAGAAGTCCATGTCGGTGTAGGTTGTCGGGATCGTGCGCGTGATCAACTCCCAGGTCAAGCCGCCATCGGGGCTGATCTCGATGCAAAATTCGTCCGGGCAATCATGGGCCGAGAGATAGAGCCGGGTGGTCGAAAAGGGATCGGAGACCAGATTGACCCAGCCGATGGGGCCCCCGGTACCATGGTCAAGGCCGACCCAATCGTTGCCGCCGTTTTGACTGCGGAATATATCTTGATAGGTACGCACCCAAACGGTATCGGGATCGTCTGCTGACACGGCGA
>CAYVKR010000028.1:0-19472 GCA_964452025.1 uncultured Anaerolineales bacterium
GCGAATACTCAAGCATACCTGGTTGCTGGAGTGCCGACAGCTTGTCGGCATGACGGGCAAACGAAGCAGTTCCAGGGTGGCTCAAACGCCATAGGCGGCGTCCCATCATGTTTCCCTCCCGCATCAACCCCGGCTTCGTTTGCCTTGCTTTCGCCTACGCAGGTTCTACGGTACGGAGGGCGTTTTCACCAGCAGACTCGCTTCGAAATCCCATGACGCTGCCAGCAGGATGCTGGCGCTCCAAAAACCGGCATTTTCGTACGAGGATGGTGTGCGCTCGCACCGGTGTCTCTACTGAAAAGGGTTTTTCAATAGAGAAAGGGATACTATATATTGTGGTTGGGCGCAGCCCAACCACAATATATGCCCCATATTTTTCTTTGGCTGACCTTTTTTTTAGGGCAGCCAAGGTTCTGACTGGAAAGTAATAGGTGGCGAGATGTTAGTTGCGCCGTCCGCTGATGGTGAGCGTACCGGCGCTGACGCGGATCTGCGTGATCTCGGCGTACTCCTGGCCCGCCAGCAACGCTCGTGCCACGCCCTTGCCCAGGAGATCGAAGACCGGTTCCGGCAAGTTGACGCGCCCGATCTGCCCTTCGACGAAGTCCAGCGCCATCTCTCCCTCTGAGGCCTCCGGCGCCACGACGAAGCGCGCGGGGAAGCGCCAGCGCAGCAGCGCGAACTCGCCGCGGGCAACGACGTCACCGTTCGCTTTGAAGTGGACGCGGGCCTCACGGAGCCGTGGGCGCAGTGGGCCGCCCTCGTCACGCTGCTGGAGCAGGTCACGCCACGCATCGATGTTGATGCCATCCTCTCCAAGGCCTTCCAATTCCTCGATCTGGCTTAGGTTGTCGATCCCCACATCGCCGAGCTCGCCCATCAGGTCGCGCCGGAGGTTGAGGAAGGACGTGACCTCGCTGTCGGTGATGGTCAGGGTGAAGGCGCCACCCTCGACGGCGCTCTGCCCGGCGGTCAGCGCCTTGCGCACGAAGCTCAGTGCGGCAGTGCGCGAGGTCGCTGGGGCCGGGCCGTCGTCGGGCAGCACGGGGTCGGTGCGTTGGTTGCTGCCGCAACCGGTGAGCAGCAGTGCGATTACCACAATCAAGGCGATCTGTCGGATGTATGATCTCATAGCCGCCCTCCTTGTTATCGAGATGACCGATGCCAGTATGCAGGCTTTATAATAGATATACCTCATATATATCTATATTATACCACAGGTTTTCTTTCGTTGACAAGCATTTTCTCCCATTATGCACGTTCTCTTCTAAAATCAGGAGAGGGCAGCTTGAGCCAGCGGAATTTTTCCGCGCGTTTTGTACGTTACAGCCCAGGGATTTCAAAGCAAATCTGCTAGCGAAATCGGACAAACGAAGCAGTTCCAGGGTCGCTCAAACGCCATAGGCGGCTTCCAATCATGTTTTCCTCCCGCATCAACCCCAGCTTCGTTGCCCCCCTATGGGGCGGTTTGCTTCTAGCCTCTGAAGTGCTATCATGGAAGCAGTCTGGTTGAAGGTTCAGACATCATCAAGATAACTGTTCTGAAGGAGGGCTAAAATGCCTTTCGCCCGTTCCCGTAGAAAAGCTTGGCGCTATTTGGTCGTGGTTGCATTGGTCGTGACGGCGTGCTCACAGCTGCCTGTCTCCATCCCCGCGCCCTCAATTGAACAAGAAGAGCAGCCGACGGCGACAGCGACCGTCGAACCGACGGAGACACCCCAGGTCTCGCCGCTCTCTGAGATGGAACTGCCGCCAACGGTGGTCGAATACAGCCCGAGGCCCGGGCAGGAGTTGCCGCCTGACGACGCGGTGATCACGCTGCGTTTCGATCAGGCCATGGACCGTGAGAGCGTGGAGCAGGCGCTCCAGGTCACGCCGGATATCGAGCGGGAGGCGATCTGGGAGGGTGACCGGGCGGTGCGTTTTGTGCCCAAGACGCTGGCCTCCGCCGCGCGCTATCGCGTCACGCTGAAAGCGGAGGCGCGCTCGACCGAGGGCCTCGCACTCAGCTATCCCCTGGCTTTCTCTTTTTCGACCATGGGTGGATTGCAGGTCACCGGCGTCACGCCGACCGACGGCGCCGAGGAGATCCGTGTGGACGCGCCCCTGCTGGTCACCTTTAACCGGCCTGTGGTGCCGTTGAACTGCACGGGCAACGTGGCGGGTAAGGTCCCCGCGTGCCCGGAACTCCCCCTAAACATCGAGCCGTACATCAACGGTGAGGGCTTCTGGGTCAACACCTCGCTCTATCGCTTCACGCCGCGCCTGGGCTGGGATGCCGGCCAGCGCTACGACGTGGAGGTTGCCGCTGGCGTCACCAGCGTGGACGGCGCGGTGCTGGAAGAAGCTTATGCCTGGTCCTTCACGCCGGCCCCGCCGCGCGTGCTCTCCGTCTCGCCGGAGGAGAGCGCCGATGACCAACGGCTGGACGTAGGCATCCGCGTGGTCTTCAACACGCCCATGGACTCCGAAGCTACGGGCAGCGCCTTCACGCTGATCGCCGAGAACGGGGAACCGGTGCCGGGCTCCATTACCTGGCGGGATGCAGGCGCCGAACTGGTCTTCACGCCGACGCAACTGTTGACGTTGGATACGCGCTACATTGCCTCGCTGAGCGAGAGTGCCCGCGCGCTGACCGGCGCGCTGTTAGATCAACCCCTGCGCTGGTCTTTCACCACGGTGCCGTCGCCGACGGTGATGGCGATGACGCCCGCCGATGGCGCGCGCGGCGTGGAGCTCTACCAGCCGGTGCGTATCGCCTTTGCCGGCGCTATCGATCAAGACGCGGTCATGTCGCAGGTGGTTATCACGCCGAGCGTGGCCGATGCTGACCTTTTCTCCTTCTGGGACGGCGACATCCTACAGTTGATGTGGGATAAGGAGCCGCGCACCGAGTACTGCGTCGGTGTAGGGCGCAACGTGCCAGACGTTTACGGCAACACGACTGAGACGGGCCTGGAGCAGTGCTTCACCACGGGAGATCTGCGGCCCGTCTTTGCGCCGGCTACGCGGCTCTCCGCCGTGACGTTGGATGCAGCGGAGCCGCCGGAACTTTACGTCGTCTCCCGTAACGTCCCTAATGCCTCACTTGCGCTGGTGGAGATGACCGAACAGAGTTTTATCGGCACCGGTCCTGTGGGGGGGACGCAATTGCGCTCCTGGGTGGAATACTTCCGCGACCGGCCTAACGAGGCGCAGATTGTGCCCGTGTCCCTTTCGCGGCGCGGCAATCCCCTTGCCACCGGCTACTACGGGCTGACCTGGGACGCAGGCGAGCGCGCCGGATGGCGCAACGAGATGCGGATTGCCGTCATCGACCGGCACGTGACGCTGAAGATGAGCGCTGACGAGGCGCTGGTCTGGGTGACGGAACTGCGCAGCGGCGAGCCGGTGACCTCAACCGAGGTGCGCCTGCTCGATGCCTCGGCGACCCTGATGGCGGCGGGCACCACGGACGCCGACGGCTTGGCCCGCATCCCCATTGGAGATCAAGACTCGCTCTGGGATCGCGCCGTGGCCGTCGTTGGACAGCCGGGCACGCCGGGCTTCGGTGTGGCGCTCAATCAGTGGTATGAGGGCGCGTCGCCCTGGGCCTTCGACGTGCAGGTGCAGTACGGCGGCTTTGTCCCTTATCAGATCTACCTTCACTCCGACCGGCCCATCTACCGGCCCGGGCAGACCGTCCGGTTCCGGGGCGTCCTGCGCAGCGACGATGACGCGCGTTACACGCTGACCGATCTGGGGCGCACGGTGGACGTGAGCCTGCGCGATCCCGATTGGGAGGTAGTCTACACGAGGACGGCGTCGCTATCGGAGCTGGGCAGCTTTAGCGGGGAGTTCAACCTCTCTTCTGAGGCCAAGCTGGGCTCCTACGCCATGGTCGCCGAACTGGAGGGCGTGGAGCGCCGCTGGGAGCTGCCCTTCACCGTGGCGGCCTATCGCAAGCCGGAGTTCGAGGTCAACGTGATGCCGGAACGCGGTGACGTCCTGAACGGCGAGCCGCTGCGGGCGCTGGTGGAAGCGGACTATCTCTTCGGCGGCGCGGTGCGCGAGGCCGAGGTGCGGTGGGAGGTCCGCGCGCAAACCACCGATTTCGAGCCGCTGGTCAGTGGACGCTGGCAGTGGGAGCCTACGATGTGGCAGAGCGGTTGGCGCGAAGACCTTATCGCTGAGGGCCAGGGCACGACCGACGCGGACGGACAGCTGCTCATCGATCTACCTGCTGATCTCGAAGCGTTGGCTGAGAAGCAGACCGAGACAGGACCGCAGACCTGGGTCATCGAGGCGACGGTGATTGACGAGAGTGGCTTTCCCGTCAGCGGGCGGGCGACGGCGGACGTGCACCCGTCGCAGTTCTACCTGGGTCTGCAGTCCCGCGATTGGGTGGTGCTGGCCGGCGAGAAAACGACGGTCGACGTGCTGGCCCTGGATTGGGCCTCGGAGCCGGTCGCCGAACAAGAGGTCGAGGTGACGTTGGCAGAGCGTGAGTGGTACCAGGAACCCTCTGACGAGCCGTTTGCCGGCGCGACGTGGTTGTACACCGATACGGTGGTCTCCACGCTCAGCGTCACGACGGATCAGGACGGTGAGGCCGAAGCCGTCGTCACGCCGCCGCAAGGCGGGCCGTACGTCGTCAAGGCCGAAGCGGCCGATGCTGACGGCAACCCGGTGCGCTCCGAGACCTTCCTCTGGGTCAGCGGGCCGGCGGGCCGGGCGTGGCGTATGCCCAAAGGCACCGTAGAGCCTGTCGCCGATGCTGAGCGCTATCGGCCTGGCGATACAGCGTCGATTCTGGTGCCGACGCCCTTCGACGGGCCGTTCCAGGTGCTGATGACGGTGGAGCGCGGTGGCATCCTGGAGACGCGGCGCTTTGTCGCCGAGGAAGCGAACCCGGTGGTCGAACTGCTCATCGAGAGCGTGCACGCGCCCAACGTCTACGTCTCCTTCGTCATCGTCAAGGGCGTGGAGTTTGTTGAAGATGAGGACGGCGAGATAGAGGAAGTCGGCGTGCCGGATGTGCGGATTGGGCTGGTGAAGTTGCCCGTCGAGCCGGTGGCGCAGACGCTCTCCGTCGAGTTGACCCCGGATCAGATAACGCCCTACGCGCCGGGCGACGAGGTCGAGCTGACCGTGCGCACCGTCGACAGCGAGGGCCGCACGGTGGACGCTGAGGTCGGTTTAGCGGTGGCGGACAAGGCCACGTTGAATCTGACGGAACCTAACGCCCCGTCCATTGTGGAGGGCTTCTACGGCGAACGTCCGCTGGGCGTTGTCACGGGCAACTCGCTGCTGGTGCTCTTCAATCGCATTGCAGCCGATCGGGAGGCCCTGGTCGAAGAAGCCGACACGCTGGCCGAAGAGCTCTCCATGGGCGGGCTGGGGGGCGGTGGTGGCGGCGCGGCACCTGCGGAGGTCGACGTGCGCCAGGAGTTCCCCGATACTGCGTACTGGGAGACTCGGCTACGCACCGGGCCTTCTGGCGAGGTCCCGGTTCGCTTCGAGCTGCCCGATTCGCTGACGACCTGGGTCGCCGATGCGCGGGCGGTCACCGCCGACACCAAGGTGGGGCAGGCGCAGACTGAGCTGGTGGTCAGTAAGCCGCTGATGGTGCGCCCGGTCACGCCACGCTTCTTCGTGGCGGGGGATCGCCTGGAGCTCGCTGCCGTGGTGCACAACACGACGGATCAGGATCTCGACGTGAGCGTGCGGCTCGACGCTTCGGGGCTCTCCCTCGAGAGCGACGTCGAACAGCAGGTGCGGGTGGCAGCCGGTGGGCGGGCGCGCGTCGCCTGGACGGTGACGGCGCCGCGTTCCGGCAGCGACGCAGCCCTGCTCACCTTCTCTGCCGAGGGTGGAGGCTACTCGGACGCGACACGTCCGACGTTGGGCCGCGCCCCTGATCAGACGCTGCCTATCTACCGCTACGAGAGCCCGGATGTCATGGGCACCGCTGGCGTGCTGATGGAGGCCGGAAGTCGATTAGAAGCCATCGCGCTGCCGCCGGACGCCGGTCCCGATACCGGGCTCGCGGTACACGTGGAGCCGTCGCTGGCGGCAGGCCTGATTGATGGTCTGACCTATCTGGAGACCTTCGGCTATGATTGCACGGAACAGATTGTCAGCCGCTTCTTGCCCAATCTGCTGACCTACCGGACGCTGCAAGATCTTGGCTTAGAGACGCCGGAGATGGAAGAGAAACTCGATCTGCTGGTCCGCGATGCGCTGGATCGTCTGTACGGGCGGCAGCGCGAGGATGGCGGTTGGGGCTGGTGGTCGAACCGCAGCGACCTGCAGGTGACGGCCTACGTCACGCTGGGATTGCTGGAAGCCCAACGGGCCGGCTTCACCGTGCGGGGCGATGCGCTGCAGCAGGCGCTCGACTATCTCAGCGCGGCCCTGGCGGCGGAGGAGCAGGCGACGGAGCGGGAATGGACGCGGCCCCATACCATGGCGTTCTACGTTCTCAGTCTGGCCGGTGAGCCGTGGCCCAGCAACGTGGCGAGTCTGCTTTATGCGGTGCGGGACAAGTTGGGCGTGACCGGACAGGCGTATCTGGCCTTGGGCTTGGGCGCCGTCGATCCAGCCGACCGGCGGGTCACGACGCTGTTGGACGAGTTGCGCGATGCAGCCGAAATCACAGCGACGGGCGCGCAGTGGTCTGATACCCACGGGGCGTCCTGGTCAACCGACGTGCGCGCCACGGCGGTGGCGCTGGAGACGTTGGTGCGGTTGGCGCCAGAAGATGGCTTGATCGATCAGGCGGTGCGCTGGCTGATAACGGCGCGGCAGGGCGACCGCTGGGCCACGACGCAGGAGACCGCCTGGGCCCTCATCGCGCTGACGGATGTTATGGCGATGACGGGCGAGCTCCAGGCCGATTACGAGTGGGGCATGGCGCTCAACGGGTTGGCGCAGGCTGACGGCGTTGCGTCACCGGAGACGATCATGGAGCAGACGGCGTTGACCTTTGGCACAGCTTCTGATCCGGCGCAGGGTCTGGTGCGGGATCAGACCAACGCGCTGGAAATCGCGCGCGGCGAGGGGGAAGGGCGCCTCTACTACACTGCTCACCTCTCGCTCTATCGGCCGGTGGAAGGATTAGCGGCCGAGCGCCGGGGATTGGCCGTGGAGCGCGCCTACTGCGCGGTCACCGAATCGGCGGATCCGTCGCAGCCCTGTGAGCCGCTGGCGTCTGTCACGCAGGGCGATTTGGTCGAGGTCCATCTGACGCTTACGGTGCCGGAACCTCGGCACTTCGTTATGTTGGAAGACGTCTATCCGGCGGGCATGGAGCCGGTCGATCCGACGCTGCTCACGGAGCAGCAGGATCTGCCGGGGCCCGGATTGGTGCGGGACAAAGAGCCGTCCATGCGCTGGTGGTGGAATCCTTTCGATCACCGCGAGTTGCGGGACGAACGCGCCGTCTTCTTTGCGCAGGCGCTGCAGCCGGGCGTCTATCAGGTGCGGTATCTGCTGCGGGCTACCTTGCCCGGCGAGTACCAGGTCTTGCCGGCGACGGCTTCAGAGATGTACTTCCCAGAGGTCTGGGGACGCACCGGCGGCGCGACGTTCAGTATCCAACCCTGACATCCGGGCGTGCGGTTTGAGGTTTGCCACCTTCAGCGGTGCGTGCCTCATCGCTAAAGGTTTTCTCTTTTTGTCGGGCGCCAGATTTCCTTGCATTGCGCAGTCTAGTTTGCTAAAATGAGGCTAGAGATTCGCGTGTAGTTTTATGTCAACAGGTGGGAGCAAGATGCCAAAAACCAAGACGAAGACCAAGGTCAAAGAAGAAGCAGTGGCGGAAGAAGTCTCCTCAGCGGTTGAGATCGTCGATCTCGATTCGCCTCATCTCTTCATCAACCGGGAGTTGAGCTTCCTGAAGTTCAACGAACGGGTATTGGAGGAAGCGCTGGATACCGGTCGTCCGCTGTTGGAACGGGTGAAATTCCTCTCCATCGTGGGGAGCAATCTAGACGAGTTCTTCATGGTGCGTGTCTCTGGTCTGCGCAAACAGCTGTTGGCGGGCACGTTGGAAGCGCCACCGGATGGCATGACGCCCGCCGAGCAGCTGGCGGCCATTCGACGCCAGGTGAAACCGCAGTTGCGTCGTCACGAGGAGTGCTGGCAGTACGACGTGCTCCCCAAGCTCCGGCAGCGTGGCGTTTCGGTCCTCAATTACAGTGAGCTCAAGGGCAAGCAACGCAAGGTGCTGCGCCGGTACTTCGAAAGGGAGATCTCCCCAGCCCTCACACCTCTGGCTTTTGATCCAGGCCATCCGTTCCCCCACATCTCCAATCTAAGCCTGAACCTGGCGATTGTCATCAACGATCCGGTGAAAGGGGAGCGGTTCGCTCGTCTGAAAGTGCCTTCGCTTTTCCCGCGTCTGGTCCCCATCCCGCAGGAGGACGACGCGGATAACTTTGAGAGCCTCGGCCTGGCCGATCTTATTTCCAACAATTTTGTCTGGCTGGAAGAGGTGATCGCGGCAAATCTGGACATCCTCTTCCCCGGCCTGGAAATCAAAGCCGTCTATCCTTTCCGCGTGACGCGGGACGCTGACCTGGAGATCGAGGAGGACGAGGCGGCTGACCTGCTCGCTGCCATTGAGGAGAGCGTCAGCCTTCGGGAATTTGGTTCTGTCGTGCGGCTGGAGGTGAGCGAGGCGATGCCGCGCAAGGTCCGTGACATCCTGGTGGCGAATCTGGATCTGGCGCCGTATCAGGTCTACACGGCGGATGGCCCGCTGGGTATGAGTGATCTCATGGAATTGATGCAGGTCAAGCGACCCGATCTCAAAGATCAGCATTACATGCATTCGGTGCCGCCGCAGTTGGCGCGGGCCAGCAACACGTTCTCCGCCGTGCAGCGAGAAGATGTTCTGTTATATCATCCTTACGACAGTTTTACCCCGGTCGTTGATTTTATCTGCGAAGCGGCGGAAGACCCGCATGTTATCGCTATCAAGCAGACGCTCTATCGGGTGGGGCAGAACTCCCCCGTGGTGGACGCCTTGCTAAAGGCGCGAGAAAATGGCAAGCAGGTGGCGGTGCTGGTGGAGCTCAAGGCTCGCTTCGATGAGGAGAACAACATTGTCTGGGCCAAGGCGCTGGAGCGGGCGGGCGTCCACGTCGTCTACGGCCTGGTCGGTTTGAAGACGCATGCCAAAGTCTGTCTGGTGGTGCGGCGTGAGAACAACGGCATCCGGCGCTACGTGCACATGAGCACGGGCAATTACAATGCGACGACGGCCCGCATTTACACGGATCTGGGCTTTTTCACCTCGGACGAGGAGATCGGTGCGGATGTTTCTGATCTTTTCAACGCACTGACGGGTTATTCAAGGCAGGACAAGTATCGCAAGTTGTTGGTGGCGCCGGGACGCATGCGCGAGCAGATCATCTCCCGCATCGAACGCGAGATCAGAGCGCATGAGAGGCAGGGGGATGGGTACCTGGCTTTCAAGATGAATCAGCTGGTGGATAAAGCGTGTATCCAAGCGCTCTACCGGGCTTCGCAGGCCGGGGTAAAGGTGGATCTATCGGTGCGCGGTATCTGCTGCCTGCGCCCCGGCGTGACCGGAGTCAGTGAGAACATCGAGGTCACTTCCATTGTGGGCCGGTTCCTGGAGCATCCACGCATCTATTACTTCCGCAATGGCGGTGATGAAGATCTGTTACTCGGCAGCGCCGATCTTATGCCCCGTAACCTGGATCGGCGGGTTGAGATTCTTTTCCCGGTGGAAGATGCCGAACTTCGAGGACGGATTC
Source organism: uncultured Anaerolineales bacterium (assembly GCA_964452025.1). Taxonomy (GTDB): domain Bacteria; phylum Chloroflexota; class Anaerolineae; order B4-G1; family SLSP01; genus G713. Next base: position 9,768 of record CAYVKR010000028.1, read on the forward strand.
GGGATCATATCCTCTTCAAGCACCTTGAAGATAATGTGCAGGCCCGTCGGCTCCTGTCCAGTGGCGAGTATGAGCGTCTGGAACCGGAACCTGGCGAACCGGCGCTCAACTCTCAGCTCTGGATGATCGAACATCGGGGCATTTGGAACGGCGAAGTGTAGGCTGGCCCAACGGCGTCGGCGTGAGTGAGGTGTGATCATCGATTGTCTAACAAGATGAAGATTGCCCTGATTGGGGACGTGCACGCGAATTTACCGGCGTTATTGGCGGTTCTGGATCACGCTGAACAGCAGGGCGCCTCTGCTATCTGGAACACCGGTGATTTTCTGGGGTACGGCGCGTTTCCCAACGAGGTGATCGACGTCTTGCGACGCCATGAGGCGTTGAGCGTCATCGGCAACTACGACCGCAAAGTGCTCAAATTCAAGCGTAAGGCCGATAAATGGCGCCGCAAGAAAAGCCCCAAGAAGTTCTTGGCTTTCAAGTGGGCGTACGAAAGCCTCTCCGATGAGAATAGGACCTACCTCCAGTCCTTGTCCAAACAACTGCGACTCAAAGTGGAACGCTATCGCGTTCTGATCGTTCATGGTAGCCCCGATTCGATCAAGGAGCATCTTGTCTCAGACACACCGGTGGCGCGACTTCGCGCCTTGGGCACGACCAGTGACGCGGATCTGGTGATCTGCGGGCATTCCCACCGACCGTTTGTCCGCAAAGCCGGTGACGTCTGGTTCGTCAACACGGGCAGCGTCGGGCGGCCGGAGGACGGCGATCCCCGGTCCACCTACGCGTTGCTGACGATGAACGCGACGAGCTTCCAGGTGCAACACTTCCGCGTGGCCTATGATGTGCAGCGAGCGGTTGCGGCCATCCGGCGTCAACGCCTGCCGGAGGCTTTCGCCCAGATGGTACTGCAGGCACGTGACCTGGACACCGTCAAGCCGACGCGGCAGGTGGACGCGACATTTTCTCCTTTCGAGACCGAGCTTCAGGAGGATAGTCGACTGCAGCTCGTCCGTCAGCTGGGCGAACGATACGATTACGACGAAGCGCACGCCCATCAAGTGATGCAACTGACGCTGCAGCTCTTTGATGATCTGCGCCCTTTGCATCAACTGGGCACACGCGAGCGTTTCTGGCTGCGGTGCGCGGCCTTGTTACACGAGATTGGTTGGAGCCAGGGGCGAAAAGGGCATCACAAAGCCGCTTACCGGCTGATTCGCGACGCGAAGGAATTGCCCTTTCGTCGCCGTGAGCGAAAAATCATCGGTCTGATCGCGCGGTATCATCGCAAGGCGCTGCCGAAGAAGAAGCACAAGGGATACAAGACGTTGGGCTCTCAGGAAAGGCGCCGGGTGCGGGTGCTTGCCAGCCTGTTGCGCCTTGCGGACGGCCTGGGCGCCGGGCATCGGAGCGTTGCCCAGGCCGTTGACTGTGCTTTCACTTTTGACTCTGTCACGTTAATTGTGGAGGGAATGCTTGAGGAGGAGAAAGAGGTGGTCTTAAAAAAGGGCGATCTTCTCGAAAAAGTTTTCCGTCGTTCGTTGTATATCCGCTGGCCTTCTGCGTGAGAGGGGAACTTTTCGTCCCGGCGGAACGTCATAAGAATTGGGATATGTTCGCATATACGCTCGTGAGCCTTTGGCTCATCAACGAGCTAGACTTTTGATTTTGGCCGCTAAACACATGCTTGAAGGAGGATAATGCAATGTTAGAAAAGACCGGACGTTGGATGATAGGTTTCTTACTGGCGGGTGGAATGTTGGTGTTGTTAGGTTTGAGCCTTTCTTCAGAGATCTCCTTAGGCGCCTCTCAAGATCCTTTCGACGAATATGCTGAGCCGTATCAGTTCACGTTGTCGACGCCCGTTTCCTCGGAAGACGTGACGGCTGCCGCTAATGGCTCTGATTGGACGGGTTGGTGGACGACGACTCAGGATTTCCCTACCAATAGTCTGGGAGAATGGGACTCAGTCAATCAGGCCGATCCAGGTGGGGCAGATACGTGGGGGCCCGGCATCATCACCCGAGGTACGAATGGGAATCACAACTGGGGGGCGTGGGTGCGGGGCAACGCGGTACAGGCTGATCTCAGTTCAAGCACTGTCTTCACTTACGCGCCGAATATGGACACCTGGTTGGTCTATGGTCCCCTCAGCGCCAGCGATGAGATCTGGCATCTTAAGTTGGCCTTTGACTACTTCATCTCGCTGGGCACCGGCGACACCTTCATCGCCGGTTACTCGACAGACGGCACCAATTTCCAAGGACTGCGCGTCCACAGCCTGAAGATGGATCCGGGCGCGTGGGCAGGCACTGAGGTTAAATGGCCCGTGAATCGTCAAGCAGATCAGCTCTGGGTGGCCTTTGGATTCACCAGCGACGACGAAGACGAGGATCAAGGTGTCTGGTTAGATAGCCTGGAGCTGAGCGCCAATTATGGTGGGCGAGCTTACCTACCTTTGCTGGCGAACAACTGGGCAGAGATACCGGAGATCCAGGGATTCTTCGATGACTTCTCCGATCCGGAGAGCGGCTGGAATGATCGCCTCTACCAGCACGGTGACGGAGTGGATTTGATGCGCGTTGGCTACGTCGATGAGCGCTACCGGATGAAGATCCTCTTGAACTACAACGATCGCAATAATCGGCTGATGGGGATGACCAAGGCGCCCTACGAAGAGGAACATACTCAGTACGATGTCCAGGTCCGGCACGGTTTTGTCAAGAGCGATGATCAGGTTGTAGAGCCGGAGTTTGGCAAGGCGGGCATGGTCTTTGCGGCGAACGATAACTTCTCCACGCTCTACGTCTTTGAGTGGAACTATGAGGGTAACTGTGCTGTCAATAAATTTACAAAAGCTGACTATCCCATCACCTATTACGAAAACAGCGACTATGAAGAGCACACGATTATGAGTTGGCAGGACTGCGCTGGCTTCAAGTTGGACGGCGGGTACGACGCTGACAACCAGGTGATGGTCGAGGTGCGGGACAACAAAGCGACTATCTACGTGTTGGATGGCGATGACAAAATCAAAGTGAGAGATTTCACCGACGATGAGTTGCGCAACCGCCGTCGTGTGGGACTGGTTACCGGCTCCTGGGATTTCACGCCGGTTAACTCTCGGTTCGACGATTTCTGGATCAAGCCGGTCGACTAGCTCCGAACGTTGCCCTTTTTAGCGCAGGCAACGTTCGGATTCACCGAGGCGATGATCTCACTTCATCGCCTCGAGCTGTTCCTGGGGCCGGAATGGCTGAATTACGATGTTGGCTGTCGGGATTTCGAAGCGAGTCTGCTGGTGAAAATACCCTCCGTACCGTAGAACCTGCGTAGGCGAAAGCAAGGCAAACGAAGCTGGGGTTGATGCGGGAAGGAAACATGATGGGAAGCCGCCTATGGCGTTTAAGCGACCCTGGAACTGCTTCGTTTGCCCCTGTCCCCAAAACGCTGTTCAGCAGTTGATTCTGTGTTATGATGAGGCTGCGAGTTGATCCTTTTCACTCATCCCAAGCGTGAGGAGAGGTACGATGCTAGTTAGACAACGAATGACGAAAAAACTGATCACCATCACTCCGGAGACAGCGGTCGCCGAGGCGCTCAGTTTCATGCGTCAAAACCGCGTGCGACGTTTGCCCGTCACCAACAAGCGCGGGCAATTGGTGGGCATCGTCGCCGAGAAGGATTTGCTCTATGCGTCTCCTTCCCCGGCGACCAGTCTCAGTGTATACGAGGTAGGATACCTGCTTGCCAAACTCAAGGTCCGGGAGATCATGACCGAAGATCTGATCACGGTCGACGCAGAGGCTCCACTGGAAGAAGCCGCGCGCATCATGATCGACAACCAGGTCGGCGGACTACCCGTCATGGAAGGCGGTAAGCTCGTGGGCATCATCACGGAGACAGACATCTTCAAGACGATCCTGGAGATGTTGGGCGCCCGTGAGACCGGCATTCGGCTGACGCTGAACGTCGTGAATGAGAAAGGGACTTTTGGCCGAATCACCGGAAAGATCACGGCGCTGGGAGGCGACATTATCACACTGGGCACCTTCTACGGCGAAGATCGCGCGACAGGCATCGTTATCTTGAAAGTTCGAGGGGTGTCAGGAGCCGAGCTCCGCCAGGCAATGCAGGAGATCGACGTGCAGATCCAGGATCTCCGCCTCTCTAAGTCCGCCTAGCCCTGCTCTGATTCAAATACATGCGAATTGGCTTAATCTCCGACACGCACAACCACGTTGCGCATGTGCAATACGTGGCAGATTACCTGCGGAATACTCGTATCGATGTGGTACTTCACGCCGGTGACGTGACCTCGCCGCACGTGCTTGAGCCTTTCGAAGGCCTCGATCTCTGGATTGCACAAGGCAATATGGACCAGAACGCGCGCCTCTCTACCACGGCAGCCGCGTTGTTTGGGGGCGATCGCTTTGCCGTAATGCACGATCTTGATTTTGCAGGATGCAAGATTGCTCTGCTGCATGGTCATGATCGCGCGCTATTGCACGGCCTAGCCTATTCAAAGGCCTACGACTATGTCATTCGGGGGCATACTCACGTCCCCCTGGATCGGCAGATCAACGGCACGCGAGTCCTAAATCCGGGGGCCGTTGGGAACGCGGGCATCCGGCGTGGCACCTTCGCCATCCTTGATCTTGAGACGGGAGAACTGGATCGGGTCTTCATCGGGCTTTCGAAGTGAGTCCGCTGGTGAGAACGCCCCCGTTGCTCCATCTAAGTAAGATTTGCAATGCACCCGTTCTTCTTTATAATGGGCGCTACATGTCATGGTGGAAGTGCTGGCATAGCCAAAGACGCTCAAGGACTGGATTATGCATCTCGAAGAGAGTAAACGAGCACTAAAAAACTCACACCTGTTTAGAGATCTGCACGAAAGCCATCTTGACCTGGTCCTGATGGTCTGTGAAGAATTGAACTATCAGGCCGGAGAGGTAATCTTCCGTCAGGATGATCCGGGTGACGCCCTCTACATCATCGCGCAAGGTCAGGTGGAGATCATCCTTGAGTCGCAGGATGCAGCCGATGCGGTGGAGCTGGCCGTTCTGGAGGAGCCAGATACTTTTGGCGAGGCCATTCTCATTGAACAGGGGATGCGGAGCGCGACCGCTCGCTGTCGCACAGACGTCTCTCTGGTCCGCTTGCCCCGCCAGCGTCTTATTCGTCTGGTCGACAATTACCCGGAAATTGGATTTTACATCATGCGCCAGATGGCGGCGGATCTGATGGGGAAGCTGCGAGCGGCAAATCTGAACATCCGTCGAGCGGCGGGATGAGCAGCTCAACAGCGGCCCCAAGCTAGCAGCGTAAAGGACCTTCATTTCATCGGAGTTTATGGATTTATGGCGAAACCCATTGTACGCATCGAAAACCTGCACAAAACATACGGCGATCTTGAAGTCCTCAAAGGCGTCAGCATGGACGTCGATAAGGGCGAGGTGCTGGTCATCATCGGCCCCAGCGGTACCGGGAAAAGCACCCTCTTGCGCTGCATCAACCTTTTAACGTTCCCCGACGCGGGACGCATCTGGGTCGATGGCGTCGAGGTCACCCACGCTGAGACCGACATCAACAAACTGCGCGCGCAGGTGGGCATGGTCTTTCAGGACTTTAACCTCTTCGCCCACATGACGGCGCTGGACAACGTCATGATCGGCCCGGTGAAAGTCCAGCGGATGCCCAAGGCCGATGCGCGCGAGCTGGCGGAATTCGAACTGGAGCGCGTCGGTCTGGCCGACAAAGCCGATTCCTACCCAGGCCAGCTCTCCGGCGGGCAGAAGCAGCGTGTGGCCATCGCCCGGGCGCTCGCCATGAATCCTAAGGTCATGCTCTTCGATGAGCCAACCTCGGCGCTCGACCCCGAGCTCATCGGTGAGGTGCTGGAAGTTATGAAGAAGCTGGCGCGTGAGCACATGACCATGCTTGTCGTCACCCACGAGATGGGATTCGCCAAGGAGGTCTCCAACCGCATCATCTTCATGGAACACGGCAACATTGTGGAAGAAGGGCCGCCTCGCCAGCTCTTTTACAGTCCTCAGCACAAACGCACCGGCGAGTTCCTGGGCAAAATCACCGAACTCTACGGCGACGAGGAGTAAGACAGATGGCAGGGCTCATTGAGTTCTGGGAGATGATCTGGCCGGAACTGGGACGTGGCCTGCTGGTGACGCTACGGCTCAGCGTCGGTTCGCTGCTCATCGGTCTGCTGATCGGTTTCCCGACCGCCATCGCTCGCGTCTACGGCCCGCGTTGGCTGCAGCGCAGCGTGACGGCCTACGTGGATGTTTTTCGCGGCACCCCGCTGCTGGTGCAGCTCTTCTTCATCTACTACGGTCTGGCTGACCCCAACGTGAGCGAACTGCTCGTCAGCCTGGGTCTGCCCAAAAACCTATTGATCTTCGACGCACTCACCGCCGCCTACCTGGCCCTGGGTCTCAACAGCGGCGCCTACCAGGCCGAGTATTTCCGGGGCGCCATTCAGGCCATCGGCTCCGGGCAGATGATGGCGGCCCGCGCCTTGGGCCTCAGCCGCCTGCAGGCCATCATCAACATCGTCATGCCTCAAGCGCTGCGGCTTGTCATTGCGCCCTGGTCTAACGAGGTCGCCTACATGGTCAAATACACCTCCGTCGTCTACATTATCGCTGTGCAGGACTTCTTCGGTGAGGCCAAGCGCATCATGAGCGCACACTACAACCAGATGGTCATACTGCCCTTCGTGGGCCTCATCTATTTAGCGATAGTGCTCTTCCTGACCTGGGCCATGGGGAAAGTGGAAGCGCGGTTTGAGATTCCCGGCTTGCACGTGGAGACGGAGCAGCGCGTCTGAACGGCAGCGTTTTAAGAGACTAGATCTCGCTTTGTGCGCCCTCGGGCCCAGAAAGCGAGATCTTTTTTGTCAGGCTGATGGCGACCAGGACGGTCACAGCGGGTACGGCGGGTAAATAGAACCGGTCGTGGGCAATGGGGCCGGGTAACAGCACCACGTAGAGCACGGTAGCAGCCAGGAGGTAGGCAAGACCGGGCGGGTGGCGCAGCAGACGCCGCCAGCCGCGCAGGCCCGTGCCCCAGACGGAGACGCGCCCCGCCAACAACCCCCACCAGAGCAACGTCGCGCCCAACGGCGGACGCGCGATGCGCTCCAGCCATAGGGCGTAGAGGGCATCTCCCACCGCGCCGATGCGCAGCGACTCGCCCATCCGCCGCCAGACGTTGGCGACCACACCTGTCGTCGCCCAGCGCCGTCCCGTCAGCGTTGGATACCACGTGCGGTGACCGGGATTGAGCAGCGAACGGCCCACGCCCCGCAGATGTGCCCGTAACGCCGCGAGCGGATACGTGCGCAGCACCTTCCCCGCGACGACCGCCACCTCCCGGTGACGTCGACGTTCCTCCGCGCAGGCGTCTGACGGCTCCGCGCGTCCCTCCCAATCATAGCGCTGCGCTGCCTCGTCGACGAGCTCGCCGTAGAGCGCGTCCCAGCTCGGCGTCCACGGCTCGACGCGCAGGCCGCGCGCTTCGGCCAACGTTGCCACCGCGCTGACGCGGGCCACGTTCTCCTGGAAGGCGGTGGAGAGCGTCCAGCGGTCGAGCAGCCGCCGGTTGCGGATCAGCCAGGGGAATGTGATGAGTAATAGGCCGAAAGTAAAAAGCAACGCCCGTGAAATATAAAACGTGAAACGTGAAACGTGAAGTGACGGCGCGAAAGTGATCAGGAAACCGGCGGTGAGGGCCAGATACTGGACGTTGGGCTTCGCCAGCAGCGCCGGTCCCCAGAGTAACCCCGCTGTTATGGCGTGAACGCGCTTCGGCGACCGGATCGCTCGCACCGTGACACAGAGCGTGGCAGTAAGGGTCGTCAGGAGCAGCGTCTCGGCGAAGAGCTGGCCCGTGTAGCGCTGCGTCGTCCCGTTGAGCGCGTAGAGCAGCCCCGCCAGCATCCCAACGCGGCGACCGCCTGCCTCACGTCCCAACCGGACAACCAGGGCCGTGGTCAGCACCTCCAGCAGCACCTGGGCCAGCACCGCGCGCGCCGGATCGAGGCCCCAGGCGCCGTAGACGCCGGCCAGAAAGAGCGGGTAGAGCGGCGTGCGCACCGCCGTGGCGCAGAAGGGCGCCTCCCACGTCATGGCGAAGCCGCGCCCCGCCAGCAGATTGCGCGCGATGAGGTGGTAGCCCTCCGCATCCACCGCGCCGACGGGATCGGCGGGGAACCGTGCCAGCCACGCCACCCGGACCAGCGTTGTCAACAGCGGAAGCGTCACGCCGAGCCATCGTGCACGCCGGCGCCGGTTCATCTGAGGATGCCGCCGCTCAGCGGTTGCGTAACCCGATCAGCCGGATGCCCTCCAGCGTCAGCCACGGATCGACGGCAGTGAAGCGGTCCGTCAACGGACCGATGATGCGTGAAAGGCCGCCGGTAGCGACGACGGGCACCTGGCCTCCCATCTCAGCGTGCAGCCGGTCGATCAGGCCTTCCACCAGGCCCGCGTAGCCCAGCACCACGCCCGCTTGGATCGAGTGAATCGTATTCGTGCCGATAACGCTGGGCGGAGGGGCCAGATCGATCTGCGGAAGCTGAGCGGTCCCGCCGGCCAGCGCCGAGGCCGCGAGATTCAGCCCCGGCGCAATGGCGACGCCCAAGAAGGCCGGAGCGTCGGAGATAGCCGAGAACGTGGAGGCGGTGCCGAAGTCCACGGCGATACAGGCGGTGCCGAAGCGCTCGTAGGCCGCGACGCCGTTGGCGATGAGATCGGCGCCCACTTCCGCCGGATTGTCCACGGCGATGGTCAGGCCGGTGTTCACGCTGTGCGTGATGATCAGCGGGTCGACGCCGGTTTGCTCGGTCAACATCTCCGCGAGGCGGCGCGTTACCGGCGGTACGACGCTGCTGAGCACGATCTGCTCCAGGCGGTCGGCGCGCAAAGCGGCCTCGCCCAGGAACGTCCGAAAGTGCACCGCGTACTCATCGGGCATCTTATCGCGCACCGTGCGCACGCGCCAGTGGTGGAGCCATACATCGCCATCGTGCACGCCAAAGACAATGTTGGAATTGCCGATATCGACAGCCAAAAGCATACGTCCACTCCTTGAGTTAGTCCTGTAGTCGGGTGGTCAGGTAGTCTGTTGGTCTTGTGGTCAGGATAGTCAGTATCTTACCAGATAATCCATAGGATGCACTCCGGGACAGGCTCTGGACCCAACTTTGCGGTAAGCCGTGAGGTACGCATACGCGATCTAACCTGTTGCTTAGCGATAGGCATAATCAAAAGTCGATACAGTGCCGTCTTGTCTATCTGCCTACCCGACTATCCGACTATCCGACTATCCGACTATCCGACTAAGAGACCACCTGACTACACGACTAACCTCCGCGTGGTATAATGCCTTGTATGAAACGGCGGACGTTACAGATTGGCGGCACGTTGATTGCCAGCGGCCTGGCGCTCTACGTCGCCTTGCGGGGCGTGAATGTTGCGCAGGTCGGAGATGCCCTGCGGCGGCTGGACGTGGGATGGCTGATCGTCACCGAGGTGCTGGTGCTTGGCACGCTGATGATCCGCGCGCAGCGCTGGCGCATCTTATTGGGACGCAAGCTGGCGTTGGACGATGCCTTTGGGCTGATTAACATCGGCTATCTGATCAGCGGGGTGTTGCCGCTGCGGGCCGGTGATCCGGCGC
>CAYVKR010000029.1:0-19127 GCA_964452025.1 uncultured Anaerolineales bacterium
TGCTTGAGTATTCGCCATTCGCCATTCATCATTCGCTATTTTCGAAGGAGTCATCCGTTTAATGCTCTCGCGTATCCAATCGCACATCCAACGCAGTCAATCCCAAGGCCTTGCCGATCTCCCGCGCGGCGGTAGCGAGCACCGTCTCCATCTCCAACGTCTCGCGCATCCGTGATGTGACCTCTCCAACAAGCTGCTCGCGGGCTGCGCGGCGCTGCACGTCCTCATAGAGACGGGCGCTTTCCAGCGCCAGCCCCAGTTCGTCTACCAGCGTCTCCAGTAACGCCTGCTCTTCCGCCGTCCAGGGTCGATCCGGCTCATCTTTTCCAAAGCTCAGCACCCCAACAACGCGGTCTCGCACGCGCAGTGGAACGACCAGCGTCGCCTGGCCCGATGCATCTTGGTCAGAACTCCGCACGCTCCGCCCGGCCCGCGCTGCCCGTTGCATCTCAGGCGTCCACTCATCCTGGGCCGGTATGAGCGACGTGTTCACATAATCGTAGCCCCACGGGGAGCGGGACTGCAGGAGCTCGGCCCACGCCTCACGGCTCAACTCTCCGTAGGCGCGTCGCTGTGCCTCAAGAGACGCCTCCGCTTCGGCAAACAGACGGGCGTTATCAATTGCAACAGCGACCTGATCCGACATGTTCTGCAACAGCGTCAAGGTGTCTTCATCGAAGGCATTCGGCTCGGTGCTCTGGATCGTAAGGGCGCCGACTACCTGACCACGAGAACGCAACGGCAAAGCGCCCTCGGAACGTGTGTTAGGAAGATGCGGATTGTCAAAGCGCACGGCTTCATCGCCAACATCTAACGCGATCTGGGCTTCGGCATTTTGGATACACTGCCCAATCATCGAGTCGCCTCCCACGCGCAGACGATGTTCTTCAGCCAGCAGCTCACGTCCCGCCGGGTCGGTGCCAGCGCGAAGCACAGCCCAATGGCCCTCCACCAGGAAAAGCCCGACGTAGTAGAGATCAAAGCGTTCGCGGATCAGATTCACTGTTTCCTGGATCAAGCGATCCTGATCCAGAATCGACGTCACGGCTTGACTCACCTCGGCTGAGGCCTGAAGATACGTCGAACGCTGCTCGAGCTCCTGCGTGCGCTCAACCACACGGGTCTCAAGGCTACCGATGAACTCCCGCAGCTGGGCAGTCATGCTATTGAACGCACGTGCCAGCGCGCCTATCTCATCCTCCCGTTCCACCTCAACAGCAGTAAGTTGCCGGTCTCCGGCGGCGATCTGCTGAGCCGAGTCAGCCAAGTTCGCCAGCGGCGTCGTGATCGTGTTGGTCAGGATGATGGAAGCAACGACAACCGCCACGGCTGCCCCAACGCCAACCCCGGCATCGACCAGAAGCAGGCGAGTCACGCCCCGAAATGCCTCGTCGACGTCCTGTTCAGCCAGCAACGCCACCTGGAAGTCCGGCAGCCAACGATACGCGCCGACCACAACCATGTCTCGATAGTCCACATACTGTCCAACGCCTATCGCCCGTTGCTCAATCGCCATGATCGCGCCGTCGGAACGAACGTAGTTCACATCTTCCGCAAAAATGGACCTTGTTAAGAGTGCGTAGTTGGCACCTACCAGATAGGTCTCGCCAGTTTCGCCCAGTCCCGCGCGCTCCAGCATAATCTCGCTCAGAGCGTCGATGTTGGCTCGACCTGCCAGAACGGCAACGGTCTCCCTCTCCTGGTTGATCACCGGACGGGCTGCCAGGACCGCCACCTTATTCAGTGAGGTCGAGTAGATGGGCGGTTGCACATAAGATCGCTCCTGACCCTCCTCAAAGAAGGTGTCGCGGGCATACACTTTGCCCTGTTGGACTGGATCAGTGGACAAAACGACCTGTCCCTTAAGGTCCATCACGAACATCTCTTCAAAAAGCCCCATCTGCTCAATGGCCCAGTTTAGGCGGTTCAGTACGTTCTCCGAAGTAGAAGGACTTGTCGTTCCTGAGGTTATGATGGCTTCCACCTGATTAGGCAGCTGCGAGCTAGTAGCAGCGACGTTCAGGTTGACCACCAGGTCGTTCAACCACGTCTGAATCTCGGCTTCTTTTAGGGCCGCAATGGATGCAAGCTGGGTCTCCACCTGCCGCCGAACTTGATTTCGGGCGACCAGGAAGGCACTGCCGCCGATAACCATGGCTAGCAGCACCACAAGCGGCACAAACGTGATCAGCAGACGACCTCGAATGGTCTGCACACGCCCCACGACCCCCGTATACTGCAGGGATACGAATACAACTAACAGCCCCAAAACTGCAGCATAAGCAATGAACTGCCCACCAGTTTCCGCAAGGACCTGGCGCGGCAGCGGTTCGAGCCAGTTAACCGCTACCGCAAAAATAACGTATCCTAGCGCAGCAGTTATCCAAGTCGTCCAGCGTCCCGGCAGCAGCAAGGCGCCCAATAGCAGCAACAGCACGGCGACCAAGGCGGTCAATATGGGATCTTGAATCCAGAGCAGCTCGTCGATACCAACTCCGAAAAACACAGCCAAGAGCATCCAACGAGCCGCTACCTCCAGCTTTTCACGTTGAATCGCCCGCCAGGCCAAGATCATGCACGTGAGCGCCATGATGATGAACACGGCATCGACCAATACATACCAGGCCTGAGTGTTGACATAATCTATGACATCAGCGGCCAGCCCGACAACCACAACCACCAAGCCGATCAAAATGATCCGCTTCATGACTAGCGCGCGCCGCTTGAGCTGTTCAGACATCGTTATCTCCGCTTAAGAATGATGGCCTCACGTTCAAGGTTGAGTCCACTGAAAAATCGGATTTTTCCTGTGCCTTGCTACTAGATGTAGGGGATGGTCGACTAGAAGCCCGATTTTTCTTGACTTTTTCAGTAGCCTCAAGGTTGGACGCTTTCCACAAATTCATTGGTATAGACCGTCGACAGATCAACAGGACTATCAATCAGACCCCGCTCCAGGAGAGTGTCGTGCATATCCTGCCAAACGTCTGGGCTCATCTGTCCAATGGGACTATCCCCGGTATCAATGAGGGGAATGGCGGCTTCGACAGAATCACGCTCAGACTGACGCTCCGCATCCGGCGCGAAGGCTAGTACGGCATCTGCAGCGAGATCCGGATCTTCAATGGCCTTCTGCCACCCTCTGAGGGTTGCCTGCACGAAACGCCGCACCACATCAGGGTTTTGCTCGGCAAATGTATCGGTGGTGAAGAGTACATCCCCATAGAACGGAACGCCGTATTCTCCCGGCCAGACAGCCTGTACCGAGACACCGTTCCGCTCAGCGTAAGGAATATCGCTGATGGCGTATCCCGGACAGACTTCCGCCTCTTCCCAGCATTCCAAGACATCCCAGCTGGGCATGTCGATCTCAGTGATCTGGCTGCGATCTATATCCAGAGCGCCAACGATGGCCTCGTAGAGATAGGTCCCCTGCCCCGGTGAAAGGGCCACGGTATTGCCAGGAAAGTCGTGGGGACTCTCAATCCCCGTCTCCGCCGGCGATATATAGACAAGCGGGACGATCTTGTAAATCACGGCAATCGTCTGCAACGGCTCTCCTGCGCTCCGTGCGATGATCATCTCTTCCGGCGCGCCCAGGGCGAAGTCATTCTCCCCGTTCAAGAGATACTCCGCCGTCACTTGACGATCCATATCAAGCGGCTCAATGGTGACCGCCAGGTTTTCATCGGCGTAGTAACCCTCTTGATCAGCCACGTAGACACCGGCAAACTGCGCCTGATGCAACCACTTCAGGCGGATGGAGACCTGATCCGGCTCAACCGGCGCTTCACACGCCGTCCATAAGCTCAAGCCAAGCATAAAAAGCACCAAAAACCGCAACCACTTTCTTCGTCTGTTTAGCATTGCCTTCTCCTATTGTTGTCTCTTTCTATACAGCGTGATCATCAGCGCTCTTCAACGTCCCGCATGCGCAGTTTGACCTCTGCAACATCCAGTTTCTGCCCAATCTCTGCTAGAGCTGTTTGAATCACGGTCTCCATATCCAGCGATTCACGCATACGGGCAGCGATGTCGGCGGTTAATCGCTCCTGCGCGGCGCGGCGTTGCGTGTCCTGGTAAAGTCGCGCGCTTTCCAGGGCCTGGCCGAGCTCTTCGGCCAGTGCCTCAACCAGAGCAATCTCCTCCGATGTCCACCCACCTTCGCCGTCAGGTTTGGACACTTGGAAACCGCCAAGCACCTGATCGCGCACCGTGAGAGGTACCGTCAATGCATTGCCCTCTACTCGCATTCCCTCTGGCAGCGTCGTCTGGACCTCCCCTGAGACGGCGTAGACACCCCGTGACGTGCTCACGTACCGCAGCGCTTGCATCGACTGAACCACGCGCATCCAGGACTCTCGACTGGCCTCACCGTAAGCGCGCCGCATAGCTGCAATCGCTTCCTCACTCTCAGCAAACAGGCGCGCGTTCTCAATTGAGACCGCGAGTTGACCAGCCAGCCCCTGCAGAACCGTTACGTCCTCGTCTGTGAACGCCGCCCCCTCCTTGCTCTGAACGTCCAAGACACCTACCAGCGTATCGCCCGCCATCAAAGGCAAGGCCATCTCAGACCGAGTCTCAGGAAGATCTGGATTATCAAAGAAGACAGCATCTTCGCCAACATCCAGCGCAATGCGAGGGCGTTTTATACCCGTAACGTAGCCTACGATGCCCTCTTCACCCACACGAAGTCTGTGTTCCCGGCGAAGCATGCGTCGTCCGCCAGGGCTGTTCGCCGCGCGCAACACAGCGTACTCCCCGGCCTCATCCAACAGGAAGACACCCACATGATAAAAACCAAACCGTTCACTGATGCGATCTGTTACCTCAGCAAGCAAGGTATCTAAATCGCGAATGGCAGCAATCGTTGCGCTCAGCTCACTGGCTGTCTGAATCTGGCGCGCACGACGTTCCGCATCCCGGGTTCGTGATGCAACCCGCTGCTCTAGCGTATCAACAAGACGCCGCAAACGATCTCCCATGGCGTTGAAGCCCTGAGCCAACATACCAATCTCATCCGAGCGTTCCAGTGAGACGCGGCGATCCAGGTTGCCGCTCGCAATACCAGTTACAGCGTCCGTGAGCTGCTCAATGGGATTAACAATGCGCTGCGTGAGAACCAATGCCAGGCCAGCAGACCCGCTGCCGATCAGGAGAGCCACCCCCATACTTGCCGCGAGCACCAATATAACCGATTGCGTAACAACAAGCCGTGGCACTTCGATCAACAAAGCGACTCGCAAAGAGGAAACCCACCGATATGCCCCGACGATCTCTTCACCATTGTAATCAGTGTAGAACGCTATACCTTCCACGCCACTCACAGCCTGCTGGAAGCCCAGGCTTTCGCTCATACCGTCAATTTGCGCGCCCGGCGGCAGACTACCGGCAAGATAGGCAGCATCGGTGTTGAGAAGATAGGTATTGCTGACGCCGTCAAATCCAATATCCGCCTCTATGACCGAGCTGAGGTCGGCCAGATTGGCGCGCCCGGCTAACACCGCTATGACCTCACCATCTGCTCCTTCCACAGGTCGCGCAATGAGCAGGGTGGGTGCGTTGAGCACCGGATCAAACCGCACAGCCTCAACGTAGACGGAGTTTTTACCTTCCAGGAAAAAATCGGCCGATGCATGAAATTCGCGCTCGCGCAACACCTCTGATGAGACAAGAATCTGACCTGTCTCGGCATTCAAAAGTGAAATATCAACAAACGCGATCTTCTTGCGCAAAAAATCATTTAGGCGCACGGCAAGATCCGAATACGCGGATACATACGCAGCATCGTCTTCGTCCGTGTTCAGCATGGTCTGCCATTGGTCTCGCAAGGACGCCTCGGTGGCCAAGACAGCCAGATCCCCCTCACGCTCGTTGACCCATCGTGCGATCTCATCTTCCTTTAGATCAGCCGCCGCCGCTATCTGACTCTGAACTCTCTGCCGAATGGAACGCGAGGCAAAATAGGCGCCAGACCCCCCGACCAACAAGACGGAGAGCAAGACAAGCGTCAGACTATAGCCCACAATGGTACGGCGAATGCTTCTCTGCCGCTTCTGTGAGGTAACGATGCTTTCACTCATGACATTTCAACTCCTCAACCGCTTCCGTCAAGGTTGGTAGGGAACGAATTCCCAATCTCGATTCACAACATAAACCGCCAGCGGCGATCCCAGGCGCTCGCCTTGGGCATCAAACCCCTGTAGTTCACCACTCACGCCTTGGTAATTTTCCAGGTCTCGCAGATAGTCGGCAAGAGCAGCGGAGTCTGTTGTCCCTGTCTCCTCAATAGCTTGTACGATCAAACGCATGGCATCTGCTGCCGTGAGGGTCCAAACCGCACCGGGAGGAGCCCCATATTGCTCCGCATAAGCTTCCTTGAACGCACCAGATTCGGTAGTGTCAATATCCTCAGGTAGCGGCATCGTTGTCACGATGGTGCCCACTGCAGGTTCACCACCCGCGATAGAGATAAATTCCGGATTATAGACAGCATCGCCTCCCATCAAATCCATATCTCTCAACTCAAAATCGCCATGCAGTTGACGAGCGATGAGTGCAGCATCTGGATAATAACCTGAGAAGAAGAGCAGCTCAGCTTCGGAGGTCTTCAGCCCGCTGCAAAGCTCACTGAAATCCCGCTGACCAGGGGAGATTCTATAAAACAATACGGCTTCTCCGCCTTGCTCTTGCAGGGAGCGGCGAGCAATCTCCGCAAGACCTTGCGAATAATCGGAGCCATCGTGAACAAAGACCACTTTACTGACACCTAGCGTCTCCAACATAAACTCCGCAGCAAACACACCCTGCCGTTCATCGGGAAACGAAAGCCGGAAGAAGGTGTCATACCCCTTCTGCGTCAGGTGGGTTGCCGTTGCCGAAGGCGCAAGATGTAAGATGCCCTGATCCGCGTAGCTGCCCATTGCAGCTTCTGTGGCATCAGAGTTATATCCACCGATAGCAGCCACTACCCCGGCTTCTGCCAGATTTGCTGCGGCTCGTCGCGCCACATCAGGATCGCCACGGTCATCCTCAACCAGGATCTCTACCGGACGACCGTCTAACAAACCGCCCTGCTCGTTAACTTGATCGGCTACCAGCTGAACCGCACGCTGGAAGCCTTCCCCCTCGGCGGACCACTCACCCGTCATTGGCCCTTGTAATCCAATCCTTATCGGGACCGCTTCCTCTGGCTCACATCCGACACCGCCTACGAGGATTCCAAGAACCAGAAGAATCACAAATATACGAGGCATCAGTTATCTCCTTGCTTTTCTACAGTACGAGACGAGCCCGGATCAGGCACCTGGCTGAAGTAGATCTCTGCCTTCTCCAGACCCAACGACTCTCGAACCTCCGACACCGTTATTTTCAGAATCCGCTCAATGTCCAACGTCTCCCGCATGCGCCCGGCAATATCGCTCAAGAGCTGCTCGCGCGCTGCGCGACGGCGTGTCTCCTGATAGAGACGGGCGTTCTCCAGAGCCAGGCCAATCTGCGTCCCAAGCTGCTCAAGCAACGTGCGCTCCGCATCAGTCCACGCGCCGATTTGCGCTGTTTTTCGCGCGTTGATCACGCCGACCGTCTGATCACGCACTTTGACGGGCACAGCCAAGACCTGGTTCCCTTCGCCGCCCGCCACGGACTCCCCCGTGCGCAGCACTCGCAGCGATGGACCGTCGAAAGCACCGTCGGCAGCGGTCAGCCCCAGCTGATCTCGCACAAAGCCCAGGCTCACTTCTTGACGCAGCAGCGCTTGCCACCCGGTACGACTCACCTCACCGTAGGCTCGCCGTTCCGCTTCCAGCCGCTCCTCAACTTCCTGTACAAGTTGGACGTTGCTGATCAACAGCGCAACCTGATCAGCCAGGGTCTGCAAGACCAGCACGTCCTCTTCAGTAAAGTCATCGGGCCGTTTGGACTGCACGTCCAGCACCCCAATGATACGTTGCTGCGTTTGCAACGGCAACGCGATCTCTGACCGCGTCTCCGGCAGATCTGGATTGTCAAAATAGACGGCGTCCTCACCGACATCGCGCGCAATCCGGGGCGTCTTGAACGCGGCAGCATATCCGACGACTCCGGTTTCGCCGACGCGCAAACGGTGTTCTCGCGCCAACATCCGCTGTCCGCCCTCGGACGAAGCCGCCTGCAGTTCTGCGTACTCCTCGGTCGCATCCAAGAAGAAGATACCGGCGTGATAGTAGCCGAATCGCTCCGATATCAGATTGACGATCTCGGGCAGCAGCTGGTCCAAATCTCGGATAGAAGCGGTCTCTCGCGCTACCTGGGCCGCCGTCTCCAGCTGGACGGATCGCCGCTCCAGGGTCCTCGTCCGCTCATCAACCAACGCCCGCAACTGGTCGCCGCGCAAATCTAACCGTTGGGCCAGCTCCCGGCTCTGATCTAGCGCGTCCGACAGCTTCAGCAATAGATAGCTCTGCGCCAGAATCGATACCACGCCTAGCCCCAGAACGACGACCCCTCCGCTCACCCAGGCAAGCGGGTCCGCGGCATTCGCCTGGACAGAGGACGGCACCACCAATCGCCCCGTCGAATAGGCCCACCCAAAGACAGCCATCGTCTCTGCCACGATGACCAACGTGCCCATCCCGGCCAACCGCCCCCAGAAGACGCTGGTGAAAAAGGCAAAGGCCAACATGAGCACATGGCCTTCACCGTTGAAACCGCTGTAATAGTAATTGAGACAGCCCACACCAAAGAAGATAGCCAGGAGCGTCCCCGTCTGCAAAGCATAGGTGCTTTTCTTCCAGAAAGCAGCGAAGAGGAAGATTGCATACGCGCCCACGTACAGAAATATCGTCGTCCAGTTCTGGTTGACGTAATCATAGTAACCGCTGATGACAAGCGCTATCCCGGCCGCCACCACCATGAGACGTAGAACGACTTGTGCCAACTGCCTTCGCCACGTCTCAATGTCTTCGGTGAGTATGGGACGATCCTGAGTATCGCCCGACCTCATTTTCTGCTCTTCAACCATGCTATGCTCCCCACCTACGTCCCAAAAAACCTTCAGCGCGCTTCGTCGCTCAAGCGGACGGAGACTTCCTCAAGATCCAACGCCCGGTAGATCTGATCGGCGGCTGTGCGCAAGACTGTCTCCACATCCAACCGCTCTCGGACTTGAGTCGTCACCTCACCCACGAGCCGCTCACGCACTGCGACACGTTGCGTTTCCTCGAATAAGCGCAGGTTCTCGGCTGTCAGCGCCATCCGCTCCGTCAGCAGCTGAGCCAGCGCAATCTCATCGGTCGTCCAAGACCCTTCTGGATGTTTCAAGGCGACCGCGCCGATGGGCTGTCCTCGCACCAGCGCCGGAATCACCAGAATCTCCTCCAAACTGTCGTCACCGCTCTGTTTTGTGTGGATTTTTATCTCTTGCTGACGCACGGCCTCCCGAATGACCGCGTCCAGTGCTTGATCTGCTGCAATGTGCCCAGATTGTTCCTGCGTGTAGCTGAGCTGCACCGGCGCCTGCAAGTATTCTTCCCACGCCTGCTGAACGTAACGACGTTGCGTCGTTTCCATCTCCGCCAACGCCGACTGCGTCTGCTCCAACAAACGAGCGTTCTCAATAGCCGCCGCGATCTGACCGACCATGGTCTCGAAGATAGAGATATCCTCATCTGTAAAAGCATCTACCTCCGTGGAATGCATCGACAGCGCGCCGATAACCTCACCTCGGGTGACCAAAGGCAGCGCAAGCACCGAGCACGTCTCCGGTAACAACAGCGTCTCCAGACTCTTTCCACTCTCATCGACGTTTGCCAGGAGCTGGGGGCGACCGCTCAGGATAGCCGTCCCAACCAGGGAACGGTCATCCACGGCAATCCGGTGACTGGCTGACGGCGCCTCCTCCTCTACCGCGCTGGTCTCACTGAGCAGGACGGCCCACCGTCCAGGCGCGCCCGCCGCCTCGCTACGCACTCCAGCTATCGAGAAAAGCCCCACGTAATAGAGATCAAAGCGCTCTTGCACCAGAGCCACCACGCGCTGCGGCAAGATATCAAGATCCATAATGCCGGTGACGGTGCGCGCCACATCGGCAGCAATCTGCAGGTGACGACTGCGGTGTTCCAGCGCGTTCATCATCTCCTTCATCGGCGTGATGTTGCGGGAGACGCCGAAGACACCTACAATATTCCCGTCTCGATCACGCATGGGGAGCTTAGAGGTCGAGACCCAGAAGACTCTGCCATCAGCCCAGACCTCTTTCTCCTCCTTCTCCAGGATTGACTCACCGGTACGGATCACCCTCTGCTCATCCTCGTAAGCCGGACGGGCGTGCTCATCGGCGAAGAAGTCGAAATCCGTCTTTCCGATGATCTCTTCACGCTTCTCGACGCCAAACCAGTCCATCAACGCCCTACTAACCTCAATGAAGCGACTCTCTTTGTCCTTGAAGAAGACGTGATCCAACGTGTTCTCCAACAGGACGTTGAGCAGATACTCCTGCTGCGCCAGCGCTTGTTCGGCCTCCTGACGCTCGGCGATCTCCTGCTGAGCCTGCTCGTAGAGCCGGGCGTTGGCAATAGCATTCGCCAGCTGATCCGCCATAAGTTGCAACGTGGTGATGTCCATTTCTCCAAAGGCCGCTGCTTCCGCGCTCTGGATAGTCAGCGCGCCAAGGGTCTCGCCACGGCTGACCAAAGGTAGCGCCATCTCCGAGCGCGTCTTCGGCAGCCAGGGATTCTCAAATCGGACGGCCTCTTGCCCGACATCCAATGCAGTTCGGGCTTCTTGTTTCACTACGCACTGACCGATCATGGAGTCGCCGCCCACGCGCAACTTGTGCTCGCGGGCAATCATCTCCCGCCCGGCCTCGCCGGTGCCCGCCTGCAGACGCGCCCAGGTCCCTGTCTCATCGACCAGAAAGAGGCCCACGTAGTAGAGATCAAATCGAGCGCGAACCAGTTCCACGACCTGCCTGATGAGCGCCTCGGTGTTCAACAGCATGCCAGCAGCTTGCGCGACCTCGGCAGCGGTTTGGATACGCTCAGCGCGCTGTTCCAACCGCTCCAGCAGCCGACTGCTGTACAACGCCCCGCTGATATCCTGTTGGAGAATACCGTAGACCTCGCCACGCGCAGGTTCTGCCTCGAAAAGCACAAACCCCAACTGGTGCTCGCGGAAATAGAGCGGCTCGACGTGCAAGCTAAACCGCTGTGCCGGCAGAAGAGCCGTGGGCACCAGCTGCCGCGACGGGAACCGCGTCTCCTTAATTGAGCGCCGCTGACCGTCTACGTAGGCCAGGATCAGGCGCGCCCACGTCTCTGGCGCACTGGGCCGCTCGTATAGCGATAGATAGCACCGGGAGATATCCAACTCTTCCAAGGCAACGGTGATTCGCTTCAAGAGGTCATCTACACCAAGCGAGGCACTCAGTGACTGACCGATCTGTGCCAACATCGCTCGACGACGAGCCTCTGCAAAACGTAAATCTGCCTGGACTCGCGCAGTCCAATCCGCGATCTTGACGCGCGACTGCTGCCAGAGATCTTCAGCGCGCATCAACGGTTGCAAAGATTCAAAGGATGGCAACAGCTCCCGGCGCATCGCGGAGATCACGTCGTGCCAGCGCTCAATATCGACCTGCGCTTCAGCGCTGGTGTGCAACGCCTCATCCAGCCGAGCCAAGAACGTATCCGGCGAGATCTCATTGACGTCCCTCATCAGAGCGTCCAGGAGCGCGGTGAGGGTTTTATCCCACGCTATTCGGGCCGGCGCGGCTGCGCGCATTGCCGCCAATGCCCGCTCGACGGTAGTATCTGCTGGCGCAAACGCGACATCCTCAAGCCGATCAGCTTTGATCTGCGGCGCAGTCGGCGAAGAGACCATCCTAACGCCGCGAGCCGCACATCCACAGGACTGGCGAACGACCAGTCGAGGCGGGACCTTGACGATGCCAGGCAACGCGTCGTCGCCCGCGAGGCGCCGAAGAAGCAGTTCCGCCGCTTGCCGCCCCATATCGGCCCAGGGCTGATCGACGGAGGTCAACGGCGGGGTGGTAAAACGCACTTCCGGGCGATTATCAAAGCCCGTCACCGCGACCTTCTCAGGCACGCGAATCCCCCGCGCTTGAAGCTCTTCGAGGACGTCAAGGGCCAGTTGATCATTAGCCGCCACGACAGCATCAAAGGTAACCCCACTCTGCCTCTCAATCAAACGGCTCAAAGACCTCACACCTGTCCCACGTGCAAAATCGCCAGAAGTAATAAGTGCCGGATCTATCTCTCGTCCATAGTCACGCAGCGCATTCCGATACCCCCGAAAGCGAGCCTCAGCCTCAACATGCCCCTCAGGTCCTCGGATAAAGGCTATTCTTTCACAGCCATGCACATCGATCAGGTGGGTCACAGTATCGTATACACCGCGATAATTATCAATCAGCACATTGGGTACCCCCGGCAGCTGGGACGAGATATTCACCAGCGGAACGTCGGCATACCGTCTCTCCAGCAGCGCCAAGACGTCTTCTTGATCAACGTAGTGGGCCAGTATACCGCCCCAGACCACCAGACCGTCCAAACGCACGGCGTCCGCCAGCTCATAGAGGACGTTCGCCTGCGCCAGATGGGCATCAGGGATATGAAGCGGTTCCGCGCGGTAGCTGATGAGGTTGACGTCGTTCGCGCGGGCGACAGCGTGCACACCCCTCCAGAGAGCGCGGCACGTGGGATCCTCCGCACCGTAGATCAAAAGGCCGATGGTAGGGCGTTGTGTTGGTTTTGCGCTGGCTTTTTCTATCATCTCATTGATCTCCTTCATCCGTCCCCTCAGACGCCGGCGGTACACCAAGTTGCACGTACGCCCCACCACCTCCAAGCATCTCCAGCAGCGATTCCGCCGTCACCGCAAGCAGGGAGTCCATATCCGGTGCGCGCCGCATGCGGTCTGTGACGTCGCGCGCGGCCTGCTCACGAGCCACGCGACGTTGGGCCGCTTCAAGCAACCGCAAATTTTCCAGCACGACGGAAGCCGTGTCCACCAACGCAATGTAGAGCTGTTTCTCGCTCACGCCGAAGACGTGCATGTTTTCATAGACGACAACCAGCTGAGCCGTAATATCCTCGCCCAGCCGAATAGGAAGTATCGCCAAACTGCGCGCCGTTGATTCTTGCGCCAGTTCTCGTAGTTGGCCCCGGTAAGCCTGGGGAACTCCGTCCTCCGACAGCGCGTGCAGATCCTCGACAAAGAGCGCCTCGTCCAAGGAGATCAACAGACTGCGCAACGGCGGCAACGCTGGAAGCGTTGGCCGAGCGTCCATAGCATCGCGGAATAGAATCTCGTCGTCACGCAACTCCGCAGCGACGGTGAGCGTCTCGCGTTCAGGATTGAGGGTGCAGACAAAACCACCTCTGGGACTGTAGCCTTGCACCATCTCCAGCATCACACCATAGACCTGCCTTTCCTGATGTGCAGCCGCCATCCGCTGCGTCATCCGGTAAAACGGGCTGGTCGCCTCCAGAACGCCGACGTCTTGCGCAAAACGCCGCGCATTCTCCACCGTCACCGCCAGCTGATCAGCCAGGTACTCGAGAGAGCGTACGTCATCTGCATCGAACGCGTTGGCCTCCGTGCTCTGGACATCCAGCACGCCAATCACCCGATCGGCAATGACCAGCGGCAGCGCAGCCTCAGAACGGGTCGCCGGCAGCTGGGGATTTTCGAAGTGTGCGTTGTCAGCCTCGACGTCAAGCGCGATGCGCGGCTCGGCGTGCTCCATCACCCAGCCGACCATGCCTTCCCCCCGGCGCAATTGGTGTTTTTCGGCCAGCAGCTGCTGCCCACCCTCAGAAGACGCAGCTTCCAGGGTGGCAACGTCGCCGGACTCTGCAACGAGGAAGAGGCCCGTATGATAGAACCCCAGTTTCTCTGAGATAAGGCGGACGGCCTGGTAAAGTAGCTGATCCACATCAAAGATCGAGCTGAGGGTACGCACCACCTCGGCGCTGGCTTCTAGATGCTCGGTGCGACGCTGCATCGCGTAATTGAGGTCCTGGAGCGCGCGCGTGCGGCGATCCAGATCCTTCTGTTGAGCCTGCAAATCTACTGAGCGTCGGTAGACGTCCTCCAGCTGAGTTGAAAGTCGCTGGAACAAGGCCCCGACCGACGCGATCAAGAATCCGTCCACCAGCGAGAAGACGGTTATACTGCTCAATAAATTCAACCAGGGCCTGAGCGACACTGCGTGTATCGGAAGTCCTTCGACATATCCTCCCAGGATGGCCCAGGCGAAGACGAGCAGCGTCAATATCGTAAGCCCCAAGGTATAATATCCCACGCGTTGGCTGATGAGGACGGTCACCATCACGGGAAAAGCTAACAGGAAGATCCGTCCGTCCGCCCCCCAGCCGGAGAAGATAAGGTTCATCAGGCCCAAAACGTAAAGCAGGCTCACCATCAACCACTTCTTGACCTGGTAATAAGGCTTTCGACTGAAGTGCACCACCAGCATGCTGGCGTACGCCGATATGAAAACCCCTATCAACAGGAAATGACGCTGAGCATAGGCTGTGTATATGCCCAACAGGAGAGCGCCAAACCCACCGTAAAGCATAACAATGAATACCCGGTCAATGAGACGCTGTCGTAGACTATCCCGCACCGTCTCGTACGAACGCTGGTGTACTTCGCTCACTGCGCCCTCCGATCAAACATGTGTCACGCCCGCGCGCCCGTCACCCGTGCAAGCGTCGATGAATCCGCCTCAGCGTCATAAAGCGGAATGGAAAAGATAAATTGGCTGCCTTTGCCCACTTCACTCTCCAACCAGATCTCGCCGCCGTGCATCTCGACGAATTCCTTGCTCAAGGCCAAGCCCAACCCCACACCCGACAGTTTCTCCGCGTCGCCGGTGCCTTTCTCAAAACGGGCAAAAATCCGCTCGCGCTCGGCCTCAGGAATGCCAATGCCGGTATCTTCGACGCTTACGTAGGCCTGCTCATCATCTACCCAGACGCGCAACGTGATCTCACCTTCCTCGGTGAATTTCGCCGCGTTGGTCAGCAGACGCACCAACACCTGGCGGAGGCGAGCGGAATCTGCGTAAACCCAGGGCAGATCCGGCTCGACCTCCTTGATCAACGCGATTTCTTTGCCCCGCACCAGCGCGTCGGCTGTGGGCATCACGCTGTCAATCACATCTTCTAACGCTACCGGTCGCAACTGCAACGCCATCAATCCCGCCTGAATCTGGGTGATGGTCAACACGTCGTTGATCAGCGAGAGCAGGCGCTGGCTGTTCTGATAGATCCGGCGCACGTCGTCTTCTTGTTGTGGCGCAAGCGGACCATCCAATCCTTTCAACATCAAGCGCGAAAATCCGATGATGGAGTTCAAGGGTTCACGCAACGCATGCGACATATTCGCCAGGAATCTGGATTTAAACGCCTCGGCTTCCTCCATCTGGCGCGCCGCTCGGCGTTCTCGCTCGTAGGCGCGAGCGTTTTCTAGCGCAATGGCAATCTGGTTCGCCAGGTGTTCCAACGTTCCCAGATTATCCTCGGGCGAATACTCGTACCCGGTCACGCGAATGGCCAGCGCGCCCAAGACTCTCTCCTCCATCCGCAAGGGAACAGCAATGCGTGAGAGTGTCCGGCGTTGCCAGGATGGATCGGCGTCTCGACCTAGAAGCTTCCGCTCCACCTGAGGCTCTCCCTTGCGAAGCGCCCGCTCCACCAGCGTGCCATCCCCGGGATGGAGCGATTTGGGCCAATCCGCGTCGACCGGCCGCACCGCGCACCGTCCGGCCTTGCCCCCACCCGGTTCCAGCAGGTAGATGGCTACCGAGTCGTACATAAACCGCTCACTGATAAGCTCTGCCACGCGATTCAATAAGACCTCTGGATCACGAAGAGACGTAATCGCTTGACTCACTTCCAGACTGGCTTGCAGTTGCAGCGCACGCCACTGGATCTGGTAATTAGCCTTCTGCAGGCGCTTGGTGCGCTCCACGACCTTCGCCTCAAGATCATCGTAGAGCGATTTCAGCTCTGCCGCCATCTGGTTGAAGACGTAGGTCAGGATCCCAATTTCATCTCGCGATGTGACCGCCACGTGCTGTCCCAGATCGCCCTCGGCCATTGCCAGCGCCGACTCCGTGAGGCGCACGACCGGACGGGTGATCTGGCGGATCACCACCGCAGCGATCGCCGTCGTCCCCAACGCCACGGTGAGAATGACGGCAATCAGCGTGGCCACAATACGATCGTTGGAGGCCAACGCCTCGGCCTGCGTCTGTTCCACCAGTACGCCGATATCCGCATTCACCGGCGCGTAGGCGCCGACGACAGACGTCCCCTCGTGGTTCACGTACAGTCCGCTTCCCGCCTTCTCCTCAGCCAGCGCAGAGAGAGCCACACTACCCCTTTCAACATCCGTCACCGCCCGGTCAGCATCCTGGACGAGAAAGAGCTGTCCGGTCTCACCAATATCCAAGCCGTTCTCCAGCTGAGGGGCAAAGCTCTCCACCTGGTAACAGAGAATCAGCTGGCTATCTTCTTGTGGGAACTGTAACGCGATGGGCGCCCCGACGTCCAAGGTAGAGAGATCCATGATAAAAGGCACGTCGGACGCACAGCGCCCCCACGTTTTGATGACGTGGCCTTCCGGTGTCAACGCCGTAATCCCGGTCAGGTTGGGGTATCGGTGCTCAACGTCTGCCCACGGCAACGAGGTGTAGCCAGCGTCGCCTGTTCCTGCTAACGTCCTGATAATCGGCTCACTCTTTTCTATCCAGCCCCACCGTAAGACTTTCGCCTGCAAGGTCGCCACCGCTTGCAGCTTCTGCGCCACTGCTGTCTGCAAATTCTGCCGATTCTGATAAGACGCATACCATCCGATCAAGGCCAATGGGAGAATTGTCAAGATCAGGAACGCTGTCAGCAGCGTTCGCCCCAGCCCGCCCCGCATGCCCGTCGTAGGCACCAAGCGCGTGCTGAGCCGCTCCTGATCACGATCTAGTGAGAATCCCATACCTCCTCGCCCATAAGCACCCGGCGAACTTGATCGGGGAAACGATCTGGATCCAGTGGTTTGCCAATAAAGCCATCAAAACCGGCTTCTCGCGCCCGCGCCATCGATTCATACCCCGAATCAGCTGTAACTGCCACGATTGGCACACCGGAAAAACTCGGATGCGAGCGCAGTCGCTGCAGAGATTCGTACCCATCGGCGTCCGGCAGCATAAGGTCCATGAGAATCAGATCAATGTCTCCCAACGTCTCCGCAAACTCAAGCACCTTCCATCCTGAGGCCTTCCACTCACACTCGCTGACACCCAGGAAAGCCAACAGCCGCGTCATAAGGAGGAAATTGTTGAAGTTGTCTTCAACAATCAGGATTTTCGCTTCTTCAGGTGATGTATGTGAGTGTGCCATCAAATGACTTGCCTCCTGCAACCATCCGGGTTGACCATACCTAGAGTAGCTCAACAAGATAAGAAAAGCGTTGGTCGCTACAGGAAAAGCCTCGCTTCTTCCACCCCATCCTTGTCTTGCGAGCCATCAGGGCCGTTCTCTGACCGATTCCCTACCATAGAGTCACGATTTGGCCTTTAGAAACTTCATGATCTGAGATGGCAAAGCATCCACATCGATAGGCTTCGGGATGTAACCATCACAGCCAGCCTCAATCGTCTTCTCACGATCTCCATGCATAACGTTCGCCGTCATTGCGATGATGGGAATATCCTTGAGCCTCGGCTGCTCGCGCATGCGCTGGGTCAGCTCATACCCATCCAGTTCAGGCAGGTTCATGTCCATGAGCACCAGGTCGGGCTGCTCCTGCACAGCCAACTCTATCCCCGTGACCCCATCCTCTGCTTCTAGCATCTCGTAGCCTTCTGCCATCAGAATCCTTCTCACGAGCAGTCGGTTGTCGGGATTATCTTCTATATAGAGGATCGTTGCCTTCATAGTAACTCCCTTAAGTGTAGAACGATCACGCCCCGACAGAGATACTGTAAGACATCGGTTTGTGATCTCTGACCGATATTATACCACGATTTGGAATTGTACGTAGTGCGTACCATAACTTTTCGGTTAAGACCCCATAAAAGTATATCCTTGGGTGATAACAATTCAAGCTTCGACCTGTGGGGGCAAACGAAGCAGCTCCAGGGTCGCTCAAACGCCCTAGGCGGCTTCCCATCATGTTTCCCTCCCGCATCAACCCCAGCTTCGTTTGCCTTGCTTTCGCCTACGCAGGTTCTACGGTACGGGGGGCATTTTCACCAGCAGACTCGCTTCGAAATCCCTGTGGGGACAAAATGAGGACAACAAACGACCCCGGCGCTTCGGTACTCACACCGGGGTCGTCTCTGCTAGCTGGTGAGCTTAAAGGTCACATGCGAATTCGTCATCTGGATGCAAGGCCAGATAGATTTTCTCGGCGGAGAGCGGAAGGTTATCGAAGCGCACACCGGTGGCATCATAGAGTGCATTGGCAATACCGGGCGCAGTCTGCACCATCACGTGCTCGCCGACGCCGCGCGCCCCCCAGGGACCGTCTTCCAGCGGCGTCTCGACGATATCGCCGTGGATTTCCTGCGGCGCGTCAACGGCCGTGACCAGCTTGTAGTCGACGAAACTATCGTTGATCACGCGGCCCTGCTCATCGAAGCGGTAGCCTTCGAAGGCTGAGCTCATGCCATGCACCGCCCCACCCTCGATCTGCGTCAGCACCAGATCCGGGTTGATGGCTTTACCTACGTCGTAGGCGCTGGCGATTTTGAGGATGTCAATCTGCCCCGTCTCGGTATCAACCTCCAGATCGATGGCCTGGGCGCCGACGGTGTAGTGCACCACGGCGCGGGTGCCCTGCCCTGTCTCCGGGTCCAGATTAGTCACATAGGTCGGCATGAACTTGCCCGTGCCGACGATGGGGCCACCCTGCCAGCCCTCGAAGTTCTCGTTGGGCAGACCGTAGACAACCATCTTCTCCAGCGGCTGTTCGCGCTCCGATTTGTAGGAGATGACGACGCCGTCGCGGATGTCCAGATCGTCAACGTCTTCATCCCAATAATCGGCGACGACGTCCAGCACTTTCTGGCGAGCCTCTTCGGCCGCGGCTTTGACGGCGTTCCCCATGGACCAGGTGATGCG
>CAYVKR010000030.1:0-19044 GCA_964452025.1 uncultured Anaerolineales bacterium
GATGGGAAGCCGCCTATGGCGTTTGAGCCACCCTGGAACTGCTTCGTTTGCCCACCCTGCCACTTTTTGTCAATCCCCCAGAGAGCATTATAATGAGAGTCATCTATGATACCTGATATGCCTGTGGTCGCGTTAAATGCTCAGCTGGCATCCAACGCCAACTCCTATCGCAGTGCCGGCATCAGCGGCTACATCGTCAAACTATTGCACCACCTTCCCACCGACGCTGGCGTGCGCTACGTTGTCCTGGCACAGGACGGCGAGCTGGTCGACCGCCTGACGTTGCCCGTGCACCGATCCCGCTGGTCGACGGAACGCCCGCTGGCGCGCATCCTCTGGGAACAGCTGGTGCTGCCCCGTTTGCTGCGCGCGCTGGAGGTCGACCTTCTCCACGCACCCGCCTTCGGTGGACCGCTGCACTCTCCCGTTCCCCACGTCGACACCGTCCACGATCTGAGTTTCTTGCGGCATCCACGCTTCTTTCGCAAGCATAAGCGCATTTACCTGCGATGGCTCACTCGATGGAGCTGCCAGCGTGCTGCGGCCGTTATCGCCGTATCCAGGTTCACGGCGCGCGAGGTGGTGGAGCTGCTGGGCGTATCGGAAAGCCGCGTGCACGTCATCCACCACGGCGTCGAACCGCGCTTTCGTCCCTTGCCGGCAAAGGCAGTCTCGTCATTCCGCGCCCAGCAGAAGCTACCGGAGCGTTTCATCCTCTATCTGGGCACCCTAGAGCCGCGCAAGAACCTGGTGACGCTCCTCCGCGCCTACGATAGACTATGCACCGACGCCCACCTGGTGCTGGCCGGCGGTCAAGGCTGGCTCTACGAAGAGATCTTCGCGGAGGTGGAACGCCTCGGCCTCGAAGAGCGCGTCCACTTTCCGGGCTATCTGCCGGATGACGCGCTGACTCTGTGGTATAACGCGGCGGACGCCTTCGCCTACATCTCCTGGTACGAAGGTTTTGGCATGCCGGTGCTCGAGGCGATGGCCTGCGGCACGCCCGTGATCGCCTCCAACGCCGCCTCCCTACCTGAAGTCGCCGGGGATGCAGCGCTGCTGGTCCCGACGGACGACGTGGACGCTGTGCGCGACGGCCTGCGACGCAGTCTGGACGATGAAGGCCTCCGAACGCAGCTAATCCAAGCGGGACAAAAACGCGCATCTCGCTTCCGCTGGGAAACGACGGCGCAACGCACGACCAATCTGTACAAGAGCATCCTCGGAGTCCCCTTAGACCTATGACTAACCAAAGATATCGTCATCAAGAAACAGCTCCCCTCTGGGTCATGGCGTTGGATGCGCTCATCGTCGCGTTGGCCCTGATCTTGGCCTATCTTCTGCGCTATCGCCTCCAGTGGTTCAGAGACGTGGTCTACGATGCACCGTTACAAGCCTATTTACCCTTCTTAGGCTTATTCACCCTCATGGTACCCCTCACATTGCTGATGGATGGCGCCTACCGCGATTGGCGCGGGCGCCGATGGCTTGATCACGTCTACTTGATTACCAATGCCGTGGCCAAAGTGCTCATCGTTGTGCTTGCGGTGGCTTTTATCTTCCGGCCCCTGGTCTATTCACGCCTGCTGTTGCTGGAAGCCGGTGTCGGTATGTTGATCTTTCTCTCGGTGGAACGTATCCTGCTGCTGGCCTTTCAGAGCTGGCTTCGACGCCGAGGGATTGGGGTCAAGCGCGTCATCATCGTCGGAGCCGGAGAAGTGGGCCGCCGTGTGATGCGCACTATCGTGGCCCGCCCCGACCTTGGTTACGAGATTGTGGGTTACGTCGACGACAACCCGGATAAGGGCCAAGGAGAAATCGGACGCATCCAGGGCCTGGGCACCATCGACGATCTTCCTTGTGATACCAACGAGCAGAGCGTCGACGAAGTCTTGATCACGCTACCGTGGACGCACCATCGCCGCATCCTCAGCGTCCTGCATGAATGCGAACGCCGCAACGTCATGGCGCGCATCGTGCCCGATTTCTTCCAGCTAAGCCTCAGCCAGGTGGAAATCGGCGACCTGGGGGGCATTCCCCTCATCAGTGTACAAGAAATCGCCTTCCGACCGTTCTCGCTCTTCTTCAAACGCGCCATGGACGTGACAGGCGCGCTTTTGGGACTGATCCTTGGCGCACCGATCTTCGGCCTGATCGCCCTGGCCATTCAGCTGGACTCCGAAGGCCCGATCCTGTTCAGACAGGAGCGCGTCGGCAAGAATGGTGTCCACTTTCACATCTATAAATTCCGCTCCATGCGCGCAGGCGCGGAGGAAGAGCAAAGAGACTTGAAGCACCTGAATGAAGCAGATGGGCCGCTCTTTAAAATCCGCAACGACCCCCGCCTGACGCGCGTCGGCGCGTTCTTGAGACGCACCAGCCTCGACGAGCTTCCCCAGCTCTTCAACGTGCTCAAAGGCGAGATGAGCCTGGTCGGACCGCGCCCGCCCATACCCGCTGAGGTAGAGGCATACGAACCGTGGCACAAGAAGCGGCTGGCCGTCTCACCCGGCATCACGGGTCTCTGGCAGGTAAGTGGACGCAGCGAGCTGACCTTCGACGAGATGGTGCTGCTGGACATCTACTACATAGAAAACTGGTCCCCTTGGCTGGACATGAGCATTCTGATCCAGACCATCCCCCAGGTCATCCTGGGAGAGGGCGCCTACTAGACGCTGAATTTGGATCCCGCGCTAACCGCATGAGAAAAGGTGATGGCATGACGAATTGGCAGTTGACCACGCAAGAACGTGACGAACTCCACGCATTCCTCCGCGAACTGATACAGACCCCCAGTCTCCCCGGCGAGGAGGGCGACGTTGCCGCGCTGGTGATGGTAGAGATGCGCCGCCTCGGCTTCTCCAACGTGCGAGCCGATGAAGCCGGCAACGTCATCGGCGAGATCGGCGCCGACAGTGGGCCAACGCTACTCTTCAACAGCCACCTAGACACCGTCCAGGTGACCGAACCGGAGGCCTGGTCGGTCGATCCTTGGGCTGGCACCCTGCGCGATGGGCGACTCTACGGGCTGGGCGCCTGCGACATGAAAGGCGGACTTGCTGCCACCCTCTACGGCGCAGCGCACCTCTTGCGCACCGGCACGCCGCTGCGCGGCAAGCTACTGGTGGCAACGGTGGGCCTGGAGGAGCCGTGCGAGGGTCTCGGCACCCGCATTCTCTTCGAAGAGGACGGCCTGTCGCCCGATTGGGTTGTCGTCACCGAACCTTCCAATCTCCAGATTATCCGGGGACAGCGAGGGCATCTGGAGATGCGACTCGCCTCCCATGGGCGCTCAGCCCACGCGGCGATGCCGGAGTTGGGCGAGAACGCCATTTACGTGATGGCGCGCGTCATCTTCGGCCTGGAAATCTTGGCCGATCAACTGGCCTCTGATCCGTTCCTGGGGCCTGGGGTGCTGGCGGTGACCGACATCCGCTCGCACGCCGTCAGCCGCAACGCGATCCCGGAACGCTGTGAGATTGTCATCGACCGGCGGCTGACCCTGGGGGAGACAGAATCTCTGGCGCTGGCCGAAATCCAGCGCGTCATCGCGCGCGAGGGGGTCAATACCAACGTGCGCGTCATCGAGGAAGAGGTGCAGACGTACACGGGCAAAGCCTATCGCGTCCGACGCGCCTCCCCGGCCTGGGCGCTAGAGGCGGATCACCCGCTGGTTCTGGCGCTGAGCGGCGCAGCCCACGACGTCGGCCTTCCGCCCAAACTGGGACGGTGGCTCTTCGCCACGGAGGGCGCTTACTCCGCCGGCGTCGCGCAGGTGCCCACAGTGGGCTTTGGGCCTGGCAATCCGGCGCTGGCCCACACCGTCGATGAGTACGTTGAGTTAGAACAGGTAGAGACAGCGGCCGGCGCCTACGCAGCACTGGCAGCCCGATTGCTGGGGGAGAGATGATCATGAGTGAAACTATGCGCGTAGCACAAAGCGTCAAATCCGCTCTGGATGAAGGAATGCCCATCGTCGCGTTGGAATCCGCCCTGATCACCCACGGTTTTGCCTACCCGCACAGCGTTAGGATCACGCGGGAGATGGCCGACGTCATCCGCGCTGCAGGCGCGCTACCCGCCGTCGTGGGCGTCTGGCGAGGCGTGCCCACCGTCGGATTGAGCGACGCCCAGATAGACGCGCTGGCGCGGGAGACGAAGGCCATCAAGGTCAGCGTGCGCGACCTCCCGATGGCGCAGCTACGCGGCGTACACGGCGGCACCACGGTAGCCGCCACGATGACGCTGGCCCACCGCGCCGGACTGCGTGTCTTCGCCACCGGCGGCATCGGCGGCGTCCATCGCGGCCATCCGGAGGACGTCTCCGCCGATCTGCCCACGCTGGCCTCCGTCCCGCTGATCGTGGTCTGCGCGGGTGCCAAAGCCATCCTCGATCTACCGCGCACCTTGGAGTTCCTGGAAACCTGGGGCGTGCCCGTCCTGGGCTGGCAGACCGATGCGTTCCCAGCCTTCTACAGCCGGGCCTCAGGCCTGCCGGTGGATCTTCCGGTGACCCATGCCAGAGAGGTGGTCACTGCCTATCGCAAGCAGCGACGGCTGCGGCTGCCGCAAGGTGTGCTGGTGACGGCGCCCGTTCCCGCCGCCGCCGAGATTCCGGCCGACGAGCTAGCCGCGCTCATCGATCAGGCGGTGCAGGAGGCCGACGCGGGGGGCATCAGCGGGCGCGCCGTCACGCCCTTCCTGCTGGAGCAGCTGGTAGCGTTGACCGATGGTCAAACCCGCGCCGCCAACGAGAGCCTGCTGATCCATAACGCCCACGTAGCCGCAGAGATCGCCGTGGCGCTTGAGAAGTGACCGGAGCCCGAAACAAAGAGACCCATCCCCCGTCCCCAGTCATCCAGTATTCGTCAGCACCCACGTGAGCAGGGCCAGCACCGCGATGACGGGCAGGTCATAGCGCAACAGCTGGCGGATCGTCTCCCCTTCGCCCTTCTCCATATCGACGGTGCTGCACCCCACGATAATCTTGGCGGGCGCAAAGGTCGAGCCGATGGCGGCGCCGGCATTCTGAGCCGCCAGGATCAGCGGCACGCTGTAGCCAAGGGCGTTGGCCGCCTCCTGCTGCAGCGCGGCAAAGAGCACGTTGGCATTGGTGTTGCTTCCGGTGACAAAGGCCCCTAACGCGCCGATAAAGGGCGAGATCAGCGGCAGAAACGCCCCAGCGGCCCCCGCCATCTCCCGCGCCAACAACGTGATCATGCCGGCGTGATCCATGGTGCTGGCCAACGCCACCATGGAGAGAATGCCCAACGTCGAGGAGAGCCCGCCGCGCACCACCTTGCCCAGCACCGCCTTGACCTCACCCGTCCCCAACTTACCCCAACGCTTGCCCAGCGCCAGCGTCAGCAGTGAAGCGTAGATCAGGATGGCGCCGGTATGCCCGAAGAGAGAGAGGCTGCGCGTGGGCGCCGCCGGGATCAGCCCGCCTCGGCGCGTCTCCAGCGCAGGCACCCGAACCTCGAAGGTGATCACGTCCAGCAGCGCCTGCAACGCCGGAATAGATTTGACGGCGAAGATCAGGAGCAGCAGGACGCCGTAGGGGATCAAGGCCGTGCGGAGCATCTTGCGGGTCTCCGTCCCTTCCCACGATTGAGGCGAGCATCGGTGCGCCCAGAAGCCACCGACCAGCAGGCCGGCCAGAGAGCCCAGCATCGCCGCGATGTTCCAGAGGCCGGCCCAGGCCGCCAGCCATTGCACCCCAGCCATGACCACGCCCATAAGCATCCAAGGGATGAATCCCTGTCGAAGCGCGGTCTTCCCGCCCGCTACCCAGAGCGTCGCGCCGCCCAAGAGGAGACAGGACACCCCCAGATGCACGGCGCTCCAGGGCGCCAGCAGATCGCCTGGCAGGCCCGTCGCCGCCATCAGCGCGTAGAACGACGAGCCGAGCGAGCCGAAGGAGACGGCCCAGGCATGACCCAGCGAGGGCATGGCGACGGCGGCGATCAGCGGAAAGCCCATGCCCGCCAGCAGCGGCGCAATGACGGCGACGGGCACGCCGAAGCCCCCCACCCCCTGAAGAAATGCGGCCAATCCCCAGGCCAAGAGGAGCACCTGGAGGGCACGATTAGGAGAGAGCTGGCGGATCAGCTGGCCCATGGCGGCAATAGTCCCCGTCGCTTCACTGGCGCGATAGAAGAAGAGCGCGCCCCAGATGATATAGAGCACGTAGATTGCCAGAAAAAAGCCGCGCACCTGGGCCCACGCCAGGACGCGCGGTCCGGCGCCAAAGTGGAGCCCTGCGACGACCAGCGCCAGCGCCCAGCTGACGACGCCGGCGCGGGTGCTCTTCCACCGCAGACCGAGCATCAGGATCAAAATGGAGAGAATGGGAAGAAGAGCAAAGAGAAGATCAAGCCAGTGCATCGAATATCATCCTTTTGTCCGCTATATGTATGAACAGTGATCAGAACGGCCTCACGTGCAGAGACATTCACCGATTATAACTCAAGGTCCCTCCCACGAAAGAACCTCCTGACCCAGAGGAGCCAGGAGGCTAAACGTTACAAATTCGCCGAGCGTTCTGCTCAACCACGATCGTATAGTTGCGACTTCAGCGTCATGATCTCCCGCCGCAGTTGTGAGTCCTCCTCAATCTGAGTGCTGATGCGCTCATATCCGTAAAGAATAGTGGTATGATCTCGCCCCCCCAGCTGCGCACCGATCTGCGGATAGGAGGAGTCGGTCTCCTCGCGGATGAGGTACATGGCGACCTGGCGGGGGAAGGCGATGCGGCGCGTCCGCCGGGCGCTGCGTAGGTCCTCCAACGTGAGGTTGTAGTAAGTAGCGACCGCTTTGAGGATCTCCTCGGAGGAGAGCTCCGGCGGGTTGGGCAGCAGGTCGGTCAGCGCATTTTGCGTCGTCTCCAGATTTAGCGGCTGTCCCGTCAACCGCGTGATCGCCAACAGCTGGTTCAACGCTCCTTCCAGCTCCCGGATATTTCGCTCGATGTGACTTGCTATGAACTCCAGAACGTTGTTCGGAATCTCAACCCCTAACTGCGCTGATTTCTTCTGAAGAATCGCCAACCGGGTCTCGAAGTTAGGCGGTTGAACATCAACGATCAATCCCCACTCAAAACGAGAACGCAGTCGCTCTTCCAGGGTGACCATGGCTTTCGGAGGACGGTCGCTGGTCAGCACAATCTGGTGTCCGGTATCGCGAAGCGCGTTGAAAGTGTGAAAGAACTCCTCCTGGGTGCTCTCCTTGCCGGCGATGAACTGAATATCGTCAACCAGAAGCACGTCGGCGCTGCGATATTTGTCCCGGAAGGCATCGGTTGTATGGGTGCGGATGGCCTCAACCAGGTCGTTGGTGAATTGCTCGGAGGAGACATACAGTACGTATAGATCCCTGTGAAATAGACTTTGTCCGACAGCATGGAGAAGATGGGTCTTGCCCAATCCCACCCCGCCGTAGATAAAGAGAGGATTGTAGGCTTCAGCAGGGGATTCAGCTACGGCCTGGGAGGCGGCCTGCGCCAGACGATTGCCCGCGCCAATGACAAAATTCTCAAAGGAATACTCAGGATTCAGTCCAGGGTCTGGGGGTGGGGTCGTCATCGACGATGATTCCGTCTGAAGCAGTGGCGTTGGAGGTTCAGCGTGGCTCTGTCTTCCTTCCCATACAACAAAGCGTGCCTCCAGTTCCTGATCAGCGATATGATAAAGCGTACGTTGGATCACCGGATAAAGTTTGCTCTCCAACCATTCCACCGCGTAGCCGTTTTTCACGCCTACGACCAACGTGTTGTTATCTTCAAGCCCCAGACATTTGGTGTCGCGCAACCACGTATCAAACGTCGCGCGGGTCATCTGGAGTTCCAACTCACCGAGTGCGGCCTGCCAGAGCCGCTGTACATCCATGACTTGCTTCGCATTAACAGCTTTGGATAAGACCTCTTGCTCTACTCGAGGCACAAAGTCCCCCTCTTCAATAATATGTGCGGTCATAAACACGGTTAGTAAACTTGTGCGGATCTCTTCTGCCGGTGGAGCTATCTGTGGCAAATTGAGAGATATGTACTTCCCCTGACGCGCTCATATTCTACCAGAAAAGGAACTTTGTATCAATGCTACAACGGGGTTTATGCTTTAAAAAATCGAAATTTTAAGATTGCACGAAGCCCTGTGAATAACGATAACGCAAATACCCTCTATATAGGGATGTCAGGGCTCTGGACCCCTAAATATGGGGGCCGGACTGTGGATAACTTTGTGGAAAAGTGGATAACATCCTCCTTGCCATGTCATTTTGCGAGAAATAAATAGATAGCAATGAATTTGGCCTCATACATCGCGCCGCTTCTGCCTCAACGCCGTGCGATGTGTCTCTATCTGGCGAATAAGACCAAGCCAATCTTCGGTCAACACCACCAGCCCGGTGGCTGTAGGATGAAAAAGATACTCGTTCACCCAAAGACGCAACCACCACTCAGGGAGCGGGTAGCTCCGCAGATCAATGACGACGGCTGTTCTACCCCACAGGTGTCGGTACAGGCGCCAGCGAGCCGACTTCTCCTCCTGCGGCGGACGGAGTTTGGCATAATCGACAGGCCGCACGGATTTGACACGCCGGTAGGAGAAAACCACAGGATATAGCGGCGTCCGCAGAGTGAAGTAGCGTGCGTGGCAGCGTATACAGGCCGCGTTCGCCAGCAGCGTGTAGAGGAAGATCAGCAAGCCCACAGCGGAGATCACCAGGGCTGACCACGCGCGTAGGGTCACAG
The DNA here is from genome assembly GCA_964452025.1 of uncultured Anaerolineales bacterium. Lineage (GTDB taxonomy): Bacteria > Chloroflexota > Anaerolineae > B4-G1 > SLSP01 > G713. The sequence goes on from CAYVKR010000030.1 coordinate 8,750, forward strand.
CTCCCTCGTTCCATTGTATGACCCACCAGAGAACGAAGCCCGCCGGGATCAAGAGGAAAGCCGGCCACCGCCAACGTTTGCCAACGGCTCCGTAGACCAACAAAGGAAATTGCTTAGCTTTCTTCTTGCTCATCGAAACTCAGCTCCTCGTAATATGCACAGAGATCGGTCAGCATACAGACGTCGCATTGGGGCATTCGCGCCTTGCAGATCGCCCGCCCGTGCTCAATAAGTTCAATGTGGAAAGCATAGTAGAGGTCCGGCGGAACCGCGGTCTCCAGCAGCCGGTGCGCCTTCTTTCGCGAGGCGTCGTCCGGGATGAGACCCAGCCGTTGCGTCACCCGGTGGACGTGGGTGTCTACCGGGAACGCCGGTCGGCCCAGCGAGAAGAGCAAGACGATGGCCGCTGTCTTGGGACCCACACCCTTGATGCTCAAAAGCCACGAACGCGCCTCTTCGAGCGGCATCTCCCGCAGAAAGTCCAGCGACAGTTCGCCCCGTTCCTCGGTGATGCGTGCCAGCGCGCCCTGAATGCGAGGCCCCTTGCTGGGGGCCAGTCCAGCCGGCCGGATGGCGTCGATGATCTCCTCAGTGGGCGCGTCCCGCACTGCTTCCCAGGAAGGAAAGCGTTCGCGCAGCCGCTCGTAGGCGATGTCTCGGTTATGATCGTTGGTGTTCTGGCTCAGGATCGTGTTGACGAGCTCCGATATTGGTTTGGCATGCGGGCGCCAATCCGGCTCGCCATAGGCCTCCTTGAGACGTTGATGGATCTCTAGCATTTTGGCCTGCGCGGCGGGTGCGTCAGTGGTCATAGGCTCCTTCTTTCATGCAGATCCTGGCGCGTTGGATCCATTCGCGCTCAGCGTCAAAGGTCAGATGCTGCTCGGCTTCCTCCCAGGTGACCCAGATGGGGAAGAACTGATCATCAGTCTCCGTCTCATCCATACGGCATTCAGAGCAAATGCGCATCAGGAAGTAACTCTCAACGCGCTCAATGGCCTTCCCTCGATGGGTGAACGCCACCCGCTGCTTGCCCAGATGCGAGAGCACCTCCACATCGGCATAGCCCGTTTCCTCGCGCACCTCACGCAGCGCAGCCTGCTCAACCGTCTCGCCGGATTCGACGTGGCCTTTGGGCAGGCGCACCTCATCGCGCGCCGGACGGATCAGCAGGATAACGTGATGGCCACTGGCATCGATCAGTACACCGCCGGCTGCCTGGTACTGCACCCGCTCCACTGTTGACTCCATGCGTCACCTCGGGAATTCAAAGCAAATATGCCAATTTTTCTTTGGCTGACTTTTTTCAGGGCAGCCACTATTTAGACGCGAACAAGGCAAACGCAGCCGAGGTTGATGTGCGCTGAGGTCAATACGCATGATAAACATGACTGGAAGCCACCCATTTCGTCTAAGCCACCCTGGAACCGCTGCGTTTGCCCACCTCCGGTAGGGTTGGGAATCGCGACCGACCCCATCGAGCCGGTCGCGATTCTGTCCCTGCTACGCATTTTCCAGATACTGCTCCAACTCCCAGGGCGTGACCTGGATGCGATAGGATTCCCATTCGGCCCGTTTGGCGCGCATAAAGGCCTCGACGATGGGGGCGCCCAGCGCCTCCTGGATCACCTCATCCCCCTCCAAAGCACTCAACGCCTCCCCTAATGTGCCGGGCAGCGTCTCGATACCGTGACGTTGGCGATCTGCGGCAGCCAGATGATAGATGTCTTCGTTGACCATATCCGGCACTTCCAGACCCTTTTCAATGCCGTCCAGTCCTGCCGCCAACATGGCAGCGAAGGCCAGATACGGGTTCGCACTGGGGTCAGGACAGCGGAGCTCGGCGCGCACGGCGGCGCCCTGCTCCGGTCGCGCCGAAGGCACGCGGATAAGGGCCGAGCGGTTACGATGCGCCCAGCAGATGTAGACAGGCGCCTCGTACCCCGGCGTTAGGCGTTTGTAGCTGTTGACCGTCGGTGCAACGATGGCCGCCAGCGCTCTGGCGTGCTCTATCTGGCCCGCCACGAAAGATTCGGCCAGTTGAGAAAGACCATACGGGCGCTCCGGATCGTAGAAGAGATTGGTGCCCTCCTCATCGAAGAGACTCTGGTGCGTGTGCATACCCGACCCGTTGATGCCAAAAATGGGCTTGGGCATGAAGCTGGCGTAGAGGCCATGGGCCGCCGCCAACGCGCGCACCGTGTACTTGAAGGTGACGGCGTTATCGGCGCTTCGCAGCGCATCGGCGTAGCGGAAGTCGATCTCGTGCTGGCCGGTGGCGACCTCATGGTGGCTCATCTCGACCTCGATGCCCAGATCCTTCAGCGCCAGGACGATCTCACTGCGCACCTGCTGCGCCTTGTCACGGGGCGAGAAGTCGAAATAGCCCACGACATCGTAAGGAACCGGCTTGATGGAGTCACCGTTGCCATCGTTTTGCTCAAAGATGAAAAACTCGATCTCCGGGCCGGTATTGAAGACGAAGCCCTTCTCCGCGGCCCTGGCCAACATCCGCTTGAGCGCCGTCCGGGGGTCGCGGGACGACGGTTTACCTTCTGGGCCGTGGACATCGCAAAAGAGCCGGGCCCGCCGGCGCTCCAGAGCGCTCCAGGGCAAAACCCGGTAGGTTTCAGGATCCGGCACCAGGACCAGGTCACTTTCGTAGATACGGGCAAAACCTTCGACCGAAGAGCCGTCAAACCAGATGCCATCGGAGAGCGCACGCTCGATCTGATCCGCCGGGAGGGTCACACTTTTGATATTACCGAAGATATCAATAAACTGCAGACTGACAAACTGGACTTGGTCTTTCTCTATGCGACTTAGAATGCTTGTAGACATGGTAGGTTCCTCCTATCCTTGTTAAGTATATGAAGAGTCTAGATCCTGTCAATTATCGACGTGCTCCAAAATAACGCCCCTCCTTGACACACAACACGCCGTCGTTGCCGTGCGTCAGTTTGATCATAAACATCACCTCCTCTCTAGGTGGTATTCGTCCAGCGATGACGTCGCTCCCTGACAAAACAAAACCCCCCGGATGTCCGGGGGGCTCTGATTTGATCAGCAGCTAAAAGCTGTGCGCTTTTACCCGGATCCTCCATGAGGATACGGCTCCTGCTGATTATTATTGCTCTGCCAAGCGTCGTGTATCATGCCATCCTTGTTCTGCACGTCGAAACAGCGAAAGAATTCAAAACCGCTACACACTTACGATAACCAACATTCGGATAGTACCATAGTTCTGATGGCGTGTCAAGAATCGGTTGACTTTGGGGTATAGTGCAGACTATTGGGAAACGCTCGGACTGACGTCTCACCGTGCCCGCTGTGGCTCGGTCCCTGGCAGGCGATGAAATTGCTGGAGGACACCAGCTACCGCTAGCCGCCCTGTAACCGCTTCGGTTGCCCGTCCCGGCTCTCACTTGTCAGACCGTACATCCGCGTTACAATGGCTGTGCCAAGCACACGTGCTTGGTTGGTCAGTCAAGAAGAAGGAGCGTATGAACGAAAAAACAGGGCAAGCAGCCGTTCGACTTGTCGTTCATGGAAATGTACAGGGCGTGGGATTCCGTTATTTCACGCAGCGGAACGCCACGCGGCTCGGCATCGTCGGATGGGTCAAGAACCGCTACGACGGCACCGTTGAAATCCGGGCGGAAGGCTCCAAGTCCGCACTGCAGCAATTGATACATCGTGTACAGCAGGGTCCCAGTCACGCCCATGTGACCAACGTGGACGTCGATTGGCGAACGCCGACGGGCAAGTTCTCACAGTTCGGCGTGACCTACTGATCTGATGCGCAAGACTCCCCAGACCATCGCCTGGGTCGTGATGACCCTTTCCTTCCTAACCTGCATCGTGCTGGCGATTGGCACCCCTGCCAGCATCCGCTGGTTTGTCTTCAACGCCACGCAGCCGCTGGAAGTGAGATTGGAGCCGCAGGATGGCATCGTCACCTTTCAACCCGGCGGACGTGGCGCCCAGGAGGTCATTGATGGGAAAGTGGACGTCTCCCCTAAGAGTCGAATTGAGCTTTCGTCCAGCGACGCAGAGGCATTCCTATTCTTCTATCACCAGCAGATACCAGACGCCCCCGTCAGCGCCCTCCAGGTCAACGGTGAGACCGCCCTCACATTCCGAGCGGCGCGCACCCCACTCTTTGAGCGCAGCCAGCTGCCCAACCAGATTTCGCTTCAGGTGGAGACGAGCAGGCGGCTGCAGATTTCAGTAGGCGCCGATGGACGCGCCTCTCTTGTGCAAATAGCCACACCGCAGGGCACGGTGGAACTCGAAGAGGGCAGCTACACGCTTGCCGTGGACGCAGAGCGCACAGAACTCGTCGTCAGCCGAGGACGTGCCCACGTCCCGGACCCAGCCGAAAACGAGACCGTCGTGCTGACCGATGCCCAGTTCGTGGAGCTGACGGCGGCGGGACGGGGGGAAATCCAGTCTAGCAGCAGCCGCGACATCCTGCGCAACGGTGACTTCAACCGTCCGTTGGAACCGCACTGGGCCCCCTTCACGCTGCGCAAACAGTTCCCGGATGAGAGCGACGGGCAAATCACTCGCCTTGAGGAAGATCGAACCAGCGTGCTTCTGGAACGAGATGGCGTTGGGCACATCGAAGTGGGCATCAGCCAGGAGCTCAACCAGGACGTACGCGGCATCAGCGCGCTTCACGTCACCGCGCTCCTGCGTGTGGAAGCGCAGTCGATCCCGCTCTGTGGCGTCGCCGGCACCGAGTGCCCCGTCATGCTGCGCATCACCTACCTGGACCCGCAGGGCGGCAGCCACGAGTGGTTGCAGGGCTTCTACGCCCTGGTGGGCAACGGCTACTCCGACACCTGCACGCTCTGTGAGGGAAGCCCGCAACACATCCAGGTGCCCGCACAGTCATGGTACCCATACACCTCACCCGACCTGCTGCCGTTACTGAGCGAGCGCGGGGCGGAGCCGGCGACTATCCTAAGCGTCGATCTCTACGCCTCCGGACACGCCTTTCGCTCGGTAGTCGATGAGGTCGCCATTTTGATCGAGGAATAGCTACAGATTTAGGAGCGTTCCCCCATGCCGCAACATGATGAGTTCTATCCGGTTGGCAAGCTGCCCCAAGAAGATCTGTTAGCGCTGTTACGACAGCAGGAGTTAAAGGATCCACGGGTTATCCTGGGACCAGGACTGGGTCACGACGCAGCGGTGATCGACTTCGGCGACCGCCATCTGGTGACCAAGAGCGATCCCATCACCTTCGCCACCGACGAAATCGGCTGGTACGCAGCCCAGGTGAACGCCAACGACATCGCCTGTCTGGGCGCCACACCGCGCTGGTTCGTCGCCACGGTGCTGTTGCCGGAAAAGAAAACCGACAGTGCGCTGGTGGAGATGATCTTTGACCAGATCCACACGGGATGCGCGGAGGTGGGCGCGGTACTGGTGGGTGGTCACACCGAGATCACCTACGGTCTTGACCGGCCCATCGTCGTCGGCGCGATGTTTGGCGACGTGCGGCCCGACCGGCTGGTGCGTTCCGACGGCGCACAACCGGGCGACGCGCTGCTACTGACCAAGGGCATTGCGGTGGAGGGAACGGCTTTGCTGGCGCGCGAGGTTCGCGACCGGCTGGCGAGCCAGCTCGACGGCGAGATGCTGGATCGCGCCGCCGGGTTCCTGCACGATCCGGGGATCAGCGTGGTGCAAGACGCTGCGATTCTCACGGCGAACGGCGACGTCCACGCCATGCACGATCCCACCGAGGGCGGGGTGGCGACGGGTCTTCACGAGATGTTGGGCGCGGCGGGCGTGGGCGCGGTGGTGGATGAGAGAGCACTGCCCATCATGCCGGAGACTGCCGCGATGTGCGCGCAGCTGGGGCTTGATCCGCTGGGGTTGATCGCCTCGGGCGCGCTGTTGGCATCGGTGGCCCCGGCAGACACGGAACGCGCCGTTGCAGCGCTGGACGCGGCCGGGATCCCGGCCGCCGTCATCGGGCGCGTGCGCGAGACGCCCGGCGTGGTGCTCAAGACGGCGGAGGGCGACGAGCGCCCGCTGCGCCGCTTCGCCCGTGATGAGATTGCGCGGCTCTTCGAGAGCTGACAGCATGCCAACCCAGATCTCCTCAGAGCACATTCCCCACGACCAGGAAGGCAAGAGCTCGCTGCTGCACCGGCTCTTTGTGCTGACGGGCTGGCTCAGCAAGCTCACGCCCGCGCAACTGTTGCCCACCTGGGCCGCGCTGACGCTGATCGCGGCCTGGCCCTGGGAAGGGCAAAGGTTCCTGGTCGGTGGGGTTTTCTTTCTCAGCCTCCTGGTGGATTGGACCGTGTTGGGGCTGCTGCCGGTCTTGCATCGCTCCTGGGGACCGGTGACGCCATCGCTGCTGGGGCTGGCGCTGATGCGCACGGTGCTTTCTGGGCTTGTAGCTCTAATCATGCCGGAAGGCATCGGCCTGGTGGCCTTCGGTGCGCTGGCTGCGACGTTGAACGCCATCGTCGCCTATGCGACCTGGATCGAGCCGTTCCGAGTGGGCGTGACGCGGGAGGCGTTGACGGTACCCGGATGGCCCGCTGAACCGCCGCTGCGACTGCTGCACATCACGGACCTACACTTCGAGGGCGCTTCGCCGCGTGAGCGCGCGGTACTGGCGCAAGTCGAGGCGCTGCAGCCCGATCTGATTGTGCTTACGGGCGACTATCTGAACCTCTCCTCGGTCTACGATGCGGAGGCGCAGGCGGGCGCGCGCGATTTTCTGGCCCAGCTCAAGGCGCCACTGGGCGTCTACGCGGTGACAGGCAGTCCTGTGGTCGATATTGCGTCCATCGTGCCGAGGGTCTTCCGCGAACTACCCCTCCGCTGGCTGGACGACGAGATCGTGTCCATCGCCTGGCAGGGCAGCGAGCTCCAGTTGCTGGGTGTCCGCTGCACTCGCGATCTGGAGCGGGACGCTCGCGCGCTCCAGCGGCTGTGGAAGGCGCGCTCGACATCCGCCACAACCGTATTGCTTTATCACACCCCGGACCTCATGCCAGCGGCGCCTGGGCTGGGAGTCGATCTCTATCTAGCAGGACACACGCATGGCGGGCAGCTGCGGCTGCCGTTTTACGGCGCGCTGTTCACCAGCTCGCGGTGGGGCAAGCGGTACGAAATGGGCCGGTACGAGGATCAGGACACGACGCTGTACGTGAGCCGAGGGTTGGGCCTGGAGGGGCTGGGAGCGCCCCGCGCGCGCTTTCTGGCGCCGCCTGAGCTGGTGCTCTGGACGCTGCGCGGCTCTTAGAGTATGGTAGAATAGAGGTGCGCCTGAGTGAGCCAGGTGATCGCGGGCTGCGGCTGCAGCGCGAGGAAAATCCGGACTCCATAGGGTGCGATGCTGGGTAACGCCCAGGCAGAGCGATCTGCGGACAGGGCCACAGAAAGAGACTGCTGGGGATCTTCGGATGTCCAGTGAGGGTGAAAAGGCGGTGTAAGAGACCACCGGCGTGCCGGGTGACCGGCGCGGCCAGGCAACCCCCATCGGGAGCAAAGCCAAGCAGAAGGGAGCCGTACGGCGGGGCGCGACCCGCGTCCGTTCCGCGAGGAGTAACCTTCGGGTAGGCTGCTGGAGATGGCGGGCAACCGCCGTCCTAGATAGATGATCGCCACGTGTTATGTGACGTAACGCGACAGAATCCGGCTTATGGCTGACTCAGGCGCTGGGCACGTTCTTCAGGTACACGCGGACGAGAAACGGTTGTCAAATCGCTAGGGTGTGGTATAGTTTGTGATCGAGTCCAGGCGGGCCTTACCGCTCCTGGCATAGGGTCAGGAGCAAACCCGTGGGAAGGAGGAATTTCCGTCTTGGTAAAACGAAACTATGAGTTGATGTTTATTTTGAATCCAGAGATTGCTGAAGAAGAGAACGAAGCGCTTCTGCAACGCATCCGGGGGTATCTGTCTGATGCAGGCGGCGAGGTCACATTCTCCGACGATTGGGGCATGCGCCGGCTGGCCTATCAGATCAAAGGCCACCGCGAAGGCCATTACTATTTCACGCGCTTCTCCATGGATTCCGGCGAGGTCAAGGAGTTCGAGCGACGGCTTCTGCTGGCAGATGGCGTGCTTCGCACGTTGATTGTCCGGCTAGACAGCCAGGCGGTAGGCGAAGTCGAGTCTTCTCCGCCGGCCGCAGCGTAGCGTAACGTGTAGCGATGGTACGCGGACTCAATAAAGTCATGATCATCGGCCAGCTGGGTCGTGATCCGGAGATGCGGTTCACCGGCAGCGGCAAGCCGGTCACGACGTTCAACGTCGTGACAACGCGTGGCTGGAGCAACTACCAGGGTGACCGGTCTGAGGAAGATGAGTGGTTTCACGTCGTCGCCTGGGGCAACCTGGCGGAAGTTTGCAAGAAGCATCTGACCAAGGACGCTTCAGTGTACGTGGAAGGACGGCTGCAGACCCGGTCGTGGGATGATCCGGAGGGTCAGCGTCACTATCGCACAGAACTGGTGGCCCAAGAAGTGATTTTTTTAGACGATCAGAGTCACACCTCGGCTTAAGGGGGTGACGCTTTTCGTCGAATATGCAAGGATAACTCTACTGAAAAAAGGGTTTTCAGTAGACAAAGGGGTCCTATATGTTATGGCAGGGCGCAACCCAACCATAACATATACCTCATATTTTTCTTTGGCCGACCCTTTTTCAGGGCAGCCAAGGATGAAGGAGACATAAGGTGAGTTATCGAAGATTCCGTCGTAAGGTATGTTATTTCTGCGTCGAAGATGAGACGGTGGACTATAAGGACGTGGAAACGTTGCAGCGCTACATCACTGCGCGCGGCAAGATTCGTCCCCGGCGTCAGACCGGCGTCTGCGCCAAGCATCAGCGTCGTCTTTCGACGGCTATCAAACGCGCGCGGCATATCGCGTTGCTGCCCTTCGTCGCAGAGATACAGCACTCGTAAATAACGGAGATCACCCTGGGCATAGGAATGTCAAGCTCCTATGCCCTTTCTTTTATGGAGGGATGTCACGAGATCTATGGCTAAGAAACGAAAGAAGAAAACATCGGGGCTGACGCGGAAACAAAATAGATTTAATCAGAAAGATGAGCGCATCCAACGGATCATGACCTGGGCGGCCATCGGCATTGGCGCGCTGATCGTTCTGATTCTGGGCTACGGCATTATCACTGAGGTCATCATCAAGCCCAATCGCCCGGTTGCCACGGTCGGAGAGACGGAGATCACGACAGAAGAATATCAGAGCCGGGTGCGCTATGAGCGCCTGATGATGCGGTATCAGATCACCCAGTACCAGAGCTATCTGGCTCAGATCGACACGACCGATCCGCAGATGAGCACGTTCGCGCAGCAGATTCAGCAGACGCAAGCACAGCTGGAGAGTCAGCTCTCGCCGGAGATGGCCACGCTGCTGGGAAAAGACGTGTTAGATCAGATGGTTGAGGGTGCGCTTATCCGGCAGAAAGCCGAGGAAGCGGGCCTCACGGTCACAGATGCGGCTATAGAGCGGCGTATCGAAGAGATGATGGGCTATGACCGGGAAGCAGCGCTAGAGGCCACGGCCTCTCCAACGATGACCGTCACCGAGACGCAATCTATCATGACCGAAGCCGATTACCAACAGGCGTACACCAATTTCAAGACCAATATCTTGCAAGACGTCGGGCTTAGCGAGCGGGACTTCCGGGAAATGATGAGAACCGAGTTACTGAGAGCCAAAGTGATAGATGTGGTTGGGCAAGATATCACACAGGAAAAAGAGCAGGCCCAGATCACCTATATTGCGGCGCCATCAGAGGAAGAAGCGAGCGCGCTGCAGGAACGGTTGCTGACAGGAGAAGAGATGAACACCCTGGTCGAAGAGTTAAACGCTAGCGAGGACGGAGAGAGCTTCGGTCGTGCTCTTCCCTGGTATCCAGAACAATACCTGAGCCAAGTGTTGGGCCCTGAACTGGCCGAACTTGCCTTCACGCTACCGGTGGGCACTGTCTCCGAGCCAACGCCCAGTTCGAGTGGGGAGATATATTATTTAATTCAGGTCAACGAGCGCGAGATCAGGCCACTGGACGAGGCTCTACTGCAACAGGAGAAGCAGGAAGCCTATGATGCATGGTTGCAGGAGCAGAAAGAAGCTCAGGTCGAGTATCTGGACTGGGAAAGCGTGACACCAGATAGGCCGTAGGCTTCAATGGAAAATTGGCTGTCCTGAAAAAGGTTTTTCAGTAGAGTCAAAATCAAAAATTGACTCTACTGAAAAAAGGTCAATCTAACCGCAGAGCACGCAGAGGACACAGAG
>CAYVKR010000031.1:0-18985 GCA_964452025.1 uncultured Anaerolineales bacterium
CGGCTGCGCGGCTACGACGTCAGCGCGCTAACCGTGGCGCCCGGCGCGCCGCTGACCGTGACGCTGCACTGGGAAGGCGCCGCGCCCATGGAGACCGACTACACCGTCTCCATCCAGCTCATCGACGCGCAGTGGCGCAAGGCCGCCCAATCCGACGCCTGGCCCCAGGACGGCGCCGCGCCCACGTCCACCTGGCGCAAAGGCCAGACCCTCGAAGAGACGCGCGTCCTCACCGTCGCCGAGGACGCTGCGCCCGGCGTCTACAACCTGCGGCTGGCCGTCTACACAGTACAAGAAGGTCAGATCGAGCATCTGCCGGTACGCCGGGAACGAAACCAGACGGCTCAGACACACGTCGTGCTGACCCGCGTGCGCGTCGAGGAGAAACAATAAACATGCGCATCAGAGATCTCCTGCGACGCGAGGCACCCGCCCTGCTCTTTCTGCTGGCGGCGACAGCGCTCTTCTTCTGGCCTATCTGGATCGCGGGATACACCTTTCCACGTGGCGGAGGCGACCTCTTCAACCAGCTCTACCCCGTCTGGAGCTACGTCGCGCGCTGGGTGCGACGGGGTGTCTTCCCGCTCTGGCACACGGGTTTGCAGGCCGGCGATCCCATCATCGCCGAAGCGCAATACGGCCTGCTCAACGTCTTCAACTGGCCGCTCTTCCTGGCCGATCCGCTGCCGGACCGGCTGCTTCTGCTGCGCGGCGCCTTCTCGCTGCTCTGGGCCGGCTGGGGACTCTACCTCTATCTCCGGCGCTCGCCCGTCTGGCGGCTGCGGCGCGGCGCGGCGCTTTTCGGTGCCGTGACCTACGCCTTCTCCAATCCCTTCGTCGTCCATCTGGGCCACCCGCAGTTCAACGACGTGATGGCCTGGCTGCCGTGGGTCTTCTGGGCACTGGATGGCGCCATGCGCAACTCGCGGGCCATCCCGCTGGCGGGCGGCGCGTTGGCGGGGCTGCTGCTGGCGGGCCACGGGCAGGCGGCGCTCTACGCCCTCATCGCCATCACGCTCTACGCGCTCTGGCAGATCTTCGAGGGCGGTCTGCCGCGATTGCCCCGGCGCGTTGGACGGCTGGCGCTGGTGGCGCTGCTAGGCGCGGCATTGGCTGCCCCTTCAATTCTGCCGGGGCTGGCGCGTCTCCCGCAGACGGAACGCGCGCTCGCGCCCGAGGACGTCCGGCGCGGCTACGAGTTCCCCACCGCCATGTGGGTCGATTTCATCACGCCGGAGTTCCACGGACAGAGCTCCGCCTTCTGGCCCGCGTGGGAGCGCGTCGAGAGCGGCTACGTCGGTGCCGTGGCGCTCGCCCTGGCAGCGTTGGGCCTGCTGACCGGCCTGCGTAAGCGACGCACCTGGTTCCTCGTCGCGCTGGGCGCCTTTGCCGCGCTCTTTGCCCTAGGTTACCAGGGACCGCTCTATCCCGCGCTGGCCCCGTTGCCCATGTTCGCCGAGTCGTGGAAGACGGCGCGCGTCGTCTTCCTGCTCTCCTTTGTGCTGGCGCAGGCCGCTGCTGCCGGAATCGCCGCGCTGACGGAATCGACGGCACGCCGCTGCGCTGCGTGCCGAACTAAGAGCAAGCGCTTCCCGTGGCGCACCAGCTGGGTCGTCGCGCTGCTTGGCCTCGGCGCGGGGCTGTGGCTTCTGGCGCCCACCTGGACCGCCACCGTGCCACCGGGCAATCCACGCACGCAAGCGCTGACCGGCCTGCGCTTCGCCGCCCTGTTGATGCTGGTGGTCGCAGCGCTGAGCGTCGTCATCAGGCGCGGGCAGCACTTCGCCGTCGCGGGGCTGACCGGCCTGCTGCTGGTGGAGTTAATCGCCGTGGGCGCGCTGGCGGAGACGGAGCCGATCAATCGAGAGATGGCAGAGCAGTACCACGCCGCCCTGGACTTTCTCCACGCCGACCCCGGTTGGTTCCGCGTGGACGTGGATAGCGAAGCGCGCGGGCTTTGGTCGCCATCGGGACTGGTCGCCGACGGTTTTGCCGTGCCGCAGGGCACCGGCAATCCTATGGAACTGTACCGCTACAATCAATTCTATTGGAAGATACCGCACAAGGACTCGCCCGCCTACCAACTACTGGGGGTGAAATACATCATTGTTCCCAAGGACAACCATCCCGGTGGTGAAGACATCTGGCCGGTGTTCAAGGGGACAGATTACATCGACATACATTTGAACACGAATAGTCTGAATCGGACGTGGGTGGTCTTCAAAACTATACCCGTCCACGATCTGGCTGAGGCGCATGAGGTGATCTTCGCGCCGGATTTTACGCCGGGCTCAGTAGCTACCATCGAAGATGGACCATTGCTGAATGAAAACGGGCAGGTCAGCGATCTTGCGATGCAGCGATACAGTCCCAATCACGCCAGCTTCGAGGTTGAGGTCACAGAGAGGGCGCTGCTCGTGCTCTCCGATCTGCACTACGATGGATGGAAAGTGAAACTTGACGGGCAGCCGACGCCGCTCTACGTCACCAACGCTATTTTCCGGGGCGTCGTGGTGCCACCGGGCCGCCATCGCGTCGATATGCACTTCTTCTCCAATTCCCTGCGGCTGGGCATAGGGTTAGCCATCATGGCTGCAATGATCTCAAGCGCTGCAATCGCAGTGAACGTGCAGCACAAACCGCTTGTCTGAGGCAAGAGCCGTGTTATCATCCTAACGCTATGTCAAAAAGAGTTTCGCACGTCGCGCTGTTGATCATCCTGTTGGTGGCCTTTACCTTACAGCTTCGTGCCATCGAACGGCAGGATATCTGGGGGGATGAGGCCTTTAGCATCTGGCTGAGCCAGCAACCGTTTTCAGAGATCGTCAAGGGCGGCGCGGATACCCATCCTCCAGGCTATCCGCTGCTGCTGGCGCTCTGGATCCGCATAGCAGGAAGTTCCCCCTTCGCCACACGCGCACTCTCCGTCTTCGCGGCATTTCTGGTTGTGTCGCTGGTCTTCGTGATGGGCTGCCGGATTTACGGGCCGAGTACGGGTCTCATCAGCGCCTTGCTGTGTGCCGCCTCACCGATGCTGGTCTACTACGCGCAGGAAACGCGGATGTACACGCTGGTCACGGCGACGACAGCAGCGTCAGTCTACTGGACGCTGCGCTTGATGCGCGGTGAGCGATCGATACGGGCGTGGGCCCTCTACGTTCTCTTCACGCTGGTCGCTATCTACACACATTATTACGCCTTCTTCGTGGTGATTGCTGAAAACCTTCTGCTGTCCATGCGCTGGCTGCGAACGCGCAACTGGCGTCGGATCAGCCGCTGCTTTGCTGTGCAGGCCGCTCTCGGCGCCGCCTATGTCCCATGGATTCTGGCTCAGACGCAGTTTCTGAGCGGGAAGGCCAGCGCACGCACGAGCGAATGGAGTCTGGGAACCGCCGGTGAGATCGCCGGACAGACGTTGACAGCGTTCAGCGCCGGGATCGCGGTCCCGGCCGAGCAGGCCCAGGTCATCGCGCTGACGTTTGGCGTCGTCGCGCTCCTCGGCGCGCTCAGCAGTCTCAACGCCGAGCGTCAGAAGAGATGGGGGCCGATCTTCTACCTGAGTGTCCCAGGCGTCATCGCATGGTTGGTTAATCCCATCATGCCGTTCTTTTTCCCTCGTTATCTCCTGCTAATCCTGCCTGCTTTCTATCTGCTCGTCGCCCGAGGCCTGCACCTGCTCAAGAACCATCGGGCCATCGTCATGAGCGTGGGGTTGATAGCTCTGCTTATCGGCAGCGGACGGGGGCTTTATGGCTATTACACCGACGAGCAGTTCATCAAAGGGCAGTACGGACAGATGATGACGTACGTTGAGCAGCACGCTCGACCCGATGACGTGCTGTTATTGGCGAACCCGCTTCAGAAGCGATTATTCGAATACTACCGTCCAGAGGGGATCAAAGCCCACTACGTGGGAGAGGCAACACTTTCCGACGTCGCAAAACAGCATCAGCGCATCTGGTTGGTCCGCTTTGGCAACCCCGCAGTGTACGATCCCAATGGCAATCTCAACCGCTGGTTTTCGACGCACGGCAGCAAGGCCCACACCAGCGATTGGACCGACGCCAATCTTTCCCTCTACGTCATGCAAGCCGCAGCCGACGATCAGCCCCAACATCAAGTCGATGTGCAGCTTGGCGAGAGCATCTGGCTAGAGGGGTACAGCCTCGGTGCAGATACCCTGACGCCTGGCGATACGCTTATTTTGACGCTGTTCTGGACAACGACCGCCCCCCTAAATCAACGCTACACGGTTTTCACCCACTTGATGGATCCCAACGGTGTGCTCCAAGCACAGATGGACAGCGAGCCCCAGGGCGGCAGCCTCCCCACGGATCAATGGCCAGTTGACCAAACCATCACCGATAACTATGCGATTCTACTGCCCAAAGGCATCCCAGCCGGTGACTATCAACTGAATGTTGGGATGTATCAGCTCACCACAGGTGAGCGATTGCCCATTTACATAGCAGCAGGCGAAGCGCGCGACCAGGACTACATCACCTTACAGACTGTCGAGATCCAACAACCCTGAACTATGAAAACAAAGCGGCGGACGAGATGGCAGTGGCTGATGGTCTACACAGCGATTCTGATGCTGGCGTATGCTGCGCGGACACTTCAAATCGCTTACGCAGATCTGACCTTTGACGAAGTCGCCACCGTCTATGTTGCCCATCGTTCTCCACTAGAGGTCATTCAATATTTAATAAACGCTTCGCGCGAACACCCACCCGTCTACTATCTAGGGATGTCATTGTGGCTAAAGACAGCCGGTCTCTCTGAATTCGCCGTCCGCTATCCCTCCGCACTCATGGGCGTCGTCACAGCCGCGTGGGGCATCCGTGCGGGCAAGCGCCTTTTCTCCAGAGAGGGCGGTTTGTGGGCCGGCTTACTTTTGGCGATTCTACCGTTCAGTGTGTGGGCAGGACGCAACGGCAGAATGTACAGCCTGGTCATCCTGCTGGCGTTGATCAACCTCGATCTCTTTTGGCGGTTAGTGCAGCATCCCAACTGGCAACTGGGGAGCGCTTATCTCCTGACAACACTGCTGGGCACTTTTACACACTACTATCTGATCTTATTGTGGCCGGCAGCGGGACTGCTTCTTTTCATGTTCCCAAGGAAAACCCGTACACTACGAAAGTTTTGGATTGTTGGCATGTTAGGCGCGGGTATGCTGCTTGGCGTTTTTCTCTTGACCTCACCGGGCGCACGCGCTACGTTTCTAGAAGTCGCCAATCGTTTTCCTACCCGTACCCTGCGCCTGCAAGATCTCAAGATTGCCCTCATGGATATCTACCTCTACTGGCATCACCCAACACTGAACGAAGAGTTCTGGATCGCCGTTGGGTTTACCGTGCTGGGTTGGATTATGGCATGGCGCCACGACGCTCCCACCGGCGCTCTGCTCGCCGCGACCTGTACGATCCCCGTCCTGATCACACATTTTATCCCAGCCGCCATAGAAGCACGTTACCTCGTCGCGATTGTGCCCGGGCTGGTGCTCAGTCTGACTGCGCTGTCAATATGGCTACGTCCGCACTGGCTGAGAGCAGCCATCATCCTGCTTATCTTGCTTCAGATCAACGCTCGATGGGAGCGCCTCCGCTTTCCGCCAGATACGACGTTCTCTAATAGCATGTCATATTTGCACCAGGCGAGTCGTACAGGCGACGCTCTGGTCATGAATGGCCCATGGCCCGCTTTGCTACTCACCTATTACGAACCACCTGGAGATGTCACCGTTTACCGGGTTCCCGAAGCCGCGCCACCGGGATTTGACGCCGAGATCGACATTCCCCGTCTGGAAGAAATCGCGGCTGAACACGAACGAATCTGGGTCTCGTACGGCGCCGTGAAGCAAACCGATCCGACGTACGGCGTCAGTCATTGGCTGGCGGAGAATATGTACTGTGTAGAAAGGTATCACAACCTGGCACTCTATGTGCCACCGCCAGCAACGATGATCCAAGCAACTGACTCCCTGACCCTTACACCTCAACTGAAGATCAGCAACGCACAGATAAATCGCCACACGCTTGCCCCAGGAGAGTTTCTTATCACGCGTATAGCATGGGAAGGTACGGATCTCAGTTGGCGCATCCGTCCCACGCTGGCGCTCCGTGACGCTGAGGATCAAATATGGCTACAAGAAATCTTCACTCTCGGTCCCATACAAAAAGATGATACCCAGACTTTGCCATCGCCCTGGATCACGCAACGTGGCTTCAGAATCCCGCCCGGCATCCCCCCCGGCACTTACATACTCAGTCTTCAAGTCGAGAGCAAGGACCATCTTCTCTCAAACAGCAGTCAGTGGTCAGACTGGATACAGCTAGAAGACATATCAATCGCCAGGCAAGACAAGGTCTCCCCCGTCGACGTGAACTTGTTTGATCATCATCTCTACCTGCCACTGGCACTAAGCGACAAAAGTAGGGCACAAGTGGAACCTATCGTGCAGCCTATCCTCCATGCAATCCCCAATAGCAACAACGTTGAGGTGGAGTTTGAAGGAAAACTAACGCTGCTCGGCTATGAAACTAACGTGGGTGAAATCATCCAGGGTTATCCGCTGGAGATGACCCTCTGGTGGCAAGCACGTGTAGATGCACCGCAAGCGCGTCTGAAAGTGCGTCTGAAGCACCGAGAGGCGACGGTGCAAAGTTACGAACTTGGTCCATCCTTCTATCCAGTCACCGATTGGCATAGCGGCGACGTGATAAAACAGATGATCAGTTATCCGATCCCGCGCCTACTGCCGCCAGGCATTCACAAAATCGAAATCCAACTCATTGACGCCCAGGGAAAACCCCTGGGAATCTCTGGAAGCCGTGACGCGCTGACCTTTGTAGAGCGAATCCAGAGTAAACGCTACACCTTAGAAGGCACTTGGGGCACTATTGACACTATTGAGGTCAAGAAAAGGTCCCAAAACTATCGCCCCCCACTCTTTCGCCGCAGAGCCAACGTCGCATTGGGAGACGTGCTGCGATTCCGTGGTTATCGCATTGAATCAACCAAAGTCAAAGCGGGCGAAGCAGTTGAGCTAACTGAGTACTGGGAGGCCCAACGCTCACCAGATCGGATCTATGCTGTCTTCAATCATCTTAAAGCTGAAGATGGGACTCTGATCTGGCAAGAAGATTCCTGGCCGCAATCTGGCACGTACACCACGAATTTTTGGGTCGCTGGCGAGGTCGTCGCCGAGTCATATACCATCCAAATCCCACCTGACACGCCACCAGGAAACTATACGCTCTACGTAGGTGCGTACGATCCCGGAAATGCTACCGTTCGCCTGCCAGCCGTAGACGCACAAGGGGAACGATTGCTACATAATCAAATCCCACTTCTGACGTTGAAAGTCATCCCTTAGGGCTTGTAAAACAATAACTTCCCGACTCCTGAATCAGCTCCTTACGTAGCATCAGGAGATTGGGTCTCCGGGATTTCGCCGGGTGGCCCAAAAACGATCTTAAATTTTCACCACGGATGGCACGGATTTTCACTGATTTTTCATTTTCTGTGTGAATCTGTGAAATCTGTGGTTAAACTTTCAGTCTGATCATGCGAAGTCCAAAAGAGCCAGGAGATTTCGCGTTTGAAGCCCGGAAACAAGCCTCAAAGTTTCCCTGATTTTCTGTTCCCATCAGGTTGGCGGCGACGGGAACTTATATATTTCGGGGCCCTTAGCATCGTCAGCATCGGGGATCGGTGTCTGGAAGGCGGCCTGCTCCAGCTCGAGCAGAAACTGCTTGCGCGCCAGCCCCCCGCCGTAGCCGACAAGCGCGCCGTCGCTGCCGACCACGCGGTGACAGGGCACGACGATGGAGATGGGATTGGCGCCCACGGCCTGCCCCACGGCCCGCGCAGCCTTCGGTTTTCCCAGCTGGAGGGCGAGGTCGCCGTAGGTACGCGTCGCGCCGTAGGGGATCTGTCGGAGCAGTTGCCAGACGTTGCGCTGGAAGACGGTGCCGCGCACGTCAAGGGGCAGATCGAAGGCCCGGAGGTCGCCCGCGAAGTAGCGCTTAAGCTGCTGTCGCGCCGGTTCGAGCCAGTCGTGACACCGGGCGAAGGCCGGCTGGATGCCATACCGCTTTCCAAAAGGCCAGGCCTCGATCTCCGGCGCCTCAAACGCGACGTAGCAGAGTCCCTCCTCCGTGGCGCAGAGCCAGATTTCGCCCAGTGGGCTGTCCATGGTACCGGCGTAGGCTACGGTCATCCTTCACCTCCTCACTGCGGGCCGGTGACGATCCACCGCCCCACGTCATCCTGCGAGGCCCAGAGCAAGCGCTGCGCGGGCCAGTCAGCACGATCCAGCGCATAGATCAGCCAGCCGCCCTGCGCAGGCTTATCGAGCATGCGATACGGCTCGTAGCCGCGTTTCAACGCCGCTCCTACAATCTCCCGCACGTCCTGGGCCATCCCTTGCCATGGCGGCGAGCTCGCCAGGGCGCCCTGCACATCGTTAAGCAAGACGTCCGCGCGCGCCAGGTTCTGCCGCTGGAGCGTCTCCCGCGCCAGGCGTAAGAGCAGCTCCAACGCGATGGCCTCTGGCGCGTCAGGGTCTCGCACGAAATCCGCCGTGATCCCATAGGAGAGAGCCGCCTGCGGGCTGAAAAGCACGCCCTTGCGGAAATTGGCGACGCGGTCGTAGCGGGCCTGGTAGGCGCGCATAGTCTCCAGGTAACGAATCTCCACCTCCAACGCCTGCGCCTCCTGCTCGGTCGGATGGAGAGCGCCCAGCCAGCGCAGCCACGCTCGCTCCACTTCCGGCAGGTCGCCCACCCCGACCTCGCTCAGCGCCTCCGATAGCCGCTGGCGGTCTGTCCCTTCGGCCGATGCCGCCGCCCGGCAGAGCGCCTCGAGGTCCGGCGGGCCGAGCGCCTCGCCCAGGTAGACCAGCAGGGCGCCCGCTTCGAGGTAGCTGATCTCGTGCTGGTGCAGGTAGAAATCCTCGACCAGATCACCAAGAGGGATATAGGCCTCAGTGCCGGGCAGCGCCGCCGCCTTACGCGGCAACGAGGCGGGCCAGTAATGCCCGCCTGCCATCATCACCGCCAGCCCTTCGCGCAACAGAGCCGGCGCCTCGTCGCAACCGATGGCGCAATCGAGGCGATGGGTCATCTCGTGCACCAACAGCATCTTCAGATTGGAGGGGGGATAGGCGCGGTCCACGTAGGAGATGGCGACCCAGTCGGAGGCCGCGTACCCGCCCTGCCCTACCACGCGATCCAGCAGGAAGACGTCCAGGGGCTGTTGGGATTGAGGCTGCAGTCGGGCCGTGACCTCAGCGTAGGCGACCTCAGCCGTCTGCAGAATCGCGGTCAGATCACGCGCGGCCGCCGAGCCGGTGAGGTAGTGCAAGCGTACTCCGGCGGTCTGCGCCGTCTGCCATCGCACCTCCGGCCCCGGCGGCGCCACCCGCGCCTGGGATTGGAGCGTGATCGGCAGCACCAGGCGATTGTTGGTCGGGTTGGGATCGGCTACCTCCGCCGGCAGCGCCAGCGTCAGCGTGATGAGTTGGGTGCCAGACAGCCCGGTGGTATCCCAGACCCAATAGAACCGCGCCCGCTCTGTCTCATCGAAGCCGATCCGGTGCACCGTGCCCGTCAAGGTCTCGCCGGCGGGCAGCGCGATGGAGACCTCGACGCCGTCAATGCCATCCGAGGGGAGCGCCGGTACCACGTCGAAAGTGGCCCGGTCGCCGCTGACGAGGGGACGCGGGTAGACGTAGACCTGCTCCGGCAACAGCGCCGGGTCCGGGACGGGTGTTGGGGACGACGTGGATGTCAGCGTAGCCGTAGGCGCAGGCGTCGGTGTGGAGCTTGGAGAAGGCGCCGTGGCGGTCGAAGTCACCGTCACAGTGGACGGCATTGGCATTGTAGATGTCGGCGTGATGTCAGCACCGGGCGCCGCGACACAGGCGACTAGCATCAACCAAATGCTCAATATGCTCAAGCGCTTCATATCACGATTCTACAGCAATTAGCTGAAGATCCAAACCTTGACTCTACTGAAAAAAGGTCAATCTAACCGCAGAGCACGCAGAGGTCACAGAGGTTCTTAGGTTTGCTATAGCTTTTGGATCTCTGGTATTTCGCCGGGTGGTGGGGAACTTGTCATTCCGAACGTAGTGAGGAATCTCGTTGGTGGGGAACGAGACCCTTCGCTGCGCTCAGGGTGACAATTCAGTGGGGATTTGGCCATATTTACCCGGCGAAATCCAAAAGAGCCTAGCTTTTTATCATGAGATCCGACGAAATGCAAAAATAGTTAAACATGCTATGGATTTTCTCTCAGCGTTCTCTGCGCTCTCTGCGGTAAACAGGCTTTTTTCACCAAAGTCAAACCTTGACATTCTACGGAGAACCATGATAATACGGTCATCATGAAAAACACAAACAACTCCAACCTCAAAATGGATACGCCATTAGAATTTGTAGAAACGCCGGAGGCGCTGGCCCGGCTCGCGGATCGGCTGCTGCAAGCCTCGCGGGTGGCGGTGGACACCGAGTCGAACAGCCTCCACGCCTATCGAGAACAAGTCTGCCTGATCCAGTTCAGCGTATCGGACGCCGATTACCTTGTCGATCCGCTGGCCTTGGACGATCTCTCTCCGCTGGCGCCGGTCTTCAGCAGCCCAGAGATTGAGACGATTTTCCACGCGGCGGATTACGATCTGATCGTGCTAGGACGGGATTTCGGTTTCACCTGCGGCAAGCTCTTCGACACCATGTGGGCGGGGCGCATCCTGGGTTGGGATCACGTAGGGTTGGCAGACATCCTCCAAGAGCACTTCGACGTTCGACCCGACAAGAAATACCAGCGGTACAATTGGGGACGTCGGCCCTTGAACGACAGGGCAAAGACCTACGCGCGAATGGATACCCACTATTTGATTCCGCTGCGGGATCTGCAGCAGGTCGAGCTTGAAGCCACCGGTCGATGGGCCGAGGCCCAGGAGGTCTTTGAGTACCTGCGCCTCCACGTGCCCGCCCCCCCGGCTCCCGATCCAAAGACCGACTTCTGGCGACTCAAGGGATTACATCGCCTGAATGTGCGCGAGAAGCGCGTGCTCTACCGGCTCCACCTGTGGCGCGAGCGCACGGCCCAGGAGCTGGATCGTCCGCCGTTCAAGGTGATCAGTCGACGGCGGCTCATCAACCTGGCGCACATCCACCCCCGCAGCTACAAGGGGCTGCGAGCCGCCGGACTGACGAAGTATCAGACGCGCCGGTTCGGCAAGGGTATTCTCAAGGCTCTTCACGCCAAACCGCGCGCCCTCCCCACCATGCCGGCCGAGGAGCCGTCCCCGCCGCCCGAAGTGCAGGATCGGTACGAGGCATTGCGTGCCTGGCGCAAGGACGTGGCACGTGCACGCGGCGTCGATTCGGACGTAATTCTGCCCAACACGACGCTCTGGGCCTTGGCCTCGGAGCCGCCGGAGGCGGAGGAGGACCTTCTCGACGTCCCCGGCATCGGCCCCTGGCGTCAGAAGACGTACGGACCTGATCTGCTGGCCCTGCTCTCCTACGGATAGCGCCGTTTAACCGCCCCGCGCAAAAGCCAGAAGCTCGTCAAACGCCGCCGTCGCCAAGCCGATAAGCCGGTCGGCGGCGCCGTAGTAGACGTAGACCGCACCGTCCACAAGGGGGTTTGCGGTTGAAAAGACCACGTTGGGCACGTCTCCCTTAAGCTTCCAGACCTCCTCTGGTTCCAGAATAAAGGGCCGGGGGCGGGCGAGCACCTGCGTGGGATCATCGAGATCGAGCAGGCAGACGCCCAGCCGGTAGACGTGGTCGTCGTCATAGGCGTGGTAGATCACGAGCCAACCGTGCGCCGTCACCAGGGGAACGCCTCCAGCCCCAACCCGCTTGGCATCCCAGTTCTCCGGACGAGGCGCCATCACCTCCTGGAACCCGCCCCAGTGCACCAGATCGTCGCTGTACGCGACCCAGATGGAGGGCGGGCGGCGGTGGAACGAGACATAGCGCCCATCGATCTTGCGAGGGAAAAGCACGTGATCCTTGTTATCCTCCCCTTCCACCAGAGCACCCAGCCGGCGCCAGGTGATGAGATTGGTGCTCTCGGCAAACATGGGCGTGATGCCCAGCGGTGAGTAGGCCGTGTAGGCCATAATGAACCGCGCTTCATCTGCCAGATAGGTCACGCGCGGGTCTTCAACGCCCCAGGTCTCCCACTCGTTCTGTGGCGCCAGGATGGGCGCCTGCAGCCGGTTAAAATGGACGCCGTCCTCGCTCACTGCGTAGCCGATGCGGCTGACGTAATCCAGTCCCTGGGCGCGATAGAATAGATGGAAGAGACCGTGATGATAGACGGCCCCGCAGTTGAAGACGTTCAGCGCCTCCCACGGGTGCAGCGGTTCAGGCTTGAGAATCGGACTTTTGGGATGGCGTTGGAGTTTCATTGCGCTCCTTGTTTTCTCCGCCTTAATGATTCGGGTTTGCTCATCAGTATACACAATTTGATGGCTCTTTTGGACTTCGCATGATCAGACTGAAAGCTTAACCACAGATTTCACAGATTCACACAGAAAATGAAAAATCAGTGAAGATCCGTGCCATCCGTGGTAAATATTTAAGATCGTTTTTGGGCCACCCGGCGAAATCCCAGAGACCCAATTTGATTTAAGGCCGCAAGGACAGGAGGGTGGGCAAACGAAACTGGGGTTGATGCGGGAAGGAAACATGATGGGAAGCCGCCTATGGCGTTTGAGCCCCCCTGGAACTGCTTCGTTTGCCCTTCAATCAAAAGATTGTCTCCACGCCTGGTTGGGATATACTTGGGATGGGATCAGTAGACGACTCCTGATCCAAACAGACAAGACCAAACAGAGCCAACCACTCCATGGGGCTGCTCAAAAGTTTAGGTACTTACGAACAGATCAGTAGTAGGGAACGCGACATGGTTGGATTTCCGCAACAATACACGCTTTTTGTCATCCTGGCGCCCATCACAACCGCGCTGATAGTGGCTATCATCTCGCGCATCTGGCGTGAGCGCAAGGGATGGATGGCCTCATCTCTTATCTGGTTGCTGGTATCCGTCGCAGGTTGGCTGATCACCAATACGGCAGAGTTGATCGCCCCCAGCGAATCTCAGACCCTTTTTTGGACCAAGCTCTGCTATCTTTTTATTGCCGCAACGCCGTTCTTCTGGCTGGTCTTCACCTTTCGCTACGCGGGGCAGGAAGTGGCATACAAACCCAGAGTCCTGATGGCGTATGCGACGATACCGATCATCACAGTACTCCTGGCTTGGACTAACGAGCTACACGGCTGGCTAGGGCGCTCCCACACCTTTATCTCTACCGGCAGATGGCTGGCACACCGCACCGCCTATGGCCTTTGGTTCTGGATTCATACCACCTACAGTTATCTACTGATCCTTATCGGCGCGGGCTTGATGGTCAGACAGTATCTGCGGTCACTCCGTTTGTACCAAAAACAATCGCGTTGGTTGATCGTCGGCGCCTTGATCCCCCTCATCACCAACGTTATCTACCTCACCAACCTGATTCCGCCGCTGCAGAAGGACTACACCCCCATCAGCTTTGCGCTGGCCGGGATAGCTATGTCCGGGGGGATATTTCGCCACCACCTCCTCAATCTCAAGCCCGTCGCGCACGACATCGTACTGGAGAGGATACCAGACGCTATTCTGACCATCGACGCGCAGGGACGGCTCATCGACATGAATCCAGCAGCCCAGCGGTTGTTCGATGAGAAATTGGATGCGCTGATTGGACAACCCGTGACCACAGTTCTGCCCGCGTGGGAAACCTGGGCACAGACCTTGCAGGCACAAGACGAGCCACAAACCAGTTTCTTGCTGGAGGACGACAATAGCCACCGTGTCTATGAGGCAAGGGTTTTCTCCTTGACCGACCCCAGAGGGAATCGCAAGGGATGGGTCGTGCAACTCCACGACATCACCGAGCGTAAACAGGCCGAAGAGGCCTTGAAGGCCAGCGAGGAACGGTATCGGCAACTGGTGGAGCTCTCCCCCGAAACCATTGTCGTCTATCGAGACGGCAAGATCAAATTCATCAACTCCGCTGCTGTAGAACTTATGCGAGCCAGCGACCCTCAGGAGCTGCTGGGAAAACCCATCCTGGATTTTGTCCACCCGGATGACCGGGAGCTGGCCCGAGCGCGTATCACGAACACACTCGCCACGGGGGAAACAGCGCCTCTGTTTGAAGAGAGGCTGCTGCGTTTGGACAGCACCACGGTCGATGTGGAGGTCACCACGGCCCGACTTGAGTATCAAGGCCAGCCCGCCCTGCAAACCATCGCCCGCGATATCACCGCGCGCAAACAGGCCGAGGCAGCCCTGCGCGAGAGCGAGCAACGATACCGCAGTCTCTTCTGGAACAATCACGCCGTCATGCTGATCATCAATCCGCATGACGGCGCCATTGTGGATGCGAACCCGGCAGCGACCGCCTATTACGGCTGGACACAGGAAGAACTCCGACAGAAGAAGATCAATCAGATCAACACACTCTCCCCACCGGAGGTAGAGGCGGAGATGAAGCGCGCCAAGCTGGAGCGGCGCAGACACTTCTTCTTCCAACACCGGCGCGCCGACGGCTCGATTCGAGACGTAGAGGTCTTCAGCGGGCCGATCCTCCTGAAAAACCGCACCCTGCTCTACTCAATCATCCACGACATCACAGCCCGCAAACGGGCAGAAGCGGTGCTGCGCCTGCGCTTACATCTGATGAATGTTGCTGCCGATCGGCCACTTGAGGAACCAATACAGTACGTCTTGGACGAGATCGGTGAGTTGACCAAGAGCCCCCTGGGCTTCTATTGCTTTGTGAACGAGGATCAACAGACACTTTCATTCCAGGTCTGGTCGACAGAGACCCCACAGGCGCTCCGCGATGTAGAAGGACAAACGCTGCAATATGGCAGAGAGAGAGCAAGCATCTGGGGCAACTGTGTTCGCCAGCAGGAACCCATCATCCAGAACGACATAGACCCGTCTCAGGATCAGGGACTCCCACCCGAATGGGCAACGGTGAAACGCCAGCTGGTCATACCCACCATACGCCAGGGGCAGAGCGCAGCAATCCTGGGAATCGCCAACAAACCATGGGCCTATGACGAAGAAGATGTAAAGTTGGTCACCTTTGCAACCGACCTCATCTGGAACATTGTGGAGCGCAGACAGAGAGAGGACGAACTGCAAGCCTACCGGCGTCGGCTGGAAACACAGAACCTGGAACTGCGCAAACTCACCCTGGCAATCGAACAGAGCGGCAGCGCCATCGTGATCACAGATACAAACGGCGTCATCAAGTATGCTAACCCCCATTTCGAGAAAATCACAGGGTATACCGTGGACGAGGCGTTGGGAGCGAATCTCAGCATCCTCAAATCCGGCAAACAGAGTCCGGCGTTTCATCGGGAGATGTGGGAGACCATCACCAGCGGAGCGGTCTGGCGCGGTGAGTACCATAACCGCCGCAAAGATGGCACACTCTATTGGGAAATGGCCACCATCGCCCCAGTCACAGATCCAGATGGGGCGATCACACATTATATCGCCACCAAAGAGGACATCACCGCGCGCAAAGAGGCCGAGGAGGCGCTGCGCTCCTACGCAGAACAACTGGCTGCTCAAAATGCCGAGCTCGACGCCTTTGCGCATACCGTCGCGCACGATCTGAAGAACCCACTGAGCATCATGTTGGGGCACGCCAGGCTCCTGAAGAGCACCTACACAACTGCGTCGCCGGAGATGCTGGGCAAATCGATTCAAGCTATCACAAAATCTGGGGACAAGCTCAATAACATCATCGACGAGCTGCTATTGCTGGCCAGCGTGCGGAAACAAGAAGTCACAGCGGTACCGCTGACCATGGCGGAGATCGTGCAGAGCGCCCTTGATCGACTGGCGTCGGTCATCCAGGCGAAAAGAGCCAAGATCAGCAGCCCGGAGCCTGCCGACTGGCCCATGGCTATGGGATACGCCCCGTGGATAGAGGAAGTGTGGGCCAACTACCTCAGCAACGCGCTCAAATATGGTGGGGAGCCACCACACGTGGAGCTGGGATACACGCGGCTGGACGCATACCCTGAGACCGAGGAACCTCAGCAGCCGACGTCCCACGTCCAGTTCTGGGTCTGTGATCATGGCCCAGGCCTGACGCAGGACGCCCAATCGAAGCTGTTTACCGGATTCACGCGCCTTGATCAGGTGCGCGCAACCGGACACGGCCTGGGGCTCTCCATCGTGCGACGCATTGTGGACAAGCTCAACGGAACCGTGGGAGTGGAGAGCAAACCAGGAGAGGGCAGTTGCTTCTACTTCACGCTACCGTCGGCACCTCACCCCGCCCCCTAAGCCGCAATACCCACACCGCGAGCGCCCTGAGTAAACCCCCGGCGCGATTTGGACATCGAGGCTACAACGCAGGATTAGAACTCACCGGTGCTACTCAACCTACGTCACCCCCGTAGATTTTCGGTACAAAGTTCTGTTCGCTCATGGGCGGACGCACGTAGCCGGTATCCGCTTCTTCGCGCGGCGACAGCTCCTCAAAATCCGGCGTCAAATCCTTGTAGGGGATCAGATTCAACAAGTGCGCCATGCAATTCAACTGGGCATGCTCTCGCACATCCGCGTCGATCACATACCAAGGCGCCTCTTCGATGTTCGTGTGGGCCATCATCGCATCCTTGGCTTTGGAGTATTGGACCCAACGTTGCCGGGCCTCACGGTCGATGGGCGTGAACCGCCAACGCGTCCGCGGATCATGGACCCAGCTCTGGAAGCGGCGCTCTTGCTCCTCAGCGCTCACCGAGAGCCAATACTTGACCAGGCTGAATCCCTCACGCACCAGCATTCGCTCAAACTCCGGACACTCATTCAAGAAATGCCGGTATTCCTCTTCGGTACAGAAATCCATCACCCACTCGACACCGGCGCGGTTGTACCAGCTGCGGTTGAAAAACACAATCTCGCCCTTTGCCGGGAAGTGGTCGACGTAACGCTGAAAATACCACTGCCGCTTCTCTCGATCGCTGGGCTTACCCAACGCCACCGATCGCGCGATACGCGGGTTCAGCCGCTGCATAATCCGGCCGATGGTCTCTGTCTTGCCCGCCGCATCTCGCCCCTCAAAAAGGACAATGACCCGCAAGCCCTGATCCTTTACCCAATACTGCAATTTGATCAACTCCGTCTGGAGTCTGCGCAGCTCCTGCTCGTAATAGTCCGGCGTTATGATGCCGTTTTCGTCATACTTCTCCATGGTCTTCTCCTTCAATCCACGTCTCTTCGTGGTTTGCTGGCGCTCTCAATTGTCGTCGTATTTCGAACCATAGACGAGGGGAACGTAGTTAAGTCCCTCACCCGAAGCAGGTCGCTGATACCCAGAGTCTTCACGCGGTGGGAAATCCACGGGATCTGGAGTCAGATCCTGGTAGGGAATGATGGTGAGCAGGTGCGAGATGCAGTTCAAACGCGCGTGTTTCTTGACGTTGGCCTGGACGACATACCACGACGCCTCTTCGATATCTGTGTAGGCAAACATCGCATCGCGAGCCTTGGAGTACTCATCCCATTTGGCGCGAGATTCCATATCCATGGGGCTGAGTTTCCAGAGTTTGCGCGGATCCTTGTTACGACTGCGGAAGCGCTCCTCTTGGATTTCGGCGCTTATCTCGAACCAGTACTTGACCAGAATGATCCCGTCCCGCACCAGCATCCGCTCGAATACGGGACATTCGTGCAGGAAGTGACGGTATTGGTCCTGGGTACAGAATCCCATGACCCACTCAACGCCCGCGCGATTGTACCAGCTGCGGTCAAAGAGGACCATCTCTCCCTCTGCAGGGAGATGCTTGATATAGCGTTGGAAATACCACTGCCGCAGCTCCCGATCGCTGGGCTTAGGCAACGCGACTACCCGCACCATGCGGGGATTCAGGCGGCGCATAATCCGACGGATCGTGCCGCCTTTACCGGCGGCGTCACGCCCCTCGAAGATGACGATCACGCGCAGACCCTGTTCCCTGATCCAATACTGGAGCTTGACAAGCTCACCTTGGAGTTTCGCCAGCTCCTTTTCGTAGTATTTGTTCTTGATCTTGCCACTCTTCTTATAGCGCTTGCCCATCGAAAGCCTCCTCTACTTGGTCTGGATACTCTGAAAAAGATCAGCCCTAACTCCACAACCAGGCTTGGCTGCCCCGAAAAAAGGATCAGCCAAAGAAAAACATGGGATCTATGGTGTGATTGCACAACCACACCATAGAGTACCCCTGTCTCTACTGAAAACCCTTTTCAGTAGAGACACCGGTACGAGCGCACACCATCCTCGTACGAAAATGCCGGTTTTTGGAGCGCCAGCATCCTGCTGGCAGCGTCATGCCGACAAGCTGTCGGCACTCCAGCAACCAGGTATGCTTGAGTATTCGCCATTCGCCATTCATCATTCGCTATTTTCGAAGGAGTCGGACTTCTATCTTGAGACACGGACGTAAACAAATTCCACGGATTTTGTGCTTTTTCTGTGTTTATCTGTGTGAATCCGTGTCCCATGATAACCATCGAGACAATACCAGGATGCTTCTCGGCGAGCTTTTGTTGACATCAGTGAAAAAAGTCTGTTACCGCAGAGGGGATAGAGAACGCAAACAGTACCAGTTTCCCACATATCCGTAACCGGCGTTCTCTAACCATAGACGTTCTCTATGCCGCATGGTTCAGGGACTTTCGGTCAAATCAACGTTCGGTCTGGACAAGCGCAGGGCCCAAAAAAGGAGTCGATGATGTAAAAACAGAGGTGGCTGCCTACAAATAAAGTTTACATCAGAAGCGTCATATAGGCAAAACATGCAATTTTGGGATTTCGAAGCGAGTCTGCTGGTGAAAACGCCCTCTGTACCGTAGAACCTGCGTAGGCGAAAGCAAGGCAAACGAAGCTGAGGTTGATGCG
>CAYVKR010000032.1:0-18904 GCA_964452025.1 uncultured Anaerolineales bacterium
GGGAAGCCGCCTATGGCGTTTGAGCGACCCTGAACCTGCTTCGTTTGCCCTACTGGGGATTTCGAAGCGAGTCCGCTGGTGAAAACGCCCTCCGTACCGTAGAACCTGCGTAGACGAAAGCAAAGCAAACGAAGCTGGGGTTGATGCGGGAGGAAGACATGATGGGAAGCCGCCTATGGCGTTTGAGCGACCCTGAACCTGCTTCGTTTGCCCTACTGCGCCTTGACTTTCCCGGACGCTTCATCAATGATAAAGTTGAAGCTACTGAAAACCCTTTTTTCAGGGCAGCCAAAGCTGAATAGGCAGAGGAGGAAGCCATGAAGGATCAAATTCACATCGAAGGTCTGTTGCTCCGCACGACGCTGGGCGTTGATCAAGAGCAGCGCACCGGACGGCAGGACATTCGGGTTGATCTCAAGTTAGAAACGCAGACTGACTGGCCGGCGATCTCCTATAAGATTGAGGATGCCGTCAACTATCACGTCATCGCCAAACGGGTGAGCCGGCTGGTCGAGCAGGCGCGTTTCTATCTACTGGAGAAGATGGCAACGGAGATTGCCGCTATCTGTTTGGAAAACCAACGTGTGGAACAGGTGCGCGTTCGAGTGGAAAAGCCAGCTGCGTTGCGATCCGCTCGCTCCGTCGCCGTGGAGATCGAACGCACCCGCGCCAATCTGAGGCCCGCCACCCACAGGGTCTTCTTGGCGTTAAGTCATAGGGGCACCTCCCACGACCCGCTGCGTGGAGCTGTGGAAGGGCTACACGGAACGATGTCGGTGCTGGCCATCTCCCCTATCTACAAACGGTCTACGGAAGACGATGGGGCGTCTCAAGTGTTTCTCCATGCTGCGGCCCTGGTCGAGACTTCGATGACTCCCGCGCAGTTGAGACAGTATCTCCGCAAAACTGAAGAGACGGTCGCGCAAGAGCACACCGGTGACCAGAGTGCTGGCAACGTCCAGCTAAGGATTGCGCTCTATGACAACGCGAGATTTGACCTGGTAGAAGAGCGAGTTCCTCATCCTGGGATTCTGACGGAGGTGCATCTTGCCACGCCCCTGGCGGATCTGGCGCCTGCGTACCGACACCCAATGACCGGGGAGCCTTTAGAGGATATAGCGGACGCGCTGCCGGACGCGAACATCGAG
This sequence comes from uncultured Anaerolineales bacterium, assembly GCA_964452025.1. Taxonomy (GTDB): domain Bacteria; phylum Chloroflexota; class Anaerolineae; order B4-G1; family SLSP01; genus G713. The sequence continues at coordinate 1,149 of CAYVKR010000032.1, forward strand.
AAAACAGATATCACATTGTAGGAAGTGTGCTGACCATTACGGTATAGAGATCCCCGCTTTTGGCGCACTGTACTGCGCTGCGCAGAGCAGCTCAGACGTCTGCAGCCACGTTCGCTTGACTGCTCAGCTGCTTCAACGCCAGCGCCATCAACCCCATACCCACGATGGTCACGCTCATGGCGCCCCACCAGACGGTGCGGAGGCTGTAGGCATCGGAGACGACGCCGGCGACAAACTGGCCCGCACTCGGCCCCAGCCCCAGCACCGCCGTAGTCAGCAGGCCCTGTCCGGTGGCGCGCCAGCGGGGCGGTAATTGTCGATCCATGTACGTCGCAGCCACGACCATCATGGTGACCAGGGCGATGCTGTGCAGAACCTGAACGGGGAGAATAAGCAGCGGCTCTCGGATGATGGCCAACAGTACCCAGCGCAGCGGCAGGAGCAACACGCCGATCAGCAGCAGCCGCGAAATCTTGAAACGTTCCATCAGACAGGGCGACCAGCGCATGAAGGGGATCTCCAGAATCGCCATAGAGGAGATGGCGAGGCCAATGAGCCAACCAGGCGCGCCCAGATCGCCCATGTAGATCGAAAGATACTGCACGCCGGTGATCAGCGGGCCGCCGATGAGGATGGTGCCCAACAGAAAGAGCGCCAACGGCGGGCGCTCCGGCAGCAGACGCAGGCCTTCGATCCAGTTGCTCTCGTCGTCGGACACAGCGGCGGGCAGAAAGAAAGTCAGGATCGCCACCAGAACCATGAAGGCGGCGTGAAGGACCGGCAGCGTATCAAGCAGCGACTCGACGAGAAAGGTACCGGCCAGGAATGAGATGATGGCGAATCCCACCGAGCCCCAGACGCGCAGCAGGCCATAACTGCTGCGCTCGTTGTGTTTCTCCAGATAATCGAAGACCAGGGCGTTACCCAGCGGCAGGATGGGCGCGCGCATGGCGGAGAAGAGCACGATGACGGTCAGCAGCCAGATGAAACTGCTGCTGATGCCGAAGCCCAGAGAGACCACAGCCAGGCCCAGCGCTGCGATGCTCAACACACCCTTGCGGATCTGGTAGACGTCGCTGATGAAACTCCACAGCGGCTGGGCGAAGATGCCGACGAGCGAGTTGAGGCCCAGCAGCAGCCCCACCTGCGTTCCTGTGATCTGACGTTGCTCCAGATAGATCGCCATGTACGGGAAAAGGACGCCGGTCGCCATGTAGAAGATCAGATAAAAAAGGGCGAAACGGCGGCGAATCGAAAACTTATGCAACACGATGCAGGCTCCTCTGAGTCGAAGTCATACATCACGGGTCAGGAATCATAATCCCCCGTGCCCAGAGGCGACGGGGGATACGTACCATTTTTGTGAAAGGGGTAATCCTGCTGCCTAGGTACCCACAGTCCAGGAAGCGAGATACTCCTTCTGCTCCTCGGTCAGCTCGTCGATCTCAACGCCCATGGCCGCCAGCTTGAGCTTGGCGATGTTCCGGTCGATCTCCTCGGGCACGGCGTAGACCGTCTGCTCCAGCTCGTCGGCGTGACCGAGCATGTACTCGGCGCTCAACGCTTGGTTGGCGAAGGACATGTCCATCACCGCGCTGGGATGCCCCTCGGCCGCCGAGAGGTTGACCAGCCGGCCCTCGGCCAGCACGTGGATGCGGCGCCCGTCGGGCAGGGTGTACTCGTCGACGAAGGGACGCACGCGGCGCGGCTTGCTCTCGGCCATCTCCGCCAGTGCGGGGATGTTGAGCTCGACGTTGAAGTGCCCGGAGTTCGCCACGATGGCGCCGCCTTTCATGACCTCGAAGTGCTGCGCGTCGAGGACGTTGATGTCGCCGGTGGACGTCACGAAGATGTCGCCGATGGGCGCAGCCTCGATCATGGGCATGACGCGGAAGCCGTCCATCACCGCTTCCAGCGCTTTGAGCGGATCGATCTCGGTGACGATGACGCTGGCGCCCATGCCCTTGGCCCGCATGGCGATGCCCCGGCTGCACCAGCCGTAGCCGCCCACGACGACGTTCTTGCCCGCCACGAGCACGTTGGTGGCGCGGATGATGCCGTCTATGGTCGACTGTCCGGTGCCGTAGCGGTTGTCGAAGAGGTGCTTGGTCATGGCGTCGTTGACGGCGACGATGGGATAGTTGAGCGCGCCGTCGTTCGCCATGGCGCGCAGGCGGATGACGCCTGTGGTGGTCTCCTCGGTCCCGCCGATGACGGTGCCTAGCGCCTCGCGGCGGTCCTTATGCAGCGTGCTCACCAGGTCCGCGCCGTCGTCCATGGTCAGCTGCGGCTTGTGGTCGATGGCGGCGTGGATGTGCTCGTAGTAGGTCTCGTTGTCCTCGCCCTTGATGGCGTAGACGGGGATCTCATGATAGGAGACCAGCGCGGCGGCCACGTCGTCCTGCGTGCTGAGCGGGTTGCTGGCGACCAAGACCAGGTCGGCTCCGCCGGCAGCCAGTGTCGTCGCCAGATTTGCCGTCTCCGTGGTGACGTGCAAGCACGCGGACATCCGCACGCCCTTCAGCGGCTTTTCGCTCTCGAAGCGCTCGCGAATCTGCCGCAACACGGGCATCTCGCGCTCCGCCCACTCCATCCGCAACCGGCCCGCCGGGGCCAGATCCATATCCTTGACGTGATAATCCATGGGTTAACTCCTTATGTCGTTCGTGTTGAAATAGTCGTTTTGGTTGATAGCTTGCTTTTATGAGTCTGACCGGAGACGACAGACCGGAGACCGGGGTCAGACGCCGAACCGATCTCCCGTCCCCGGTCCCCGGTCATTGTAGAGCGGTCTGTGTGAATTCGTCCTCATCGAAGAGATCCACGTAGCGCGCGGCGAACTCGGTCAGCGTGTAGTGGTGCGCCTGCGGCCCTTCTGTCTCCAGGACGTAGGTCGCGGCTAGACTGCCGATGCGTCCGGCCGTTCCCCAGGGCAGGCCCAAGGCCAACCCTTTGATGAGACCGGCGCGGAAAGCGTCACCCACGCCGGTGGGATCGGCGATACAACTGGGTGGAGCGGCAGGCACCTGAATGGTCTCATCGGCGGTCCAGATGCAGGCACCGTCCTCGCCCTGCGTCACGATGACGGCGGTTGTCACAGATTTTCGCACCTGATCATCCGTCATGCCGACCCGCTCCTTGAGCAGCTCATACTCGTAATCGTTGACGATGAGCATGTCGGCGCCGACGAGGCCGTTGCGCAGCGACTGAGGCGTCGAGCGCACCACCTGCTGGCTGGGATCATAGATGTAAGGAATGCCAAGTTCGCGGCATTCCTCGGGGTAGATATCCATGGCGACGGGATCGTTCGGTGAGATAATCGTCAGGTCTACGGGCCGATCCAGATCGCGGAAGGAGAGTTCGCGGGCGTAGGCCATAGCGCCGGTGTAGAAGCTGGCAATCTGATTCTGGCCCTGGTCGGTGGTGGCGAAGAAAGACGCCGTGAAGGCCTCCGGGATGATGCGCACGGCAGAGGTGTCGACGCCGTGGTCTTCCAGCCAGCTGCGATAGGCATCGAAATCCTTGCCGGCGGTGGCCATGATCAGCGGTCGCTCGTCCAGCAGCGCCAGCGTGTAAGCGATATTCGGGGCACAACCGCCACGCTGCTTCTGCATATCGTCCACGAGAAAGCTGAGGCTCAACTTTTGCAAACGGTCCGGCTTGATATGCTCCAAAAAGTCGCCCGGAAAGGACATCAAATAGTCAAACGCAATCGAACCGGTGACCACGATATTCATCTTGGTTTCCTTTCTTCTCTGATCAGTACGGTGAAATCCAACAAATAAGGCTACCATAAAGAGAGGGAAAGTCCAACCATACAATTCTCGCTTTTTCGCACCTATGGTATGATGAAATGGACGATTCGATCAACATTGAACAGGAGAGTGTATGAAAACCGCAGCCCGCATGGAGAACTTGCCTACCTACGTTTTCGCTACCATCGGTGAGCAGATCGTGGCACTAAAACGAGCTGGCGTCGATGTGATTCGCCTGGACATCGGCAGCCCCGATCTACCGCCGGCCTCCGAGGTGATTGATACGCTGGAAGAAACCGCGCGCCGTCCCGACACGCATGGCTACGCCGGTTATTACGGCGATCCAGAGTTTCGGGAGGCCATTGTCCGGTACTACGAGCGGCGTTTTGAGGTCTCCGTAGATCCGAAGCGCGAGGTGCTGGCGCTGATCGGCTCCAAGGAGGGCATCCAGCATCTGCCCACAGCCTTTGCCAATCCCGGCAGCGTGGTGCTGGTACCCGACCCCGGTTACCCGACGTACAAAAACCCGGCGCGGCTCGTCGGGGCGGATCTCTATCAGATGCCGTTACTGCGCGAGCGTGACTTTCTCCCCGATTTCGACACCATTCCCGAGGAGGCCTGTGAGAAAGCGCAGTTGATGTGGCTGAACTATCCCAACAATCCCACCAGCGCCGTCGCCGGTCTGGAGTTTCTGGAGAAGGCCGTGGCCTTTGCTAAGCGCCACGAGATCCTGTTGGCCTACGACAATCCCTACGCCGAGGTCTCCTGGCGTGGCGAGCGCCCGCCCAGCGTCCTGCAGGTTCCCGGGGCCAGGGACGTTGCGGTAGAATTCAATTCGCTCTCCAAGATGGGGAACATGGCGGGCTGGCGCGTAGGCATGGCCGTGGGAAACGCCGACGCTATCGCGGCGTTGGCGCGCGTCAAGTCCAACAGTGATACAGGGATTTTCCGCCCCATTCAGCGCGCGGCGGCAGTGGCGCTGGATCTGCCCGACGCATGGCACGACAAGCGTAACACTGTCTATCAGGGACGCCGCACCGTCGTCACGCTGGCCTTGGATCGGATGAATCTCTGGTACGCGCCGTACCAGGCGACGCTCTACGTCTGGGCGGAACTGCCCCCGAATTTCTCATCCAGTATGGACTTTGCCCAGCGTCTGCTGGACGACACCGGGGTCTCTGTTGCGCCCGGTGCCGCCTTCGGCCCTCACGGCGAAGGCTACGTGCGGATCTCCCTGGTGCAACCCGCCGAGCAATTGGAAGAAGCCATGGAGCGCTGGGAGCGTTGGATGATGAGCCAGGCGCTGGGGATGGAGAGTGGTCAGTTGGTCGGATAGTTAGATAGTCGGGTGGTCGGATCATTGAAAGTAGGACTGGGAACGTGCGCCGGATTGCGTTTATCGCGTTCATAGGAATCTCCCTGGTGACATGGAGTGGTTGCGGTGCCGCGCCGACAACGGAGCGTGCCACGGCGCCGCCGACGGTGAGCGTTACCGCATCTCCGCAGCCGACGGCCACCAGTACGCCCGTCCCACCGACGCCAACGTTGACGCCCACCGCCACCCCGTTCCCTACGCCTGATCCGGCGACGCTCTCGGAGACCGCGAAGCGTGGGTTGGCGCGCGTGCAGGCTGCCGCCGAAGGCGCGGATCTGGTCTGCCTGCGGCACGAGGACGCTGACGGTGACGCGGAGCCGGAGTGGCTGGCGCTGACACATCAGCCCGAGGCTGGGCCGCGCCTGAACGCCTTCGTGTTAGACGGCGAAGATTTCTACGCATTGCCAGCGGCGCAGCCGGAGCCCGGCGATCCCGACTACGGTCTGGGCGAGTACGCCACGTGCGAGGTCGAGGTACGCGACGTCAACGCCGACGGGCGACCGGAGATCGCCATCTTTGGTCACGCCGAGACCAACAAGACGCTGCTGCACCTCTTCGTCTGGGAGGCCGGGGCATATCGCTTGCTGGGCGCGTTCCAGGGCGATGCCGGCGTCTTCTTCGAGGATGCCGACGGTGATTTAGCGGAGGAGATCATCGAGGGTCACCACGACACCGCCGCGCCGTCGCTGGCCTGGCACGTCGTCTTCACCTGGGACGGGCAGACCTACGGCTGGACGTCGGACCGCTGGGCGTGGTTCTATTCTGACCGCCCCCACGCATATCCCACGCACAAGCCGACGTACGCCGTCATCTCGTTTTACCTGGCGCTAGATGACCGCGATCTGCCCGGCGCGTACGCGTTGTTAGCCGAAGGGACGCGCGCGGCGCGCCCGTACAACGAGTGGGCCGCCGGTTTCGCCACGACGTTGCGCGTCAAGGCCGGCGCCGTGCACCAGATACCCGGTGGGGGCGACGAGAACAACGCGCGCGTCGCCACGCAGGTTCTCTCGTGGGACAACGTCGACGGGCGCGTCATGGTCCGCACTTGGGAGGTGGAATGGGGCACGGTCCGTACCACCGACGGTTGGCGACTGACCGACGGCTCGATGACGCTGCTCGACGAGTGGGAAGCGGAGTACTGGCGCTAGATCGAGCGTTTGATCAGCGCCGGTTTCCTGCATTAACTTGACCGTAGGCCTAAGACAAGAGCCCGGCAGTTCCTCAATGGACCGCTTCCTGTCTGCCATCTCCAGTCACCTTTTTGTTGATGCGTGGTCCTTCCACTGTGATCCTATCTCTTCCACCGTCTTGAAACGTGTCGCGTAACAAGGAAAAAACGCTGCAAATGATAGGATTTTCCGATTAGTTCCTGGATGACGCAAGCCTCTGCTGTCGCCCCAGGGCAATCGCATCTGAAACGTAGCATTCATTTCATGACAGAAATCGCATAATGGAGGCGCATAAAGGTGTTTCTAGCCCAAAGTACACGACTGAAGTCGCTCTCCAAGGCGCTGATGCGCCGAGCGTCGACCTACGTCGACGCGTTTTTCCGTCCGCGGAGGCGGACGGGCAGGCGTTAGGCTTCGGTAGAGGACTTCCAGTCCTCGTAAACTGGGCTTTAGAATTTAGATGCGATTGCCCTGCTGTCGCCCGGCTTGGCTTTCAGCCTGTTTCAAGTAGAATAGAAAGTGCTCAGGTATCAAGAGTACCCATTATTCGCTGATCGTTGAAGATTTTTCGCAGGAGGAGCGTTATGGAGTCCTATCGTCCCCAAGAGATTGAGCCCCGGTGGCAGAAGCGCTGGGAAGAAGATAAACTACACAAGGCCGTCGTCGATCACGACAAACCCAAATTCTACGCCTTGACGATGCTTCCGTACCCCAGTGGCGATCTACACATCGGCCACTGGTACGCCATGACGCCCAGCGACGTCCGAGCGCGCTTCAAGCGGATGAACGGCTTCAACGTGATGTTCCCCATGGGCTTTGACGCCTTCGGTCTGCCCGCCGAGAACGCAGCGATCCAGCGGGGCATTCATCCCAAGGAGTGGACGCTGGACAATATCGTCAACATGCGCCGGCAGATGCGCTCCATGGGCGCCATGTTCGATTGGGACCGCGAGGCCATCTCCTGCTTGCCCGGCTACTATCGCTGGACGGAGTGGTTCTTCCTCAAGCTCTACGACATGGGATTGACCTACCGCAAACAGTCGCCCGTCGATTACTGCCCGCAATGCAAGACGACGCTGGCGCGCGAGCAGGTCATCGGCGAAGACCGCGTCTGTGAGCGCTGCGGCACCGCCGTCGTCAAGAAGGATCTGAAGCAGTGGTTCTTCAAGATCACCGATTACGCTGACGAACTGCTGGACTTCTCCGACATCGACTGGCCCAAAAAGATCGAGACGCTGCAGACCAACTGGATCGGGCGCAGCGAAGGCGCCGAAGTCGTTTTCAAGATCGCACCTGAGGATCTGCCAGACGACGCGGACGAGGGCGAAAGCGAGTTCGTCGTCTTCACCACCCGGCCGGACACGCTCTGGGGTGCGACCTTCATGGTACTGGCGCCGGAACATCCGCTGGTGGATCGCATCACCAAGCCGGAACACAAAGAAGACGTTGAGGCGTACAAGCTTCAGGCCGCGCGTCAGACGGAGATCGAGCGGCTGAGCACGGAGAAGGAGAAGACCGGCGTCTTCACCGGCGCCTACGCCATCAACCCGGTGAACGACGCGCGCATCCCCATCTGGATCGCGGATTACGTGATGATGGGCTACGGCACCGGCGCCATCATGGCGGTGCCCGCCCACGACGAGCGCGACTTCGCCTTCGCACAGACCTACGATCTACCCATTCCCATGGTCATCAAGACAGAGGCATGGGTCGAAGATGGGCGCCCTGACCCGCTGCCGCGCGCCTATCCGGGCGAAGGCACCATGGTCAACTCACCGCCCTTCGACGGCACGTCCGCGCCCGATCCGGCAGTGGAGAAGGTGACCACGTGGCTGGAAGAAAAAGGGGCCGGCGAAGCCGCCGTCAACTACCGGCTGCGCGACTGGCTCATCAGCCGCCAGCGCTACTGGGGCGCGCCCATCCCCATGGTCTATTGCGACGAGTGCGGCACGGTCCCGGTGCCCTACGAGGAGCTGCCGGTGCTGCTACCCGACGACATCGAGTTCATGCCGACGGGGGAGAGTCCGCTCAAATACCACGAGGACTTCCTGAACACCACCTGTCCTCGGTGCGGCGGCCCCGCCACGCGCGAGACAGATACGATGGACACCTTTGTCTGCTCGTCGTGGTACCATTATGCTTACCTCAGCCCTTACTACCGAGAGGGCGAATCGGTCGGACCCGATGCGACGCCGTGGGACCCGAAGGAGGGCGACTACTGGCTCCCCGTCGACACCTACACCGGCGGCGCCGAGCACGCGGTGATGCACCTGCTCTACACGCGCTTCTTCACCAAAGTCATGCGCGACGCCGGCCTGGTCGATTTCGACGAGCCGATGCTCCAGCTGCGCAACCAGGGCACCATCCTGGGCGAGCCGCGCCCCGGTGACTTCGCAGAGGCCACCGGGCGTTGGAAGGACGCGGCCTTCGAGGCGGAGGAGATCAACGTGATCTCGTTCGAGCACCAGGAGCAGTGGCCCGATCCGGAGCGCGGCGAGGATCAGATCGCCGGCGAGGTCATGGATCGCGACGACGTCAGCCTGCGGATCCGCACGTCCGCCGACGGCGAGTGGCTGACCGTGGTGTACGTGGGCGAGGACGTGCCCATTCACATTGAGGGCAAGAAGAAAGGCGAACTGGGCGACATTCTCTACCACCTGGACGTCGAGAAGATGTCCAAGAGCAAGAAGAACGTCGTCGCGCCCGATGAATTGGTGGACGCCTACGGCGCCGATGCCGTCCGCGCGTATCTGATGTTCGGTTGGCGGTGGGAGCTGGGCGGCCCCTGGGACAGCCAGGGCATTGAGGGCGTCATCCGTTGGCTGAACCGCGTCTGGCACCTGGTGCTGGAGCCGCCACGCGACACGGACGCGCCTGACGAAGAGGCCGAGCGCGAGCTGCTGCGGGCCATGCACGAGGCGATCAAGGCCATGACGCATGACCTGGACAACTTCTCGTTCAACACCTCCATCGCCCGGCTGATGGAGTACACCAACGCGCTGAGCAAGGCCAAATCCGCGTACTGGGAGACAGATCTGTGGAAGGAGACGGTCGACACGCTGGTACTCCTGCTGGCACCCATCACGCCACACCTGGCGGAGGAGCTCTGGGCACGCCAGGACAATGACCACAGCGTCCACCAGCAGTCTTGGCCCGAATGGGACGAGGCCATGCTGGTGCAGGAGACGCGCGAGATCCCCATCCAGGTCAACGGCAAGGTGCGCGGGCGCGTGACCATCCCCACGGACGCGGACGAGACGCTGATCCGCGAGGTAGCGCTGTCCGAATCCAACGTTCAGCGCTACCTGGAGGGCCGCGAGATCGTCAAAGTCATCATCCCGCGCAAGAAACTGGTGAGCATCGTTGTGAAATAGCGCGCGCTATCCAGAGATCGGCGCCGGGGTCCTATAGATCCCGGCGCTTTGTCTATCTTGATATCCCCAGCCGCGCAGGTACCCTATTTCACCTGCTGGCAACGGGAAGAATGGCATACGATTCCCCTGGCAAATTTCCTCTTGACACCGCTTTTTCCTTATGTTACACTGTAAGTGTGAGCGCTCACGATAAGTTCACAGGCATGTAACATCGTCAAGAGGCTTATGGTGAAACACAAACGTGTGACCCTTCAAGACGTGGCCGAGCAAGCCGGCGTCTCCCGTCAGACCGTCTCGCGGGTCATCAACAACAAAGACGGCGTTGCTGACGAGACCCGTGCCCGCATTCAGGAAACCATTGATGTGATGGGCTACCGGCCCAACCTGGCCGCGCGCGGGCTGACGCAACAACGCACACATATCGTCGGCCTTGTGATCCCCTATAGCCCGCAGTACCTCTTCAACGATCCCCACCTGCTCAAACAGATGAGTGCTGTGGATCAGATGCTTGGATTGCGAGGCTACACACTACTACTGACTACCGCCATCTCAGACGGTTTTCTTTCGGATGCGCACAAGCAGGAGCAGTCGGCTTTTGAGCGTCTCGTCGGGACCGGCTACGTTGATGGCGTGATTATATGCGAGACACCCCACGCCTCGGTGGGTATCAAACTCCTCAATCAAAGCGACTATCCCTGGGTTATGCTGGGCTATCACCGCGATGAGTCTGAAGATGCATACGCCGTCCACGCCGACGACCGGGGCGGGGCACGTCAAGCCATCATGCACCTGCTGAGTTTGGGACATCAGCGCATCGGCATCATCAGCGGACCGGAACAGAGCATTTGCGCGGTTGACGAACGCCTGGCCGGCTGCCACATCGCCCTGGAAGAGCATCGTCTGGAACTTGATCCTGCACTCGTGACCCACGGCGACTTCACCGTGGAAAGCGGTGCGCAAGCAGCGGCCCAGCTGATGAGACGCACCCAACCCCCTAGCGCCATCTTCGCGTTGAACGACCGCATGGCCATCGGCGCCATGCAATATGTGCAGGCGCAAGGGTTGCGCGTGCCACAAGACGTTTCCATCATTGGATTTGACGACGTGCCCATCTCCAAGATGTGTAATCCCAAGCTGACGACTATTCGCCAGCCGGCGCAGGAGATGGGAAAACAGGCCGCGCGCTTGCTCTTCGACCTTATGGATGATCAGTCTATGCTGCCTCAGCCCGTGGTACTGCCTACAGAGCTGATCGTCCGCGATTCTACCGGACTTTTGGCAAGATAACGCAAATCCAACATCGAAAACACTCGGCAAGGAGGTGTCTATAGAAATCAAACTTGGCATTGACGAACACCCATTTTACCTACACAGATTTGACTCTATGGAGGAGAAGATTCCATGAACAAGAAACTATCGTTGCTGATGGTCGCCGTGACGCTGCTGACCCTGCTGGCGTCCTGCGCGACCCCGACGCCGGAGACCGTCACGGTCACCGTTGAGAAGACAGTTGAGGTTGAACGGACTGTTGAGGTCGAGAAGACCGTTGAGGTCGAAGTTGAGAAAGAGGTTCCCGTTGATAAAAACACCGTGATCTACAACTCTTACATGAGCGATCCCTTACCACGGGAAGCCGATGAAGAGGTCGTCGCGATGTTCGAGGAAGCGTACCCAAACATCGACGTCATGCACAGCATCGTCGCCCACGAGGACTTCAAGCAGGCCATCCGCGCCTACTTGACCGCGTCCACACCGCCGGACGTCATGACCTGGTTCGCCGGCAACCGCGCCCGATTCTTCATCGACAAGGGCCTGATCATGGACATCAGCGATGTCTGGGCAGAAGAAGGCTGGAACGAGAGCTACTCCAAGGGCTTCCGCGCCCTGAGTTCCGTCGACGACAAGCAGTACTTCCTGCCGGCCAGCTGGTATTGGTGGGCCGTCTACTACCGCAAAGACATCTTCGAAGAGCTGGATCTCACGCCCCCCAAGACCTGGGAAGAGTTCCTCGCCGTCTGCGACACGCTCCAGGAGAACGGTTACGCCCCCTTGACCATCGGCACCAAGTACCGCTGGACCGCCGCCGCCTGGTTTGACTACCTCAATATGCGCGTCAACGGGCCAGAGTTCCACATCGACCTGATGTTGGGCAAAGAGAGCTACGAGGATCCGCGCGTGCTTCAGGTCTTCACCGACTACTGGCAGCCGCTGATCGAGGACGGCTACTTTATCGACGATCCCGCCGCCTACAGCTGGCAGGAAGCGCTCCAGTTCATGATCGACGGCGAGGCCGCCATGTACCTGATGGGTGACTTCATCCGCGACAGCTACCCCGACGACGTCGAGGCCGAACAGCTGGACTTCTTCCAATTCCCCATCATCGATCCCGCCGTCCCCATTGGCGAGGACGCCCCCACCGACGGCTACTTCATCTCCGCCAACTCCCAGAATCCAGAAGCTGCTAAGGAATTCCTGGCCTTCTTAGGCTCCGCTGAGGTGCAGGAGTACTTCGCTGAAAAAGTAGGCCGCCTGGCGACCAACAATGAGGTCGATATGTCCCTCTACAGCGAGAACCAGCAGAAGGGCATCGAGATGATCCAGACCGCCGACTACGTCGCCCAGTTCTACGACCGCGACACCACGCCGGAGATGGCAGACGAGGGCATGAACGGCTTCATGCGCTTCTGGGACAACCCTGACGAAATCGAAGACATTCTCGCAAATCTTGAGATGTCCCGTCAGGAGATCTTCACCGAGGAGTAATCCTCTCACAAGCAAGGAGGGGCGCGGCACATCGCTGCGCCCCTATCAGCACCCAATAAGTACAGTTCCTAATCGTGACTCACCTGAAAAAGGTTTTCAGTAAAGAAGGGGATACGCTATGGACCCCAAGCTTTTCTGTGGCTGACCTTTTTTCAGGGCAGCCAATTGTGGACGCTGCTGTTTGACTGCAGACTCCACACAAGGACGTCTTGAGGAACAGAACTATGCGCTCTAAAAACAAATACGTCCCTTACCTGTTCTTGATCGGCCCGCTGATTCTCTATCTCGTCTGGGTCATCGGCCCTATGCTCTACACCTTTTACCTCAGCCTCACTAAATGGGATGGGCTGACCGCGCCCGTTTTCACCGGCTTGAGTAATTATGAGCGGTTATTTCGCGATCCGGTCTTCTATACGTCTCTGAAAAATAATCTCAAGTGGATCGTCAGCTTTATCACCGTGCCGGTTATCCTTGGCCTAGGTTTGGCCATGATTCTGAACCGGCAGGTTCCCGGCGCCAAAATCCTCAAAGCCAGCTTCTACTCGCCCCTGGTACTCTCGCTGGTCGTCTGCGGTCTGATCTGGTCGTGGATGTACCAGCCCGCCAACGGGCTGATCAACTCGGTCTTGCGGCGGATTACGGGCAACCCGGATCTTAAGATCGGCTGGCTGAGTGACAGCGATCTCGTCATGTGGTCCATCATCATCGTCGCCGTCTGGCGGCAGGTAGGGTACGTCATGGTACTTTACCTCGCCGGCCTGCAGGGCATTGACCCGCAGCTCATCGACGCCTCTAAGGTCGACGGCGCCAGCGGCGTCCAGACCTTCCGCCACGTGATCCTGCCGTTGCTCGCCCCGGTGACCGTCATCGTCGTCGTCATCAGCATCATCGACTCCTTACGCGCCTTCGACCTGGTCTCCGTGATGACGCGCGGTGGCCCGTATAACTCGTCCAGCGTGCTGGCTAACTTCATGTACATCGAAGCCTTCAACAACTACAAAATGGGTTATTCTGCTGCGATTTCCGTCATCCTCTTCCTCATCAGCGCCGTCTTCATTTTCTTCTACCTATCGAACATCATGAAAGAAGAGATGGAGTACTAGGAGGCATCATGAGTGCAAGCAAATTCTTCAGTTCACCGTGGCGTGCCCTGGGCTTCTTTCTGCTGGTCCTGGTGACATTGATCTGGCTGCTGCCCGTCTTCACCGCCCTGCTCACCTCCGTCCGCACCAACGACGACATCCTCAGCCACGGTTTTATCGCCATCCCCAAAGAGTGGACCTTGGACAACTTCCGCACAGCCTGGGAGCGCGGTGGCCTCCACAGATACCTGCCCAACAGCTTCATTATCACCCTCCCCGCCCTCGTCGGCACCCTCTTCCTCTCGTCGCTCTCGGCCTACGCCCTCGCCAGATTCCAATTTACCGGTAACCGCTTCTTCTTCTTCATGTACGTTGGCGGCACCATGCTGCCGTTCCAGGTCTTGATGCTGCCCGTCTTCCGGCTGACCGATGCGCTGGGCCTCTACGACACACAACTGGGCATCATTATCTTCCACACCGCCTTCCAGCTGGGCTTCTGCACCTTCTTGCTCCGCAACTACATGCGCACCGTCCCCGGCGAGATTCTGGAAGCCGCCCGCATCGACGGCTGCAGTGAGTTCCGCATCTGGTGGCAGATCATGGTTCCCTTGACGCTGCCCGCCATCGCCGCGCTGGCGACGCTGGAGTTCACCTGGATCTTCAACGACTACCTCTGGGCCATCGTCCTCCTGCGCACGGACTCTCTAAAGCCGGTCACTGCCGGCCTAGCAACGCTACAAGGTCAGTGGATCATGGACTGGACCGTCATCGTCTCCGGCGCGCTCATCGCCACCCTGCCCACGGTCATCGTCTTCATCTTCCTGCAGCGTTACTTCATCAAAGGTTTGACCCTGGGCGCGACCAAATAACGCGCTCCGCACGTAGCAACTGCAAACTGGCCCGCAAGGTGCTCCCTTGCGGGCCTTTGCGTTGCCAGAGCGTGGTATATAATGCGCTCATATTTTTGGCCGACTCGAAATGAGGCCCCTTATGAAACTGACTCACGAAGAGCAAACCTGGTTAAACGGCGGAGCAGGAGACGCACTCCAGCGCGCCATGGAAATCCTCGTCGCCCTGGGCAAGATCTACGGCGCCAAGCGGCTGATTCCCGTCGCCAGCGTCCAGATCTCCGGCGTCTCCTACCGCAACCTGGGTCCGGCGGGCCTGGATTTTCTGCAGCGCTGGGCCGACGAGGGCGCGCGCGTCCGCGTGCCCACCACGCTCAACCCTGCCGCCATGGATCTGCGCGCCTGGCGTGAGCAGGGCTTCGCTCCCAATTTCGCCGCCAAACAGCACGCCGTCATCGAGGCCTTCAAGCGCATGGGCGTTGGCGGGGGCGATCCCTGCCCCACCTGCACACCCTACCTCATCGGCAACGTGCCCGCTATGGGCCAGCATGTCGCCTGGGCCGAATCGTCCGCCGTATCCTACGCCAACAGCGTCTTAGGCGCGCGCACCAACCGCGAGGGCGGGCCGGGCGCCATCGCCGCCGCGCTGGCGGGACGCACCGCCGCCTACGGCCTGCACCTGGACGAGAACCGGCGCGCCACCCTGCGCGTCGAGGTAAAAACCGCCCTGCGCGTTATCCCCGACTACAGCGCGCTGGGCGCCATCGTCGGTAAAATCGCCCGCAACCGCGTGCCCTACTTCGTGGGGCTGCCAGTCCAGCGGAGCAACCGGCACTGGGAAGAGAACCTCAAAGCCCTGGGCGCCGCCATGGCCGCGACCGGCGCCGTCGCGCTCTACCACGTCGCCGGCGTGACGCCGGAGACTCGCGCGCGGCCCAGGTTGGCCCCAGACCCGGAGACCATCACCGTCAGTGACCTGCGACCGGGCTACGCCATGCTCAACGATCCCGTCGCCGACATCGACCTGGTCTGGATCGGCTGCCCGCACGCCTCGCTGGTGGAGATCGCGTTGATCGCCGAGAAACTCAAGGGGAAGCGGCTCAAGATCCCGCTCTGGATCACCTGCGCGCGCCTCGTCAAGGAGGCCGCCCGCAGCCTGGAACTGACCCCCGTCATCGAAGCGGCCGGCGCTCGGCTCATCGCCGACGCCTGCATGGCCATCGCTCCGGTGCGTGATCTGGGCTTCAAAGCCGTGGCGACCTCGTCGGCCAAAGCGGCCTTCTACCTGCGGAATCTTGCCGGCGTCGCGGCACGCTTCGGCACCCTTGATCAGTGCGTCAACGCCGCTATCAACGGAAGGTGGGGGTTCGCATGAGCCAGCAGGCGACCCAACAACAACAGGCGGATTTCGTCCTAACAGGCCGGGTCATCAAGCCCGGCGTGGCCGAAGGCGAGGCGTTGGTCTCCCCGGAGCCCATCGGCCTTCTGGGCGGCGTGGACGCGGCTACCGGCATCGTCACTGAACGCGGCCATCCGCTGGAAAGCCAATGCGTGGCGGGCAAGGTGCTCGTCTTTCCCACGGGCAAGGGCAGCACCGTCGGCTCCTACGTCCTCTACCAGCTGGCAGTCAACGGCCTGGCACCCGCGGCCATTCTCAACGCGGAGAGCGAGCCTATCGTCGCCGTGGGCGCCATCATCAGCGCGATTCCCATGGTGGACCGTTTGCCCGTCGCTCAAATCGAGACCGGTGATTACGTCCGCGTGGAGGCCGAGCGAGTCCGGGTCTGGAAATAGACCCGCCCGTCCCCACACAGATAGAATTCACAGCGGCGGGCTAGAAGCAAAAACGTCGGCATCGGTCAGCGCGCTTCGCCTCGGGTGACGCCCTGCATGGTCAGCGCCGCCAGGGCGAAGAAGATCACGGGCATCAGCATGACCATGTTGTAGTTGCCGGAGCGCTCGATGACGAAGCCGTTGAGCGTCGGTCCGGCGATGGCAGCGATCTGCGAGGCGAAGTAGTAGAAGCCAGTGTACGTGCCGATAGAGGCATCACTCTCCGCCGTGTCGATGACCATAGGCAGCGAGTTGATGTTCACCATGGCCCAGGCAATGCCGCCCACTCCCAGCAGCGCCCCGATGACGGTGGCATTAGGCGTGAAGTAGCCCACCGCCAGCAGCCCGGCAAAGATCAGCAGGCCCAGGGTGATGGTGCGCTTGCGCCCAATTTTGGCCGCGATGTACCCGCTGGGAATGGCGAAGAGGATGAAGGTGACGTAGGCCACGCTGCCCAACAGCGCCGCGCGGTTCTCGCTGATCCCCAGCACGTTGACGCCGTAGGACGTGAAGAAGGTCTCGATGGCGTTGTAGCCTACGAACCAGAGCAGGATGGAGAGCAGGAGCAAGAAGAGGCTGCGGCGGGACGCCGGGGCGACTTGGCGCAGATTCTTGATCATGCCCAGACCGACGTCCTCGTCGCGCGCGTCCCCGGGATCGGCGAGTTCGCGCGGTTCTCTGACCAAGAAGACCAGCATCAGCAACGCCGCGAGCACCAGCACGTCGGCGACGATAAAGGGCAGGGCGATGTTTAGCGCGTAGAGCTGGGCGCCCACCAGCGTGATGATCACGCCGCCTAATCCGCCCATCAGGTTGATGATGCCGTTGGCCTGGCTGCGCAGCGGCGAGGGCGTCAGATCGGGCATCAGCGAGATGACGGGCGTGCGGAAACCCGCCATAGCCGTGATGAAAACGCCCACGGCGGCGATAAAGAGCGCCAGCGGCTGCCGGAGCTCCGCCGTCATGCCGCTCAGTTCCGGCGGAATGCTTTTTACAATCACGGGAATGAAGAAGAATGCAACGATGGAAATGGGCGCCAGCACGACGATAAAGGGCTTGCGCCGGCCCAGGCGCCTGACCCAGACGCGATCGCTCCAGACGCCGATGAGCGGCAGCAGGAAGAGCGCCACGATGTTGTCCAGCGTCATGATGAAACCGGTCCACGTCGCGCCGAGGCCGAAGCCGTTGGCCCGCGCGGCGGTCTCAAAGCCGGGACTGCCCGCCTGCAGGAAGATGGGCACGTAGTCGTTGTACAGCTTCCACATCACGCTGAGGCCGAAGAAGCCAAAACCGATGAGGAAGGTCTTGCCGAAATCCAGTTTGGGGGACGACTCTTTGTTCACAGGACACCTCGCTATGGGTCAATCAATGATCAGGATCTGCAATGCATAGAGGAAGTATACGAGAAACGGAAATTTCGCCAAGCGCCATCTGTTAAGCTAGACATCGGATTTTTCGGAAAAACCCGGCCTCTTTTGGACTTCGCATGATCAGACTGAAATGTTAACCACAGATTTCACAGATTCACACAGAAAATGAAAAATCAGTGAAAATCCG
>CAYVKR010000033.1:0-14374 GCA_964452025.1 uncultured Anaerolineales bacterium
GTGAAATCTGTGGTTAAACTTTCAGTCTGATCATGCGAAGTCCAAAAGAGCCATTTTTCTTTGGCTGACCCTTTTTCAGGGCAGCCAAACGGGATTAGAATTTATTCATTGCGTCTGAGCCACCAAGGAGATTGCCATCATGGTTAAGATCATCGGTGATACCACCTCGGGGCTTCCCGCCGAGGTGGCGGAACGGTATGACATTCCCATCATTCCTCAGATCATCAACTTTGGTGAAGAATCCTACCTGGAAGGGCAGGAGATTGACAACGCCACGTTTATGCGGAAACTGCAAGAGAGCGAGGTGCTACCTACGACCGCTGCGCCGCCGCCGAACCTGTTTATCAGAGAGTTTGAAGCGCTTTCTGACACAGGCGAGCCGGCGGTCTGTATTTTCCCCTCCGCCGTGGTGAGCGGCACGGTGCGCTCGGCGACGGTGGCTGCGCGGGAATTCCCCGATCTTGACGTCCGTATCATCGACACCCGCGTTGTCGGGTCGCCGGTGGCGACGCTGCTGCGGTTGGCGGGAGAGTGGGACGAAGCCGGACTGGACGTCGACGCCGTTGAGGCGCGGGTTTACGATCACACTGCGCGCTGTCGTGTCTACTTTCTGGTCGATACGCTGGAGTATCTGGCGAAAGGTGGACGCATCGGCGGTGCGGCGGCGCTGATGGGCAGCATCCTTCAGCTCAAGCCTGTGCTCACGCTGGAGAAAGGCCGCATTGAAAGCCTAGAGAAAGTCCGAACGCTCAAGCGCGCCAAGCGGCGCCTCAAGGAATTGGTCTTCAAGCAGATCGCGCCCGGCGAAGCGGGCCATCTCTCGATTATGCACGCGGCAGTTCCCAACCAGGCCCAGGCAATAGCCAATGATCTGAAGCGCGAACTGAACTTGCCCTACGATGTGCTCATTATCGATGTCCCACCGGCCATCGTCACGCACGGTGGCCCCGGTGTGCTTGCTGCGGCCTTTTTCACGCCCCCGGCTGAGTGAGGATGACGATGATTCAGAGCCGAAAACTGCGGCTTCAAGACCGCACAGACATCAAGCGTTTCATAGATTTCCCCATTGACCTATACGCGCACTGCTCGCGATGGGTACCTCCGCTGGTATCGGGCGTGCGAAAGACGCTGGATCGCAGTCAGCATCCTTTCTACCGTCACTCCGACGCGGAGTTCTTCGTCGCAGAGGACGAGCGAGGTCAGATGCTCGGTCGCATTGCCGTCCTCGCCAACCGACACTACAACGACTATCATGAGAGCAAAACAGCCTTCTTCTGCTACTTCGACACCGTGGACGACGTGCACGTCGCCAAGCGGCTCTTTGAAGCCGCCGAAGGTTGGGCGCGTGATCACGGGCTCGACACGCTCATCGGGCCGAAGGGTTTCCTGCGCTCCGACGGGATGGGCATCTTGATTGAGGGCTTTGAGCACCGCGCCGCGCCGGGGATTCCGTACAACTACGCTTACTACCAGGAGCTGATGGACGCGCTGGGCTTCGAGAAAGAGATCGACTATCTCTCCGGTTACGTCGAGGGCGACTACGATCTGCCGGAGCGCTTCTACCGCATCGCCGAGCGGGTCAAAGCGCGGAGTGGCTTCTGGGTCAAGTCTTTCGACAGCAAGCGCGAATTGCGGCGCTGGGCGCCCCAGATTCAGCGGGTCAACAACGAGGCCTTCACCGAGGTCTGGGGCTACTATCCCCTCAACGACGCGGAAACCCAGATAATCAGCCAGCAGCTGCTGACCATCGCCGATCCGCGCATGCTCAAATTGGTGATGAAGGGCGACGAGGTCGCCGGCTTCGCCTTCGTCTATCCCGATATCTCCGCCGCGCTGCAAGACATCCATGGGCGGCTCTGGCCCTTCGGCTGGATCAGACTGCTGCGCGAGTTCAAGCGCACGCGCCGGCTCAGCGCCAACGGCGTTGGCCTGCTGCCCAAATACCAGGGCCTCGGCGCGAACGCCGTGCTCTACACCGTGCTGCTCAAGACGCTGAAATCGCGCGAGTTCGACGTCTGTGACGTCGCGCAGGTCGCCGAGAACAACCAGAAGAGCCTGGGCGATATGTTGGCTGGCGGGGTGCAGTGGTACAAACGCCATCGCATCTACCGGCGCGCAATCTGAAATTGTAGGAAGAAAACCCATGGCAGATAACGTAAAATCACAGACTGGAACTATCCCGATCCACACCAAAATCATCTACGGCACCGGCGACTGGGGCATGGCGACCTTCAACACGTTGCGTCAGATCTTCTACGCGATCTTTCTGACGGACGTGGTGGGCCTGGAGCCGCGCCTGGCGTCCTTCGCCGCCTTCTTCGGCGTGATCTGGGACGCTATCAACGACCCGCTGGTTGGCGTGCTCAGCGACAAGATCCAGACTCGCTGGGGGCGACGCCGGCCCTTCCTGCTCTTCTTCGCCGTGCCCTACGGCCTGGCCTTTCTACTGCTCTGGTACGCGCCGCCGTGGGAGAGCCAGGTGCTGCTCATGATCTTCGTCTCGTTGGCGTACATGATCAGCGATACGATGCAGACGCTGGTCATCGTTCCCTATCACGCGCTAACGCCAGAGATGACGGTGGACTACGACGAGCGGACGGCGCTCTCCGGTTACCGCATGTTCTTCAACCTCATCGCCTCGATTCTCACCGCCGTGGCTGCGCCGATGATCATCGATCAGGTGATGCTGGCGGGGGCGACCCGTCAGCAGGGCTATCTGTTGGCAGCGGCGGTCTTCGGCGCTTCATCAGCCGTTCCTTACCTGCTGATCTTTTTCTCGGTCCGCGAGCGGGTGCACGACCGGCGTGAGACGGAGATCATCACCGTGCGGGAGACGCTGCGCACTGCCTGGCGCAACGTGCCCTTTCGCTTCGCTACGGCCATCTACATGCTCAATTGGGTGACTTTCGACCTGATCGGCGTGGTGCTGCCCTTTCTCCTGGTCTACTGGGTCGCGGGCGGCGACTTGGTCGCCACCGTGCCCGTCATCAATATGCCCCTGGAATCCGTTGTCCTGGGCCTAATGCTGATCACGGCGGTCATCGTGCTGCCCTTCTGGACGTGGCTGGCGCAGCGACTGAGCAAGCGCATGGCATACATCATCGGCATGGTGATCGGCATCCTGGTGTTGCTGACGCTGGTCTTGGTCCAGCCGCAGCAGTACGTGCTGACCATGATCATGGCTGTGCTCATTGGGACCAGCGTCTCCGTGGCCCACGTGCTGCCCGACGCCATCTTCCCCGACGTCATCGATTGGGACGAGTTGCGCACCGGCAAGCGGCACGAGGGCATCTACTATGGCTTCAAGAACTTCATCCGCAAGTTGACCAGCGCCTTCGCCATCTTCCTGGCGCTGCAGGTGCTGGGCTGGCTCGGCTACCAGTCGCCGCCGCCCGATGCCACGGCCTTTATCCAACCCTCCGGCGCGCTCTGGGGCATGCGCCTGCTGGCGGGACCGGTCGCCGCCGCTATCCTCATCGCCGCCGTCGCCGTGACCTGGTTCTACCCGCTCAACCGGCAGCGCTACGCGCGCGTGCAGCGCCTGCTGGCACGCCGCCAACGCCGCGACCAGCAGCGGAGTCAGCCGCGCCAGACCGCTGACGTGCGGCGCTAAGATGGAAGAACGCTCGTCCGTTCCCCCCTCCCTGATTCTGGTGCTGGGCGTGCTGGCAGTTTCGACAGCCAGCACCTTTATCCGGCTGGCGCAGGCGGATATCCCGTCGCTGGCCGTGGCCGCCTGGCGGCTGACGCTGGCCTCGGTCATCCTGGCGCCGGTGACATTGGCGACCCGGCGCGCTGAACTGCGCAGCCTCTCGCGCCGGGCGTGGCTGCTGGTGCTGGCCGGCGGCGTGGTGCTGGCGTTGCACTTCGCCGCGTGGATCACCTCGCTGGCGATGACGTCGGTGGCGGCGTCCGTGGTGCTGGTCACCACCTCGCCGCTCTTCGTCGGCCTGATCACCTTTCTGTTCTTCCAAGAGCCCGTCTCGCCCCGCCTCTGGGCCGGCATGGTGTTGGCGCTCATCGGATCGATTATCATCGGCCTGGACGACGCGGGGCTGGGCACGCACCGGCTGATGGGCGACGTTCTCGCCCTGTTAGGCGCGCTGGCTGCGGCGGCCTACTTCATCATCGGGCGACGGCTGCGCGCGCGGCTCTCACTGCTGGCCTACGTCTTCCCCGTCTACTCAACTGCCGCCGTGGTGCTGATGCTCGTCTCGCTGCTCTCCGGCGTCTCTCTCACCGGCTATGGCGCCTCCACCTGGGGTTGGTTGCTCTTGTTGGCCCTGATCCCGCAGATCATCGGGCACTCCTCGCTCAACTGGGCGCTGCGCCATCTGCCGGTGACTTACGTCTCGCTCTCCGTGCTGGCGGAACCCATCGGCTCGACGCTGCTGGCCTGGTGGGTGCTTTCTGAGCCGCCGACGTGGGCGGCCGTTCTCGGCGGGGCGCTGATTCTCGTTGGCCTGCTTGTCGCCGGTCGGCCTGCGCCTCGGCCTGCTGCCAGCCTGTGAAGCCTTGACAGACTGGGGGTCTGTTGCATAATGGATTTGTATGATAATCATATTGTTTTCATGATCCGAGGAGGAGTTTATGTCTGCTATTGAGGTAAAACCTGGCATTCACTGGATCGGCGTCAACGACCGCACGACCGATCTTTTTGAGGGGCTCTGGCCTATCACCAAAGAAGGCGTTTCCTACAACGCTTACGTCGTCAAGGGAGAAGAAAAGACCGCGCTCATCGATATGGCCAAGGATTTCAAGGCCGATGAGTTGTTGGATCAGATCGCGCAACTGACCGATCCCAGCGGCCTGGACTACATCGTCATCAATCACATGGAGCCGGATCATACGGGCGTGCTGCGCACCATGCGGCGCGTGGCGCCCCAGGTGGAGATTCTAAGCACCAAGAAGGCGCTCGATATGCTGGACGCCTACTACGGCATCACCGAGGGCGTGCGCGCCGTCAAGGACGGCGAGACTGTGGGCCTAGGTGGACGCACGCTTAAGTTTGTCTCCGCGCCTTTTGTGCACTGGCCAGAGACGATGATGACCTACGAGACGACGCAGCAGGTGCTCTTCTCCTGCGACGCTTTCGGCAGTTACGGTGCGCTGCAGGGCGCGATCTTCGACCATCAGTGCAACAAGCCGGATTTCTACGAGATGGAGGCGCTGCGCTATTACGTCAATATCGTCGCGCTCTATTACCGGCCTGTCCTGAAAGCCATCTCCAAACTGGAAGACGTGCCCGTCGACGTGGTGGCGCCCTCGCACGGGCTGATCTGGCGGGAGCACCCGGAGCGCATTATCCAGCTCTACAAGCGTTGGGCCGAATACGCCAGTAAGCCGGGCGATCTGGGCGTGACGCTGCTCTACGGCACAATGTACGGTACCACAGAGCGCATGGTTGAGGCGGTGGCTGAGGGCGTGACGCGGGCCGGTGTGCCCGTCGATATCTTCGACGTGCGGCACACGCACGGCAGCTACTACCTGCCCAGCCTCTACACCCAGCGCGGCGTGCTCGTCGCTGCTCCGACCTACGAAGGCGGCATGTTCCCGCCCATGGTCGACGCGCTGCACATGGCCGAGCACAAGCGCATCTTCAACCGCCGCGCGGCCTACTTTGGCAGCTACGGCTGGAGCGGGGGCGCCCGGCGCGATTTCAACGAGCTGGCGAAAGCGCTGCGCTGGGATGTCGACGAGGAGATGGTCTGGGAGTTCAAAGGCGGCGCACCTCCCGCACTGCTGCAAGAAGGCGAGGCCTTCGGCTATCGGTTTGCCGAATCGCTCAAGGAGTGAACGACTGACCAGAGACTGAGGACGGGAGACCGATGGATTGGTCTCCCGTCTTTGTTGTTGAAGACAGAAGCACACTTTTCACAAGCAGACCGAGGTCAAAAGATGGGAGACCGGCGGCCTACATAAACCGGTCCTCAGTCTTCCGTCACCGGTCATTTTTATCCTCGAACAGACGGAGGACGATACCGCTCGATATCCTCCGGCACCCGCACCCCCGCTTTGGCTAACAGCCAGGCCACGGTCAGCGTGGGCACGATCTGAGTGCCCGGTATCAGACCTTCTACCAGCGTCACGCCGCGCAGGCTCTCCAGCCCCAGCTGGCTCAAGATTACCCAGCCGACGGGCGCGCCCAGAAAATCTAGCCCAAAATCCAGCAGATCTAGGAT
The DNA here is from genome assembly GCA_964452025.1 of uncultured Anaerolineales bacterium. Taxonomy (GTDB): domain Bacteria; phylum Chloroflexota; class Anaerolineae; order B4-G1; family SLSP01; genus G713. The sequence continues at coordinate 6,183 of CAYVKR010000033.1, forward strand.
CAGCACCAGCGAGATGGGAACGTGCCGCAGCGTGGTGAAGAAATCGGCGTTGGCCGGCACCTCGATGCGCTTGAGACGCCGGTAGGTGAGGATCAGCAGCACCACGGCCAACGTCACGCTTACGCCCATGGCGATGAGTAACGTGCTGCCCACAAGACGCCAGTTGATCGATTCCAGGAATTCCATCTAGTTCTCCTTCAGGCGGCGGAGGGTCTCAGGTAGTGCCTGCGCGACGTCATGCGCCGCCATGCCTGCCTTGCCGTGGGTGATGCGGGCAATCTCTCCCGCCATGGCATGTACGTATGCGCCGGCGACCGCCGCCTCGAAGGGAGGCAGCCCCTGCGCGCGCAGTGCCACAATCGCGCCCGCCAGCACGTCCCCGGTGCCGGCCGAGGCCAGCCCCGCGTTGGCGAAGGGCAGCAGCACCGCGCGTCCATCCGGCGCCGCGACGACAGTGAACGCGCCCTTCAGCACCACGACGTGGCCCCAGCGCTCGGCGTGCGTCTGCGCCGTCACCAGGCGATCCTGCTGGATCTCCTTGATCTCCAGGTCTGCCAGACGTGCCATCTCTCCAGGGTGCGGGGTAAGGATTGTCTCCGGCGGCAGCGCCTCGGGCCAATCGGGCATCTTGCTCAGCAGATTGAGCCCATCGGCGTCCACGACCAGCGGCGGCAATGAGATCCTATCTGGATTCCCCGACGCGGTCGGTGCGCGGAACCCGGCCCCACGCTTGTGAGGTCGCCGCCCCAGCAGCACGCGCAGGAAATCGGCGGTCTCCGGCGCCCGTCCCAGCCCTGGGCCGAGCAGGAGCGCGTCGTAGCCGTCCAACGCCTCTTGCAATACACTGTGTGCATCCACGTTGAGCGCGCCCAGCGACTCCGGCAGCAGCACGTAGGTCGCCTCCGGCACCAGCGGCACGATAGCGTCGTGCAGCGATCCGGCTATGCCCAGCGTGACCAGGCCCGCGCCCGACCGCACGGCGGACATCGCGGCCAGCGCGGCGGCGCCGGTGTAGTTCACGGAGCCGGCGACGATAAAGGTTTTGCCGAAGGTGCCCTTATGCGCGTCTTCGGGGCGCGCGGGCAGCCACGCGCGGACCATCTGCGGTGTGGCGACCTCGATGGCGGCTTCAGGCAGCTCCACCTCGGCGGGGATGCCGATGTCGGCCACAACGAGCTCACCGGTGTGTTGGGCGGCGGGAAATCTGAACTGCCCCCGCTTGGGCCGAGCGAAGGTCACGGCGAGGTGGGCGTCCAGCGCCAGCTCGTCGATCTCACCGGTATCGAAGTCCATGCCAGACGGGCCGTCGACCGCCACGACGAAGGGCCGGAGGGGCTTCGTCAACGGCGCGCGGTTGAGCGACGTCAGCGGATGATTGCGCGCCGCCAAGGCCATCCGCACGTCCTTGAGCATCTCCTTGATTGTGCCGCGCAGTGGCGGCGTCGCACCGGTGCCCAGCAGCGCGTCGATGAGCACGTGCGCTTTCGCGGCCAGGCGCCGTAGCCCTTCGCCCTCCCCATCGTCTTCTCGATGGATGATCCTGACGCCGTGCTCCTTAGCCTGCCGGAATACGGGATCGTCCTCAGCCGACCGGGGACGCGAGAGATAAGCCGTCACGTTGGCGCCCGCGTCGGCGAGATAGCGCCCGGCGACCAGACCGTCCCCGCCGTTGTTTCCCGGCCCGACGAGGATCAACACGCGCCGCCCTTTCACGCCGTGCCGTTCGAGCAGTGCGCGCGCCACTCCCTGGCCGGCCAGCTCCATCATCCGTTCGTAGCTGTGTCCGGCATTGTCGGCAGCTTGCTCAAAGGCCTGCATCGCTTCTACGGATAGAATTCGCATTGTGTTCTCTCCTCTCGTCTGTGATGGGGGTAGGGTGCAGTGACAACGCTCCAGGCGGCGAATCAGCTACCGGCCATGAGGCGTTCAGACTGTCCGTGCGCCGAAGAGATGCCCTGCTTCGCTTGAGGGGGCACCGCGCAGTAGCACAATGGCGTGCGGTAGGGCCGGGAGGATGGCTTGCAGATTTTCCCGTGCCCCCTTGGGGCTGCCTGGTAGGTTGACGATCAAGGTGCGTCCGCGAATGCCGCAGACGGCGCGCGAGAGCATGGCGTGCGGCGTGATCTGCAGCGAGGCAACACGCATGGCTTCGGCGAGTCCGGGTGCTTCTTTCTCGATTACATCGCGCGTTGCCTCCGGCGTGACATCGGTGGGCGTAAAGCCTGTGCCGCCGGTGACGAGAATCAAATCGACCTCAGTCTCGTCGGCCCAGATGCGGAGCTGCTGGGCGATGCGCTTACGATGATCCGGCAGGATTTCAGCTGCGACGATGTCGGCACGCAACGCTTGGGTCACCAACGCGCGAAGCGCCGGACCGCTCTTATCTTCATAGACGCCGGCCGAAGCACGATCACTGGTCGTCAGGATGGCGACCCGAATCGGTCGAGGCGGGCGGCGGGGGAGGGCTTTCACGTTGGGTCCTGGTCGCGGTTGACAAGAGGAGCGATGCGGTTAAGCAACTCCTGTGGATGAAACGGCTTGAGGATAAAATCATCTGCGCCCAACGCCAGGCATTGATCGCGCAATTCCATGCCAGAAATCATCATCACCGGCGTCTTTTCCAGCGCAGGATCCGCCTTGAGTTCCTTCACAATGTCCAAGGTGTCTTCACCGGCTACGTGGACATCCAAAATGACGAGATCGGGCTGATGTTCCTGGATGGTATTCAAGACCTTATTGGCTTCCGTCTCTGTAACGGTCTGATACCCTTCAAGGCGCAAGAGGGTGGTGACCAGCCCCAGCATGGCTTTATCATCGTCAGCGATCAACAGTTTCTTCATCTGTGCTCCTGTGCACTTGTTTTCATATTTCTTTTCTTATTTTACCATGTTTTCCGCAGCTTTCGAGAGCAGTTGCAAGAGGTCATTTTATCCATGCTCCTTCATGGTTTAATGGGGATTTCGAAGCGAGTCCGCTGGTGAAAACGCCCTCCGTCTGGAAGCCGCCTATTGTGTCTGAACATCCCTGGAACCGCTTTGTTTGCCCTGATGATGCTCTATTTGGTTTTCCCGTCGGTTTGGGGTAGAATGACTCCATTATCTTTTGCGTCTTCGAATATCAATGAGTGACTCTACTGAAAAAAGGTTTTTAGTAGAGAAGGGGTACTATATGTTAGGTTGTGCTGTGCACAACCTAACATAGCACGGGGCAGAGCCCCGTTGCCTACGCCCCCCATGTTTTTCATTGGCTGCCTTGAAAAAAAAGGGCAGCCAAGACATTTGGTAACGAAGACCCTGTGTGCTATTCATTCTATTTTATTGATAAGGGGGTACTTATGGATGAGATCGTGGTCGTGACGGATAGTACGTCAAATTTGCCACCAGAGGTGGTGTCAGACCTTGATATTCCAATCATACCACTCAAGGTCCATTGGGGTGAGGAGACCTACATCGATGGTGTGACGTTGAAGTCTGAGCAGTTCTACCGTTGGCTACAAGAGCGAGATGATTTCCCCACGACGTCTCAGCCCTCGGCGGGCGAGTTCGTGGAATTCTTCAAATCTGTTGCAGATACACACCCGTCGGCGACGATTCTGGGGATCTTCATTTCTTCTGAATTGAGTGGGACGTGGCTTTCCGCTAACCAGGCAAAGGCCATGTTGCCGGAGATGCACATTCAGATTGTAGACTCACGCTCCGTCTCCCTGGGACTGGGGTTTCAGGTGCTCGTGGCCTATCAATTGGCGCAGGAGGGCGCGTCTCTAGAAGAAATACTGGCCTCTATCCGGCGGGTGCGGGAGAGCACGAGTTTGGTCTTTACCGTGGGGACGCTGGAATACCTTCACCGGGGCGGACGCATTGGCGGCGCAGCGCGACTGCTGGGGTCGGCTCTTAATCTCAAGCCGCTGTTGACCATCGAGGATGGACGGGTGGAGGTGCTGGAGAAGATTCGCAGTCGCGGCAAGGCTCTCCAGCGGATGCTAGATCTGGCTGAGGAACGACTTGGCGATCGCAAGCCTATCGCTGCCGGTGTCATCGACGTGGACGCGACCGCAGACGCCAATGCGGTGGTCGCCGACGTGATGCAGCGGTTGAAGCCACAACGGCTCTATCGCACGCTGGTGACGCCCGTCGTCGGGGGACATGCCGGCCCCGGCACAGTAGGACTGGGGTTCCACACGGAGGCTTGAAGCCGGTTTGGACGCTCCACTGCTACTGAACATCAAGCCCCTGGATTTCGGGATTTCGAAGCGAGTCTGCTGATGAAAATGCCCTCCGTACCGTAGAAACTGCGTAGGCGAAAGCAAGGCAAACGAAGCTGGGGTTGATGCGGAGGGAAACATGATGGGAAGCCGCCTATGGCGTTTGAGCGACCCTGGAACTGCTTCGTTTGCCCCTACGGGGATTTCGAAGCGAGTCCGCTGGTGAAAACGCCCTCCGTACCGTAGAACCTGCGTAGGCGAAAGCAAGGCAAACGAAGCTGGGGTTGATGCGGGAGGGAAACACGATGGGAAGCCGCCTATGGCGTTTGAGCGCCCCTGGAACTGCTTCGTTTGCCCTTTCCAGGGGCTTGATTGCGCTTTTGTTCTCGCATGTTATAATCAGCAGTTGGCACTGACATCTGGAGGCAAAATAAGTTATGCAGATTTACCTGAATATCGTGCAGATCATTCTGGCGATTGTGTTGGTTGTACTGATCCTCTTCGAGGTGCGAAGTGGCGGCATGGGCGGCGTATTTGGAGGCCGCCAGACGAGTCTACTCAGACAACGTCGGGGCGCGGAACTGCTCTTGTTCCGGCTGACCGTGGGAACCTCGATCCTCTTTTTCCTGGTCGCTATCGCCAACGTCTTGATCACAGGCTAGTTGCGTTCAAATGTGAGTCGTGCTGGGACGAGGATGAAAGGTACCCCGGACATGCATCCTGTTACCTTTCTTGTCTTCGTCCTTGTGCTGTCACAGGACAGCGGCAAGCACACGTGGTCGTGTTGTCCATGCGCTGATTGATTATGTTTCGTCGAATTGGGTGGCAGGTTTTTCTTGTCGGCGTCGGATTCCTGGTCGCCGCTGGGATGCTGGTGTACATTGCAGCGACCTATACGACGGAATACCGCGCAGCTCCTGGTGGTACCTACGTCGAGGGCGTGAGTGGCTATCCGCAGTCGCTCAACCCACTGCTCAGCTTCTACAACGATGCCGATAGCGACGTGACGGCGCTGACATTCAGCGGACTGACGCGCATGACGATGCAAGGCGATATCGCGCCCGATCTGGCGCAAGGTTGGGAGATTGATCTCAGTGGCATTACCTACACCTTCCATCTTAACCCGCGCGCGCTTTGGCACGATGGCACGCCTGTCTCCGCTGACGATGTGGTCTTCACCGTCGGGTTGTTGCAAGACCCTGACTATCCCGGACCTCCGCACATTGGGCAGCTCTGGCGCTCGGTTGACGCGCAGAAATTGGACGATCTGACGGTGCAATTTGCCCTGGAAGAGGCCTACGTTCCGTTTTTGGACTACACCACGGTGGGTCTGTTGCCGTTCCATCTCCTCCGTGGTATCCGGGCTGCCGATCTACCGACGTTGGATTTCAACCGCGCCCCGGTTGGCACCGGCCCTTTCCGGTTGACCGACGTTGTCGTCGAGGATGGACAGATTGTCGAGGTGGGACTTAAGCGATTTTCCCGCTATCATGGGGCATCCCCCTACCTGGAAAATCTGCTGGTCCGCTTCTATCCTACGGATCGTGCCGTGTTTGAGGCGTATCAGGAGGGGCTGGTCGAAGGGATTGGGCACGTGCCGCCCGCGCTGCTTCCGGAGGCCTGGGAACAGCCGACGCTTCAGTTCTACTCCGCGCCCAAGGCGGAGATGACGCTGCTCTACTTCAATCAGATTCTAACGGAGACCGTGCCCTTTGCGGATACACAGGTACGCCAGGCGTTGTTCTATGGTCTGGACCGTTCTGCGTTGATTGAAGAGGTGCTGAATGGACAGGCCATCGTGCCGGCGACGCCTCTGCTGCCGGGAACCTGGGCTTATACCACCGAGGACGTGCCGCCCTACGATTATGACCCGGAACGCGCGGTTGCGCTCCTTGCCAGTGCGGGGTGGCGACGCCCAAATGAGGACGGGCTTTTACGAAAACCCGGCGCTGATCCTATGCGTTTCTCGCTCCTGGTCGCCGACGAGCCGCGCGACGTGGCTTTGGGTGAAGCCATCGCCGCACAGTGGGCCGCCTTGGGGATCTCCGTCACGTTGGAGACGGTGCCGCCTCTGGTGCGGAACGGTTCGTTGGAAAGCCGCAACTACGAGGCGGCGCTGGCCCATTTTGTCCTGCCGGGTGACCCTGATCCTTACCCGTTTTGGCACGAGACCCAGGCCGTGGTAGGACAGAACTACGCCGGATTCCAGCATCGGCGGATCAGCGAGGTCATCGAGCAGGCGCGGATTACCACGGATCGGGAGAAGCGTCGGGTGCTCTACCAAGAGTTCCAGGAGCTTTTTATGGACGAAGTACCCGCGTTCCCGCTCTACGTGCCTGTTTACACCTACGCCGTCGATACGAAGCTTCGCGGCGTGCAGTTGGGTCCGTTGATGCACAGCGGGGATCGGTTCCGCAACATCGAGGATTGGTACGTCTTGCAGCGTAGGGTCATTGTCAGTGAGCAGTGACATCATCGGTCAAGAAGTTGGTTTTTGCAAAAAACCAACTTCTTTTTGTAACGGGGTTCTTGTCTATGCTCAACTTAATTGTATAATAACGAAGATGTGAAGCTAAAAAACTACGGAGGGAAATATGGCAAAGAAATGGGTCTATTTAGCACGTAACGCGAAAGCAGAGTACGCCAAGCGCTTGGGTCACGAACCTGAGCTGCTTGAGATGAAGGAACTGATGGGCGGCAAGGGTGCCGGTCTGGCGGCGATGACGGCGGCAGGCGCACCGGTTCCCCCGGCTTTCACCATCACCACCGAGGCCTGCACGGCCTACATGGACACGAACGAGTTCCCCGAGGGGATGTGGGAACAGACATTGGATGCATTGGAAGATATTGAGGAACAGACCGGCAAGCAGTTCGGTGACCCTGAGAATCCGCTCCTGGTCTCTGTCCGCTCCGGCGCCCGCGTCTCTATGCCGGGCATGATGGACACCGTCCTCAACCTGGGCCTCAACGACGAGACCCGCGCGGCCCTCGCCGAGTTGACCGAAAACGAGTGGTTTTCCTACGATGCGTACCGCCGCTTCATCTCCATGTTCTCCGATATCGTGATGGGGTATTCCCGTCTGCACTTCGAGGAGAAATTGGAAGATCTGAAGGAGAAAGAGGGCGTCGATCTCGACCCCGAGGTCAGCCTGGAAGGACTCAAGTGGCTGGTCGAGGAGTACAAGAAGATGTACAAGGAGCAGTTCGGCGAGGACTTCCCCACCGATCCTTACAAGCAGCTGGATCTCTCCATCAAGGCCGTCTTCGACTCCTGGAACGCCGAACGCGCCGTCGCTTACCGCGAGCACGAGGGTATCCCCCACGATTGGGGCACCGCCGTCAACGTGCAGACCATGGTCTTTGGCAACATGGGTGAGGACTCCGCCACCGGCGTGGCTTTCAGCCGTGATCCCGCCACGGGCGAGCACGAGTATCTCTACGGTGAGTTCCTGCCCAACGCACAGGGTGAGGATGTCGTCGCGGGCATCCGCACGCCACACCGCATCAGTCTGGAAGGTTCCCGCGAGTGGGCTGAGGATCGCGGTATTCCCGAGGAGGAGCGCGCCGCGAGGTACGCCAGCCTGGAAGAGATGATGCCCGAGGTCTACGCTGAGTTCCTCGAGATCGTCGATATGCTGGAGAAGTACTATAGGGACATGCAAGATATGGAGTTCACCGTTGAGCGTGGCAAGCTCTGGATGCTGCAGACCCGCACGGGCAAGCGCACCGGCGCCGCGCACGTCAAGATTGCGGTGGATCTCGCCAAAGAGGGGATTATTGACGCGGAGACCGCTGTGATGCGGGTGGAGCCTGAGCACGTCGAGCTGCTCATGCGCCCCAGCTTCGATCCCAAGGCCGAAAAAGAGGTCATCGCACGCGGACTTAACGCCTCCCCCGGCGCCGCCGTCGGCATCGCCGTCTTCGACGCCTATCGCGCGCAGGAAAAGGCCGCCGAGGGCGAGGACGTCATCCTGGTGCGCCCCGAGACCGT
>CAYVKR010000033.1:14474-18876 GCA_964452025.1 uncultured Anaerolineales bacterium
CATGTGGGAAGTCAACCCCATGATGGGTCTCCGTGGTTGCCGGGCCGGTATCATGTACAAAGGCCTCACCGAGATGCAGACCCGTGCCTTCTTCCAGGCCGCCTGCCGCTGCGCCAAGCGCGGCATCGACGTGCATCCTGAGGTGATGATCCCCCTGGTCGGTCACGTCAACGAGCTGAAGCTCGAGCGCGAGAAGTTGGAAGAGGTCGCCGCTGATGTGATGGAAGAAGAGGGCATCGAGGTGCCCGCCATCTTCGGCACCATGATCGAGGTGCCGCGCGCCGCGCTGACCTCTGGCGATATCGCCAAGCACGCCGACTTCTTCTCCTTCGGCACCAACGACCTGACCCAGATGACCTACGGCTACAGCCGCGACGACGCCGAGGGCAAATTCCTGCTGCAGTATGTGGAACAGGAAATCTTACCTGAGAACCCCTTCCAGGCGTTGGATCAGACCGGCGTTGGGCGTCTGGTGGAGATCTCGGTCAAAGAGGGCAAAGCCGCCAACCCCGACCTGGAGATCGGCATCTGCGGTGAGCACGGCGGACACCCCGAATCCATCGACTTCTGCTACCGCGCGGGCCTCGACTACGTCAGCTGCTCCCCCTTCCGCGTGCCCGTTGCCCGCCTGGCAGCGGCCCACGCCACCATCAACAACCGCGAGTAGTCGCGTAAGTTAGCAGCGTAACTAACGGCGCACTCTCGTGAGAGAGTGCGCCGTATCGTATTGTCGATGATCATCTCCAAGAGATGGGGGTCGTTCTGTATTTGTCTCGGTCCTGAAGTACAATAACCTCATGCCCACAAGACGACGCTACATCTGGATCGCTCTGCTGCTCCTGGCGACGGCGCTGCGCCTGCCATTCCCCGCCTGGGACGCCGGCATCGCCGCCCATCCCGACGAGCGCTTCCTGTTGGGCATCGCCGCCTCCACGCCGCTCTGGGGCGACCCTAATCGCGCCTTCCCCGACTTCCCCTACGGCCATCTGCCCGTTTATATGGTCCGCCTGCTCATCCTGGCTGCGCCTGAGTCTGATCCGCTCTACGCCGCCCGGCTTTTTTCTGGCCTTATCGGGGTGGCGCTCGTCGCGGTGGGTGGCGCGCTGGGCCGCCGCCTGGCGGGCGCTCAGGGTGGGGGGATGGCAGCCGCGCTGCTGTCGGTGGCCCCGTTTTTGCTCCAGCAGGCCCGCTTCTACACCGTCGATCCGCTGGCTGCCACGCTCGCCTCGCTCGCCGTCCTGCTCGCCCTCCGACACCGCTGGCGCGGAGCGGGCGCCTGCTTCGGCCTCGCCGTCGCCACTAAACTCACCCTGCTCTGGGTCATTGTCCCCGTCGCCTACCTCCTCATCACCACAGCCCGCACAACCTTCACGCGACACGCAACACGCAAGACGCAACACGTCTCGCGTTTCACACTCTGCGCTCTCTTCACCTTCGCCCTCGTCTCCCCCTGGGCTATCCTGCGCCCCATCGCCGCCTGGCGCGGCCCACTGATCCAGGCGAGCATGGCGGCCGGTCGCTTCGACGTTCCGTACACGCGCCAGTACGCCAGCTCGTGGCCTTTCGTCTACCCGCTGGCGCAGATGGCGCTGGGGGGCCTCGGCCCGCTGGTCACCCTCGGCGGCCTGCTCGGCCTGGGGTGGGGTGCCCGGCGGTGGCGACGACTCACCCGCGCGCAACGCGCCCTCTGGCTCTGGACCGTCGTCTTTTTCACCGCCATCGCCGGGCTGCGCGTCAAATACCCGCGCTACCTCCTCCCAATTTATCCTGCGTGGCTTGCCTGGAACGCCTATGCCATCAACCGTCTCACGTCCCATTCATCACGTAACACCCAACACGCAACACGTGCCTTGTATCACGTTTTGCTTCTCCTCCCCACCGCCTTCCTCGGCCTCGCCCAGCTCTCCATCTACGCGCAACCCCATCCCTGGGACGCCGCCTCCCGCTGGCTCTACGCCAACCTCCCCGCAGGCGCGACCGTCGCCGTCGAAGCATGGGACCATCCGCTGCCCGTACCGTTGCCGGAGGGCGACCCGGTGCGCTTCGCCGCGCTGACGCTGCCCGTCTTCGATCCGCCGTCGCCGGAGAAAGAGGCCGCGCTGGCGACCGCCGCGCAAGACGCCGACGTCATCGTGCTGGCGAGCCGCCGGGGCTACGGCGCGCTGGCGCGCCAGCCGGAACGCACCGCTGCGACGCTTGCCTGGTATGAGCAGCTGCTTGAGGAACGCGAGGTCGTCGCCTTTGTGCGTTGTCCGCGCCTGGGACCGCTGGCCCTCACCGACGACCCGCCGGCAGATGCGGACCTGCCCCCGCCGGATTCCCTGGCGGCGCGCTGCGGTGCACGCTGGGCGTTGCGTCTTCCGGGCCTTGACGAATCCTTCCGCGTTTACGACGCGCCGCTGACGCTGCTTTTGGTGCGAAGGTAGAGATGTTCTTGCGATCGTGTTCTTTGTGTATTTGTAGCCTGTGGATTCCACAAAAGGAGGATGTTTGTGAAAAGTAGATCGAGCAGACATGTTGAGAACACCGTGTGGCAATTTCTCATTGTCTTGTCCAACACCGAGCCCCTGATCTGGCGTAGAATTCAAGTGCCGGCCACGTATGACTTCTGGGCTCTTCACGTGGCTATCCAGGATGCGATGGGATGGCTGGATTATCATTTGCATGAGTTCAAGCTAATAGATCCGCGTTCAAAGCGTCTTCTCCGCGTAGGTATACCTCTCGACGAGGAGCCTAGGGACGTTCCAACGCAGGATGGACATCTACTCCATATCGCCGATTTTTTTGCTTGGGATAATGACGTCGCTTCTTACGTCTACGACTTTGGCGACGACTGGCGGCATGCCGTGGCCTGGGAGGGTGGGGCGCGGGTGGAGTCCGGCGTGCGCTATCCAAGGTGCGTCGCCGGCGAGATGCAGTGCCCACCTGAGGACTGTGGCGGTCCCATCGGCTATAAGCTCTTCCTGGAGGCCCTCGCCGATCCCGACCACGAGGAGCACGAAGAATATCTCGGTTGGATCGGCGGCAGTTTTGATCCTTGGGCATTTGATCCGGAAGACGTTGAGTTCGATGATCCAGAGGAGCGGTGGCAAAGAGCCTTCGGTGAGAGGTAGCACAGCGTCCGCGTAGGCGGACGATCAGCCGCAAGGATCCGGTAGAGGACTTCCAGTCCTCGTTGGTGCGCCCGACTAAACCGTGTGGCGAAAGCCTCGTGACACTTGAGATGCCTCAGTTTCCGTTATGTTCTCGGTGTCTCCGTGGTTCAAAGGCTTTTTCAGGTGAGTCATCTTTGATTGATTCCAAGGAGGATGCCCTATGAAACCCGCGCTTTATCCTATCCCTGTCCTGGTCGTCACCGTGACGTTCTTGATCCGGGCCGAGTTCCTGAAGAAGCGGCGCCAGATCTACGTCTTCAAGCCGCTCTCCACGCTCCTGGTCATCGCCACGGCGCTCCTATCCCTGCTGGAGCCGGCGCCCAATCTGACCTACACTATTGGCATCGTCATCGGGCTGCTCCTCTCCCTGGGCGGGGACGTGGCGTTGATGTTCAAGGAGAGCCGGAAGGCCTTCACGCTGGGCCTGGCGCTCTTCCTGCTGGCGCACGTCGCCTACACTGTCGTCTTCATTCTGTTGGGCCGGTTCTCCGCGGGGGACCGGCTCTCGGCGGGACTGCTGCTGGCGGCGGGCGCCGGGTTTTATACGTTGATCCGCGCCAATCTTGGCTCGATGCGGGGGCCGGTCATCGCCTACATGGTCGTCATCTCGCTGATGGTGAACCGTGCGGCGTCGACGCTGGTCAGTCCGGCGTTCACCGCCGGACAGGCGACGATGATTCTGATTGGCGCTGTGCTCTTCTACATCTCCGACGTGATGCTGGCGGCGAACCGCTTCTGGCGTCCGTGGTGCTACCATCACGTCAGCCTGGCTTTCTACTACAGCGGGCAACTGCTGCTCGCGCTAGCTGCCGGCTACTTTGGCTGAAGGAGGCGCATGTGAAGCATCGGGGCTCGGATGCGCTGGAGCGCCAGCGCCGCGAACTGCAAGAGCTCTCCCGGCGCGTGAGCCGTGCGCAGGACTACCTGGGCCGGGGCCGTCCGTCGCCCGAGGAGCGGGGCGGGTTCGAGGTTAGGGTGGAGGAGAAGCAGTGGCTGCTGATAGCGCCAAAACGGTCTGCTTACTTCAAAAAGGTCACTACACCGCCTTCGGATCTGTGATGACGCCAGTCAGCGCCGATGCGGCGACGGTTGCGGGGCTGCCCAGATAGATCTGCGCTTCCTTGGCGCCCATGCGGCCCTTGAAGTTGCGGTTGGCCGTGGAGAGGGTCACTTCGCCCGGCGCCATGCAGCCCTCGTGAGCGCCCAGGCAGGGACCGCAGCCCGGATTAAGCAGCGTCGCGCCCGCC
>CAYVKR010000034.1:0-18684 GCA_964452025.1 uncultured Anaerolineales bacterium
GCGCTCGCACCGGGGTCTCTACTGAAAAAAGGTCAATCTAACCGCAGAGCACGCAAAGGTCCCGGAGATTCTTAGGTTTGCTATAGCTTTTGACTCTACGCAGATTTGTGGGATTGAAACAGCGCTTGACCCTTTTTAGCTGCCGATTTGGTGTAGAAATGGGGCGTTAGCCCTTTTAGATCGCCAAAATCGGCTTCAAATGGGGGATGCGCCCCTTGTTACCCCACAAATGTGTGTAGACCCTAGCTTTTTATCATGAGATCCGACGAAATGCAAAAATAGTTAAACATGGGCAAACGAAGCAGTTGTCGGGTGGCTCAAACGCCATAGGCGGCTTCCCATCATGTTTCCCTCCCGCATCAACCCCAGCTTCGTTTGCCATGCTTTCGTCTACACAGTTTCTACGGTACGGAGGGCGTTTTCACCAGCGGACTCGCTTCGAAACCCCAACATGCTATGGATTTTCTCTCAGCGTTCTCTGCGGTAAACAGGCTTTTTTCACCAAAGTCAACTATTTGCAGCCCCAAGAGGGAGTACCTTTCTATGCTATCCGACGCCACTTCGTCCAAGGGCTTCGTAGCGACCTGCAAGCCCTATCACATTATGAAGCAACAAGGCCTAGAATCAGAGAGCACAAAGGAAAGTGACCGATCTTGATAGACAAAGACGACCATAAACGGTGGCTGCTAAGTAGCAAAAATGCAATCATTGGCTCGGCATTGGCGGTGGGAGTGCTGTTAGCATATATCCTGTGCCGCCGCGTCAAGCGTGAGACGCTGCAGCGCCGGTTCTGGGACCCCTTCTATGATAAGTGCGCTCCGCTCTATGACGTCTTTGTCGAAGCGCTGACAGGCTTCACCACGCACCGCTATCGTCGCCGCGCACTGCCCTACCTGCCGTCAGAGGGCGCACGCGTGTTGGAGATCGGCTTTGGCAACGGACGCCTGCACGCGGAGCTCGCCGAGCGCTACCAAATGGCGGGGATTGATCGAGCCGAGGGTATGGTGAAACTCACGCGCAAACGTCTTAGTGAACGCGGTCTGACCTCGGACCTACGGCAGGGTGATGCCACGGCGCTCCCCTGGCCCGATAAAACCTTCGAGGCCGTCGTCAGCACCTTCGCCTTGAGCGCCATACCCGACGGTGACGCGGCGCTCGATGAGATGGCGCGCGTGCTGAGGCCCGGCGGGCGGGTCGTCATCGTCGACGCCGGGGAATCCGCTCAAGGGACCTGGTTCGCCTGGGCATTGGCCCGGCTCTGGGAGACCTTGGGCGACTACATGCGCGACGAGGTTCCACTCCTGGAAGCCCGTGGGCTGGCGGTGGAGCGGGAGGAGTTCGGTCCTGGCGGTTGCGTGCACGTAGTAGCAGGTAAAACGTCATAGCGTCAAGTGATAAAATCCCGACAGGAGCGTCACAAAAACCTCACTCCATCGACGCCTCAAAGTCCGCCAGGGCGTCAGCCAGCTGCTGCAGCTGCTGGCTGTTGGTCAAGTCGCCGCGTGTGCGCTCCAGCACGCCACGCAGCTGATCGACGCGTCGTCGCAACCCGCCGGTGATGGCGTTGGGGTAGCCAAAGCCCATGAGTACCTCATAGACGGCGTCCATGGTTGCCAAGAGACGCTCCGCTTCCGCCACGTCGCTTCGTCGCATCACGTCCAGACAGCGACGGCGGAGCTCACTGGCAGCCTCGCACAGCCCATTGAGGAGGGTTGAGTAAGGTACGTCCATCTCCTGGGGAGCGGGCAGCGCCCCTTCACCTAACAGCGCCAGTGTCAGCCGTGCCTCGACCCATTCCTTGAGCGCGTCCTGCGTATAACCAGCATGGTAGAGCTCTGGATAGGGCGCCAGCATCTTTTGCATCCGGCGCGCTTCGATGCTGGCTTGCTCAAGCAACTGCTCCGCTTCGTCCCAATCATTCCGGTGCCCTGCGCGGATGGCGTGGGAGCAGTGCCGGATCAACATGCGGCTCTGATGCAACGCCTTATCCCGCACTTCGTTACGCGCCTGAAAATCGGCATCCGCCGCATCTGCCAGGGCCTCCAACCACGTCTGTAATCTCTCTGACATGGCTATTCCTCCGTGTCCGGCGGTTTCGCGCCGCCGAAGAACGCGCGCGCCAGATCGTTCCCTTGACCGGGCATCTTGATCTCACCGTGGGCGGCTTCGTATTTGGCGATGTTGTCCTGCAACGCGCGAAGCAGGAGTTTGGCGTTGAGCGGAGTCATCACCACGCGGGATTTGACGCGCACCTTGGGCTGGTTGGGGAGCGCTTGCGCCAGATCAATGATGATCTCCGACGGCGAGTGGACCAGCAGGGCAAAGTTGGCATAGACTGGTTCCAGATCCGATGGCATCTCTACATTTAACGATTTTCTTTTCTTCTCATTCATTGATAGCTCCTTGGAGTCGTTTGGTCGTCTGATAGTCTGTTGGTCAAATCATCAACGCTGCGTTAACAAGCTACAAAAAAAGCAGAGGAACGGTGAGGCTCCTCTGCTCGTTATCAATGCGCATCCCCCTAAAAGGGGATGTCGTCTTCTTCGTATTCCGGGCCGGACTCCCCGGTCTGGCCACCCATGTCATCAGATTGCTCCATGCGTGATCCGCCCTGGAGGAAAATGATGCGATTGGCCGTGATTTCGTAGCTGGCGCGGGCCACGCCATCCTGTCCGGTCCAGACCCGAGGTCCACCCGTTGCCTTATCCGGGTTCATTCGGCCCTCAACCATCACCTGTCGGCCTTTGCTCAGATATTCGGCTGCCACTTCGGCCTGCCGGCGCCATGCGGTGACGCGGAACCACGTCGTCTGTTCCCCTTTCGAGCCATCAGGGGCGGTCCACTGTCGATTGGTCGCCACCGAGAAGTTGGTCACCGGGGTGCCGTCAGGCGTATAACGCATCTCCGGGTCCCGGCCTAGGTTTCCTACAATGATGATTTTCTGATAGGACATCGTTATCTCCCTCCTGGGTGTAAGTAAAAACTTGGACAATCTAGGAAAAGTGTACCCGATTTTTTGTGAAAGCACAAATCACGCAACGAGAGGGCAAACGAAGCAGTTCCAGGGTGGCTCAGACGCAATAGAGGGAGAGGTTAACGTTGAAGACGTTTGGAATTACGGGACGGCCCCCTCACCTTCCACGAAGCAGATCAATCCGTCCACGATGCCTTTCGCCACAGTATCGGGATGCTCGATGAGAAGCTCCCGGTCGTCCAGCATAAAGCCCACCTCAATGATGGCCGCCGGGGTGTCTTCGTGAATCTCATAATAGGCGTGGTAGCGCGTCATATCGTAGGTGATGGTATCCGCATCGAAGGGCAGACCTGTCTCGGCGTGATAGTAGCGGCTGACACAGTTGACCAACACATCTTCGGCGCCGGGGATGTAGCTGGATTCGGCGCGCGTCACCTTGAACCCCGTCTTTCCCGGATAGGCGCAGGAATCGGCGTGGATGGAGAGAAGGGCGTCGGCTCGATAACCGGGAAGGCGGCTGTCAAATTCCTCCATCAGATCGACCCGCCAACCGCGCAGCTGCAAGATCTCCACCGTGCGCCGCGCAATCTCGGCGTTGATCTCGACTTCCTGAAGGCCATCGGGACAGATCGCGCCGCTATCATTGCCCGCATGTCCGGCGATGATGCCCACGTGGGGCACGCTGGGCGTTGGCTCGATAGCAACCGGGTTAGGCGTCAGGGTGGGAGAGGAAAGAGGGTAAACCTGCTGCCCAGCTGAACCTGTCGCGGGTGTCTCGACCACCTCGCTGCGGTTTATGGCCGCAATGATGGGCAACACGTCAAAGGGGACGGTCACCGCTGCCACAAAAGCCAGTAGCACTACTACGCGGGCGGCTATACCCACGGCCCAGGGATCTTCTACACCTCGCCGTTCTTTAGAATCCGCCATACCTTTACTAGCGCATGCGTCGGCGCCAAGCCTCCTTTATCTCGATTTTATCCCAGTTGTTCTTGTGAATCAAGAAGTCTAGCAGCAGGCGATTGAACTTAGGCGTCTCCTCCAACATCGGGTAGTGGTGCGCGTTTTCCAGTAACAGGGCGTAAGCGTTGAAGTATTCCAGGTCTTCTAGAATCCCCCGCGATGGTTGCTGGATGAGATGATCTTGCGCGCCATAAACCAACATGGTGGGAATCTCCAGATCTTCCAGCAGCACCGTCAAATCTTCCTGAAGGAAGGCGCGCACGGTGTGGACGACAGCGTTATCATCGGTTTTGCTTGCTTCCAGTTCCACTTCCTCGTAGTCATTTAGGCGCCGACCTAGAATCCGTGAAGCCGGATTTCGTCCACCCCCAAAAGTAGTCAACGGGCGACCGAGACTTTCGCCAGAGAGCGGTGTATTGACCAGCATAATTTGGGAGATCCGATCGGGATGTCGTTGTGCAAAACGCAGGGCGACCACGCCTCCCAACCCATGGCCGACAAGGGGCACGGTTGCGATCCCCATCTGCTCCAGGAAGAGATTGACCTGCTCAACGTATCCAGCGACACTATAAGAAGAGTGGATCTTATCAGAGTCGCCGAAGCCCCAGAAATCCAGCGCATAAGCGCGGTAGGCATTGGACATTTCCAGCATGGTGGGAACCCAGTAGCGCCAGGAGCCCAGCCAATCGTGAAGGAAAAGCAGGGGACGACCCCGCCCCATGGCCTCATAGTGCACGAGGCTGCTTTCCAAAATGACTGCGCTCATACCCTGTCCTTCCCTGAGTTCATGCCAATTGACATCATCTGGTTGTTTTCAGCCCCGACGTGTTCAGGCCACGGTTTCATCCAAAAATGTTTTCACCTGTGCAATCAATTCTTCGGGTGCAAAGGGTTTAAGAATGTAGTCTCGACCGCCAGCCTCCAGACCTTCGTTGATTTCGCTCTCTTGGCCCTTGGCGGAGAGGAAGACCACCGGAATATCCTTGCCCTTTTCCGTCTCCTTGATAGCCCGACACGCCTCGTAGCCGGTCATCTTGGGCATTCGCACGTCCATCAGGATCAATCTGGGCGTCTCCTCCGCCGCTTTCTCCACCGCTTCTGCGCCGTTGGCCGCTGCGATCACGTCGAATCCAGCAAATTCCAAGGTAAAAATGATCAGATCGCGGATGTCGCGTTCGTCCTCAGCTACCAGTATTCGGGTCATTGCTGTTATTACCTCCTACTTTCCACTTAGGCGCCAGCCAATCCGGCCTTCGCCCCACGCCCTCTACACTCACGGTCGTGCGGAGACCAAGCGGGAGATTTCTCCCGCCAGCTCATCCACAGAGAACGGCTTGCTCAAGAAGCGTACCACGCCGGCCTCTTTGATCTCAGGAGGTACGGCATCCTCCGGTCCCAGGGTTCCAGTCATCACGATAACCGGAATATCCTCGGTGCGCGAATCTCTGCGCAGAGCCTCCAAGACCTCATAGCCGTTCATTCCTGGCATCTTGAGGTCCAGCAGCACCAGCGAAGGCCGGATTGAGCGCGCCAGTTGCAATGCGCTATCGCCTCTCCGCGTGGTCCGCAGGCCCAAGCCATTATTGCGCAGCGCTTCTCGTAGCATGACCAAGGTGTCTTCGTCGTCATCGGCGATAAGAATAGTGCCTTTCTCGGCAGCTATCACCTCGTCAACCACGCTCAAGAGGTCGTCCATATCCAGCGGCTTTGTCAAGTAGTCCACGGCTCCCAATGCCTTCCCCCGCTCCTCATTTCCCACCACAGAGACGATCACCACCGGGATACTTGCTGTACGGGCGTCCCGTTTGAGCAATTCCAGGACCTCAAATCCATTGAGATCGGGTAGGAGAATGTCCAGAGAGATCATGTCGACTTGCCGCTGGCGCGCTATGTTTAGTCCCTTTTCCCCATTTTCCGCGATGAGGACCCGGTGTCCCTTGTTTTCCAACGTGAAGCGTAACAAGTTGGCGACCTCGATATCGTCTTCTATGATCAAAATGGTCGACTCAAATAAGGGGACGAATCCCTCGGGCGGCTTGCCTCGCGGCGTGGCATCTTCTCCTTCGGCCAACGGCAAGGTGAAGGTGAAGATACTGCCTTCACCGGCCTCACTCTCGACCATGACTTCACCGCCATGCATCTCCACCAGCGAGACGGCGATGGAGAGACCCAGGCCGGTGCCGGCCTCCTCGTGCACCAGGGGGTCGTCTACCCGGAAGAAGCGCTCAAAGATCTTGCGTTGATCCTCGGCGGAGATGCCGATACCCGTATCCGCCACAGCGATGTGCACCATCTCATCTCGTACGTAAGCGTTTATCGAAACAACGCCGCCGGTGGGCGTGTACTTGTAAGCGTTACCCACCAGGTTCGTCAATATCTGGATGACGCGGTCGGGATCGCCAAAGACTTTGGGCAACGCTGGCGGCACCACCGCGTGCACGTGCAGCCCTTTCTCCTCGGCCTTGGGGCGGATGGTCAGCGCTACCTGCTCGATGATCGAAACCATGTCCAGCGGTTCCATCTCGAGCTCAATCTTTCCCGTCTCAATCCGGGAAATGTCCAACAGGTCGTTGACCAGTGTCGTCAGACGGTCGGTATTCGTCTTGATGATATCCAGAAAATGTTGCTGCTGATCACTGAGATCGCCGGTGGCCCCCATCAGAAGCAGATCCACGTATCCTTTGACGGCGGTCATAGGCGTGCGAAGCTCATGGGAGACCGTGGAGACGAATTCTGTCTTGGCCCGCTCGGCCTCCACCTCGGCGGTAACGTCGCGGAAGACGGAGACGGTTCCCAGAAACTCGTGTCCTTTGGAGATCACGGGCGAGAGGTGTACGCTGACCACGCGCCGCTCAAGATGCAAGCGCTCGGCGAGGAACTCGCCGGTCTCGTAGTCCTTCGGATGCTCGCGCCACTTGTTCACCTGCGTAAGCCAATCCCGGGCCATGGTCCCGTAGAGGCCCAGCATCTCGTCGAGGCGGCGTCCCAGGGCCTGGGAACGCGTGACGGAGAGGATGCGACCGGCAGCCGCGTTGAAGAGGATGATCCGTCCGTTGGCATCGGCGACCATCACGCCATCGGCGATGCCCTCAAGGATCGATTGGCTCTTCGCCGCTTCGACCTGCTGCGTGCGCAGCATGGAGCCCAGGCGCTCCGCCTGTTGGCGCAGCATGCGGTAGAGCTGCGCGTTATTCATCGCGTTACCCAGCTGGACCGCCGCTGCCTCGACCAGTCGCAGATCGGCTTCCGTGAAGGCGTTCACCGCATAGGCGTGCAGGAAAATGGCGCCCACAGGCCGTCCTTCGCCGCTGACGATGGGCACGCCCAGCACCGAGCGCGTCCTCTCCTCGTCCGAGGGGTCGTCTTCACGAACCAACCATCGGTCATCCGTCTGGGCATCGGTGAGTGTCACGGACTCGACATTTTTCAGAATCCAACCGATCAAGCCTTCGTCACGGTCCAGCGATGAGCGCATGCCGCCCGGCGGCACCTCCTCGCTGGTGCCGATAGCGGCCCGCCGGTAGAGGTAGCCGGTCTCACTGTCCAGGAGGACGATGGTCCCCTTATTGGCTTTCACGGCTTCGCCGATGAACGAAAGTGCTTTATTGAGCACTCGGTCGATATCCAGCGTGGCGACCAGCTCGGAGGCGATGCGGTAAAGGACGTTGGTGCGATCCCGCTCGACCCGTAGGTCGCGCAGCGCATCGGCTAGCTCCTCGGTGCGTTCCTCAACGCGCTGCTCGAGTTCTTCGGAGAAGCGCTTGACCTCGTCAAAGAGCCGGGCGTTTTCCACCGCCACGGAGACCTGATCGGCCACAGCTGTGAATGTAGCTACCTCGGTCGGCGTGAAATCTCCCGCTTCTTTGCGGTCAGCGCTCACCGCGCCTACGGTGCGGCCCCCGGCGCGCAGCGGCGCCATGATCGCGGAGCCGATCTCCACCGGGCCAGAAACAAAATCGGGTTCTTCCGACGCCTCTTCCATTACGATAGGCATGCCGGTTTTGGCGATCTGTGCGATGAGGCTTTCGTCCGGCCCGAAGGTCTGCCCTTCCAGCAATTCCAGCGAATAGCCGGAGGAGGCGCGGGGCACAAAGCGCTCTGTCTCCTGATCCTGCAGGAAGACTGTCGAGAAATCGTACCCCAGCAGGTTCGTGACGGCCTGCACTACGGTGTTCAATACAACGGGCAAGTCAAGCTTAGCCGTGATGGAGCGGCTCAACTCATTAAAGAGGTTGAGAGTGTTGATCTGCAGGCGTAGACTCTCCACCAGGCGGCTGTTCTCGATAGCCAGCGCAATCTGCGCGGCAAAGAGCTCCAGTACCTCCACGGAGGTGCGGGTCGGTGCGCGTCCGTCGCGCGGCTTGTCCACAGAGATGTAGCCGAGAATTTCCTGCTGCGTGTCGTAGAGCGGTACGATCATCAGATCGTGCGGATGCCACATGTCAGGCGCTGGACGCCCGATCTCCATATCCTCCTCGTAGACGTCGATCTCGCCGCGCCAGATATCCTGGCTCTCGGCGGGCACGTAGTAGGAGTGTCCGATGCGGAATTCATCCTGGAAGAGCCGAGCGATCTTGTGCCACGGCTGCGGCATCTCCTTGAGCCGCGCCAACTCCTTCAGCGGCACGCCGGCGCCGGCAATCCGGCGCGCGTCCGCACCCTCGCGCAGGCTGATCATTACAATTTCGTAGTTGACTGCCTCCTGTGTGGCATACGCCATGTCCAATAGCATTTCGTCCAACGGGCGGTCGGAGCGCAGGGTTCGGGTGACCTCCAAGAAGAGGCGTAGCTGTTCGGCGCGCTGGTGCATCAGCGCGCCGCGTTCCATCTGCTCCTCGTAACGCCGGGCGTTTCCGATAGCGATGGAAGTCTGAGCTGCCAGCCCTTTGATAAACTCCACGCCAGCTTCTGTGAAGGCTCTGGGTTGATCGCTTTGTAACAGGATAATGGCTGCTAATTGCTCCTGATAAAAGACCGGCGCCAGCAAGATGGAGCGAGCCTCCAATAAAGTCTCCCGATCAGGATAGGCTGTGTCCATGTCGGAGATGCAGGTGAGCTCAGTGTTCTGCAGGAAGCGCTCAAAGAGCGGGAATGAGGTCGGATCGCCAGCGATCTGCTGGCACTGCTCCAGCTGGTGTGCGTCGTAACCGGTGGCAGAGCGGACATCGGCTTTTGCCTCCGTCCGCCAGAGCATAATCAGGCCAGCTTCTGCCTCGGCAAAGCGTGTGGCCTCATTGAGTACCAATTCAAGGATCTGATCCAAGTTGAGGGTGCTGGTGATCTCCTGGGTGACGCGCTGCAGCGCCTCAAGTGAATCCACTCGACGACGCAGCTCCTCATCTGTCTCCTCATAGAGCCGTGCGTTTTCAATGGCAACGGCTGCCTGCTCGGCGATGATGTTGAGCAGATCGATATCATCCGTATCGAAGTAATGCGGTTTCTCAAACTGTACCGAGAGCAACCCGACGACTTCCTCGCCACGCAACAACGGAATATCGGCGTAGCTGCGGAAGCCCTCCGAGCCGGCCAGCGGCGCGACCGCGGTGAACTCGGGTGTCTCCAGCACGTCGTCCACAATCACGGGCGCCTTTGTCGCCACGGCGTGCGCGCGCCCGCCCCGTTCAATGGGTACGGCCTGCGAGCGTGCGATGTACTTGTCTGAGACGCCCTGGGCCGCCGCCAGATTCAGCACCCGTTCCGTCGGTTCCAGCACAAACATAGCCGTACGGCGACAGTCCAACACCTGTGTGACCGCTTGCACGATGCTATCCAGCACTGTGTCTAGCTCCAAGGAACTGCCGATAGCCGCCGCCACGGAGACCAAAGAGCTCATCTGATCGGCCCGTCGTTCCATGTGCTCCAGCAGCTGCGAGACCCGCACCATACCGGAGAGCTGGGAGGTGAGCATCAGCAGCCGGGCGACATCTTCTTCGGTGAAGCGTGAGGCCGTTCGAGGGTTGGCGACTTGGATGAAGCCGACCCGTTCGCCCGCAGCTTCCAGCGGAACCCAGAGCGTCTGGCGGATATTGGTCGCCAGCGAGAGCGGTAGTAGCCCCAATTGCTCCACGTTCGGATTGCTCTGCGCGTCTTCAACCAGCCAGTAGGGCTGATCGAAGATGCTCGCGGCCTCTGCGTTCTCTCCGGTGGTGTCGATGACGTAATTGTCCAACCATTCCTCGGGGACGCCCAGGAAGGGCGAACGGGCCATGAGCCGCTTTCGATCTGTGTCGTAGAGCAAGATGCCAACGATATCCGCGTCGATGATCTCCGCGACGTGGGTGACAATCTCGTTGAAAAGCGCAGGCAGGTCCTCGGCGCGCCCGGCGGCCTCGGCGACGTGACCTAAGCGCTCCAAGATGTTCACGCGCTGCTGCGAGGTCTGATAGAGCCGTGCCTTTTCAATGGCAATCGCGGCCTGGGCGCCCAGGCCCTCCAACAGATCAAGGTCGTGTTGGGAGAACGCGGATTGCTCGCGCG
The DNA here is from genome assembly GCA_964452025.1 of uncultured Anaerolineales bacterium. Classification (GTDB taxonomy): domain Bacteria; phylum Chloroflexota; class Anaerolineae; order B4-G1; family SLSP01; genus G713. The sequence goes on from CAYVKR010000034.1 coordinate 10,415, forward strand.
CCCCCATTTCCAGGGTGCCGATCAGTTCCCCGCGCATAAGTAACGGGATGCCCAGATAACTCCGCAAGACAACGTCGGGGTCTGTAAGTTTTGGCTGGACCTCTGTAAAGCTCTCCATATCGTTCACCAACAGCGGCTTGCGATTGCGGGCCAGCCAACCGGATAAACCCTCATCCAGGCTGTAGGCTCCAGAGAGCTTGCGCAGGTAGGATTGAACTTCTGGATTGCCCAGCAGTGCGCCCCGAACCAGCACTTCTTCATCGGCATCCCAGTAGGTGATCTCACCGACATCGTAGTCGATCAGATTGGCCATCGCCTCGAGCACGGCCTGTAGGGTTGCGTCCAGGTCGAGGCTTTCGCTGATCAGCTGGTTAAGGTGTTGAAGTGTCTTCATCTCCTGCAGCTGGCGTTCCAACACCACATCCGCCCGGGCGTAGCGCATCTGACCCAGGGCGGTCTGTTTTGCCAGTCGCGTCATGCTGATGGCGTGCTCCCGTTCAACCGCAGCGAAGCGCCTGTTTTCTCGCAGGAGCAGCAGCTGGCCTTCGTAACGTCCCACGGACACGGGTAACCGGATCGCGTCTTTCACGCCCAGCTTCCGCAGTGCCGGCGCTCGACGCCACCCAAATGCATTCAGTTGATCGGCCTTGGCCAGTTTCCACCAATCTTTTTCTTCCAGCATGGTGCTTGTGTAGTTGGAAAGCGCAGCCGCCGGCATGATCCTAGACTCAGGCGCTGTCCAGACCCAGGCTCCATCGTCGGCTTCCAGTATCTGGCTGCTTTCGCGGAGGGTCACTTCCCAGACAGCATGTCTATTGAGTACGATGGAGAGCTGTTCCTCAAAATCGGCGTTCTGGGCCGCCAACTCGCGGCGCCGCTCTCGCTCCTTGACCAGATATCCGATCACGGCCACGATGAAAAGTGCGATAAGCAGCACGCCCAACAGTTCCAACAGCGGGATACCACCGGGAATCGCCGCCAGGATGAGGGTAATGGCGCTGAGTGCACCACCGCTCCAACCCCAACCCAGGGTGGCTAGACCTATCGGGATCAGTAGAAGATAGGCCGGCAGGGAATGTACCCAACCGGCATAGACCCCCCCCAAGAGCGCGAGGCCTGTCAATAGGGCGGCAACGCGCAATATTCTTTTTCCAAATGCTTCAGCACGATCTAGCATAGCTCCCCAAATAGTATCTTACGACTCTGTCGCCTGCGCCCCCAGCTCGCAAGCTAGCCAGCCATCCTCCAGCGTCCATGGGCCTGTCATACGGATGTGGTCGGCCCTCCACCTCGAGAATGGCGTTTAACTCTGGCGGCGCGCCTTGGCCGCTTCTTCCGTAATCTCCCGAATATCGGTAAATGGCCCATCATCCGATGTCAGGATACCGATCTGCAGGCTCATCAATGGGACCTGCACCTCGTTACCTGCGTCATCTTTGGTTTTTAGATAGCCCTGCGAGCGGGTGATGAAGTCATAGTGCGTGCCTACTTTGCTGTTGAAGCGTTGCTCAATCTCCTGATGGAATTCGTTGACCAGTTCTTTTTGGGTGACGATCAAGAAATCGTCGCCGCCCACGTGGCCCACGAAGTCATCGATGGTGCCCAGCTTGTCCAGGACTTCGTTCATCAGCATGCCGGTGAAGCGCAGCACTTCTTGCCCGGCGACGAAACCGTAGACTTCATTGAAAGCATCAAGGTGGTTGATTCCAATGTAGAGCAGCCCCCATTCTTCTTTGTCCAGCAGCTCCCGCAGCTGCTGTTCGATCAGCCGACCACTGGGTAAGCCAGTGCTGGGAATGGTCAGACTCTCCAATTTGGCGCGTTTGAGCGTGTTCCGCACCCGCAGGCGGAGTTCTTCCACGTCGAAGGGTTTGGTGATATAGTCATCGGCGCCCAGCTGAAGGCCGTGGATCTTGTCGCTGCGTTCATCCTTCTGCGTCAGGAAGAGGATGGGGATGTGACTGGTACGCAGATTGGTCCGCAGCTGTCGACAGACTTCGTAGCCATCGATGTCGGGCAACATAATATCGAGGATGATGACGTTCGGCATCTTCTGGCGTGTGATTTCCAGCGCTTCTTCCCCACGGGAGGCGCCATACACCTCGTACTTCAGCGATTGAAAATAGAGCTTCAGCATGTTCAAGATATCAAAATCATCTTCAACTACCAGGATTCGCCCTTCGCTCATGCTTTACCTCCTACCCACCACCATAACATCGGGATGATTACGCTGCTCTTTTTGAGATCTTTTAATCTCTCACGCCAGCCGTGAAGCTGTCTCCAAAGACGGACTTGAGGTGCCTATGGGTGCCAGGCTCTGTGCCTTGATCTGTTTCACCATCTGTTCGTCCAATTTATGCTCAAAACTGCGCAGTGCCGTCAGTTCAAAACCGTGTCTGGTTGCTAGGCGATCGATTGCCCGGACCTTTTCCAGGGCGAGATCCTTGCCCAACGTGTAATCTTCAAACCGACCTTCAAAGGCTAACGTCATGGTCTCGGCCACACAGCCGAAGGTGAGATCCGGCGGAGGCCCGTAGTTAAACCCAAAGTCGACGGAGCCGGGCACGCGTACCAGCCCTCCATCGATGACCAACACGTCTTTCCGCGCCATAGCGACCTGCCGCGCGACGTCGCGGGGCCGGGAGACATCACAGACGACCGCTCCGCGTTTCAGATGCGCCGGCCGGATCAAGTTCCCGCCAGCGCTGGTGACGGTCATCACGACATCTGCGACGAGAATTTCCTCAATATCCGTGGATATGAGGATCTCGGTGTTTGCTGCGCGCGCCTGTACCCTATCTGCAACCGTCTGCAGGCGCTCACGTTTTCGCCCTACCAGGATCATCCGCCGGACATCTGGCGCCAGTTGTTGAGCCGCCACACCGCCGATGGCGCCGGTCGCGCCCACGACGGCCGCCGTGCTCCTTGCCATCTTGACGCCCATCTGTCGAGCCGCCTGCTTGGTCGCGTGCACGGAAAGCGCTGCCGTATAGCTGTCGCCAGATGTGACCGCGATATCCAATGCCTCAGCCACGGTCACGCCACCGTCGCCCACCACCGAGGTGTAGGCGCCCAGGCCCAGGATCTTGGCGCCCAGCTCTTCGGCTAGATGCCCGGCCGCGATGATCTTGCGATAGACTTCCTGCGGCGGCAGAGATAACATGCGCGGCGCCGTGTAGGGCACCGCAATCAACCAACCTTCGATCTCTTTTCCGGTAGCAGCAGAGCGCGCTCCTGTGACGTGCGAGATGTAGACCGGCGGCCAAAACCGGGAGAGGAAGTGCATAGCTCTCTCGGGTAAGACCTTGCCCAGCAGCGGATATTTTCTTGCAATATCCCGCTTAGGATTAATTGGATGAATGATAAAAGCAAATGCGTCCATACGATATGGTCATTATAGTTCTGAAAATTCAGACGTAAACTCAGGAATCTTTTTCATTTCACGACCTGGTTTTTTGGATAACCGTCATCTGGCATAGTCATTTGAGCGCGGGTAGAGTTGTGGGTGCATCTGAATGCCGTTGGGCCACTTTAGATGATCGCTGTCCTCAAAATAGACGTTCTTCGTGATGACCCGGCGCCCTTCTGAGGCAACCAGAACGACGTCTGACTCTATCATCCGCGCCGGAAAGACAATCATGCCTGATCCGATGCGGACGTTGTGCCCCACCGCTCCGCCCAATACAGACAGGCCGGTCTCTTCCAGCTTGCCGGCAAATTGGGCGCACAATCGCTTTCCCGAGACCAGGTTGAAGTCGGTGAAGGTGTTACCCGCACCTACGAAGGAGCCGCGTCCGATGACGCACATCTGCAGACACGTGTTCTGTGCCACAATGCAGTTTTCCATCAGCACCGACTCAAAAAGGGCCGCGCGAAAGGGTAAGAAGCTACCGGCGCCTACAACGCTGAGCATCAACTGGCATCCCTGGGAGATGTTGACGTTATCGCCGATGACGCAGTTACCCACCACCGCCCCGGCGCCGATGGTCACGTTGTCGCCGATGATGGTAGGACCTTGGATCACGGCGGTGGGATCGATCTCGCAGTCTTTGCCTACCTGAACCAATGTGGAGGTGGTCAGCACCTGGCGGCGTTCCCACATACCCTGCCAGAGCAATCTGAGATTTAGCCAGAAATCTTCATCCAATCGCTGTTCAAAGCGCGCGCCCTGGGCGAAGATGCCAAACATGACGTTGGCGAAGAGAACGTGCATCCAATGCTCGATGGAAAGGAAGGCTTTGGTCGGCAGTTGATAGACCAGATCGCCGTAGATGTTAGACATGTGTGTAGGAACGTGATAGAATCCCACCTCGCGCGGCTCCGTGCGCATGACCAGCGGACGAACCACCGGTTCAATACCGTAGGGGTAGTACCAGAGGTCGGCGACGTAGTAGTTTCCCTGCCGGCGAATGCCCCGCTGCAAGTAGAGCGCGTGATCCACAATCGCCGGGTCGTCCAGCTCGAAGGCCACCTGACATGCTTTGCCAGAGGCCTTGGCGCGCTGGATGAAATCGTCGATAAAGGGCTGATCGAAGAAGAGATTGTCACGGTAGACAAGGGTCTCAACCCGCTCGTCATCCAGCTCCGTGATGGAATCGATCTCGCGTTCTTCGCTGGTGTACGGCGCCAGGACATCCCGTTGCCAGAGCCACAGTGGTTTGGTCAAGACACTCAATTCCCTCGCCGGCTCGTTGAAAGGCGGAATCTTTCGCTTCTGTCTCAAGATAATCTTACGCATAGCCTCTCAATCCCATCCACGCGTTGACCTACAGTTTCTCTACCCGGAAGGTGCACGTCGGCGCACCCATCGCCCGACAGACCACCTCTTCGATCTCAAATAGACGTCCGCCGTTAATCCAGTAGAGTGCTTCCTGCAATAGTCCTTCTATCAGCGCGCCGGCTGGATACGTCGTCGTCCGTTCCCAACAAACACCGCACCGTTCGATTGCCAGGAAATAGGCCGCGTCCTCTTGATAGAGCGTCATCTCCTGATCCGAATAGCGGTTGAAGATCTCCACCACCACCTCCAGCGCCAGGCGGGTGCGTAGGTTGGCGGGCAGCAGTCGAAACACCAGATCTCCCAATCCAACCAATGCTCCAAAATCCCGGATGCTGTGCTTGAAACAGGCTCGACCCGTGCGCAGCGCCAGCATATGTCCCCCACGGGGACCGTACATCTCATCGACAGCTGCCAGCAGATCGGAGATCTGGCTAAACGCCACACCCCCGGCGAAATTCGCAGGTGGGTAATGGTCGATGAAGTGCGGCAGGCGCGCCAGGTTCAAGACGGCATTAAGGCCGGTCTTTCCAAGCACTTCTTCCATCGCCAGCAGTAGAATGCGAGCCATCTTGTTGGGAAATTCGAAGATTGGCTCCGCCACCTGGTCTGAGGCCAGCAGCTGTTGTTGTCTCAGGTGGGATTTATCGATCATGATGGTTTCCATCGCGCCCTTATACGTCATCCAAGAACTGACGGATAGCCCGGTGAAAGTGGGCGGTCTCGTCGAGCATGGGGAAGTGGGCGGAGTTGTCGAAGTAGTGAATCAGAGGGTCGGGAGCGTCAGCACGCAGAATTTCGCCTTGTTCAGGATCGACGATGTTGTCCTTCCGGCCAAAAATGCCCATGACGGGCATGCCCAATTCGTGCAGCGAAGGTCGCAGGTCAATCTGGCGGAGATTGCGGATGCTGATGAAGAACGACTCCATAGTCGTCTGAGAGAGATCCTCGATGAACATATCATACCAGGCACGCCAGTCTTGTGCGTAGAGCGGTGATGCCACTCTGACGCCAAAGGCGAACAGGCGCGGGAATCTGTAAAGCAACCAGGCGATCTTGTGATTGCCGGCCAGCTTTAAAGGGAAGGATAGCCCGTCCCCGACCACGGGAGAGCCAACGATGGCAAGTTTGGTCACGCGTTGCGGATGCTGAAGTGCCAAACTCAACGTCACCGAGCCTCCCATGGAGTGGCCCATGACCGGCGTTTCACGGAGCCCTAATCGTTCCATGAACTGCGCTACCATCGTCACGTATTCATCAACCGTGAATGAGCCTTGTTTGGCTGACTCACCGAAGCCCCAGAAATCCAATGCGTACGTCTTATAGGCGTCACTCAGGTATTCCATGGTGGAGAGCCAATAGCTCCACGATCCCAGCCAGCAATGCAGGAGGATAACCGGTCGGCCACGACCGACCGTCTCGTAGTGGACAATCCCACGATCTGTAACGATTGAACTCATAACCCTGATATCCCAGCCCTTTTCACTACCTCTATCATATCATAAGTAACGCTCTATCTAGTGGTGGGCTGTTGCAGTTTAGTTAACGATTAATTACATTGTCAAAGCACGGTTAGAAGATCTGCTCAGATTCAGATCCTCTGACCGTGCTCGTAAGCAAACACAGCTTGTCCAGGGCCAGGCTTACACTCTTGGGAAAGCCCCATCACGCACGTTGCACTTGAGATCTTAAGCGAGGACCGAGGCACCGCTGAGCGCAGGCCCGTATGGATGGGTCAGACCGAGGATCCCAAAACCAATAAATCGTTCCACGTTCTCACGCGTGTTCAGCTTGGTCCATGATTTCAAGGATCGAGTAGAGCAGTTCCAGCAGCACCTGCTTGACGCTTTCTCGATCTGTGGCAACGCAGGGCACAACCTTGACGCCGTCTTCGACTTTCAAGACGATCCGCATATCTTCCGCCGGCCAAGCGTCCTCCAAGTCTTGTTTATTCGCCGCTACGATATAGGGAACAGGCGAATAGTCTCGGAAAGTGTTCAAGATGCGCTGCGCTTCGCGGAAGGTCTCCGGACGGTTACTGTCCACCATGACGACGAAGCCCAACATGCCCTCCGATAGGATCTCCCACATGAAATCGAACCGGCGCTGACCCGGCGTCCCAAAAAGATAGAGGATGAGTTCTTCATCCACGGTGATACGCCCAAAATCCATGGCCACCGTGGTGGCGTTCTTGATACGCTCCGCTTCTCGCGAGATCTTACGGTCGGTAGAAACGACGTCGATTTCGCTGATACTTTGGATAAATTCTGTCTTGCCGGAGGAGAAGGGGCCGGTGACGACGATCTTGAGTGTTTGCATGGACTACAACTCCCGGATACGATCAATCAAACGATGAATGAGGCCGCGTTTCACGGACGGTTTTCGCGCCACATCGCGCTGCTTTGGTTCTTGCCGAGGTGCACGCTCCCCTACCGGCTCGACCTGGGCCTGGCGCGGCGGTCGGACAATCTCCACAATACCCGCTTGCAAAAGGCTGTAAGCGATCTTGCGGATTTGGAACTCACTCATACCGTTGGATTGCGCGATGCGCCGTAGCGTGTTGCGTGGATTGACGAAGGAGATGACGCGCCACTCCTCGACGGTGAGATTGATGTCGCGCAGTGGTGTGGTAGGGCGCTTGGCGAATTTCAACGCCACATCCAGGTTAGGAAGCTCCTCGTTGAGCCGTTCCCACTCCTTGAGTCGTCGGCTGCCTTCCATGATGACGTTTTCCAGTGCAATGGCGGTTGTCAGCTTTCCCTGGATCGGTAAGTCGGCCGCCTCGAAACGAAAGGCGCCTTCGTTCCAAGAGAAGACCGTGTAAACCTGATCCAGGATGTGGTGCCGGACGCTCTGCGCGACATCCTTCTGCTGGATATGCCCGGCCTGGATCAACATCATGGCTATGTCGCGGTCTGCCTTATCTCCCATGTTCTTTTCTACAACACGGGCCTGTTCCGCCGTCAATTTGCCCGCCTGCTGCAGTAGCATGGGCAAATTTTCGTTCTTCTCCTGCATGGCAGAATAGATCAACTTTCCTTCGCGGAAACAGAGGTACGCCTCCCCTTCCTGGGGATGCTGCAAGTAAAGCGTCCCTGTCTTGCGAGCTAAGTTGACGAGATTTAGCAGTTGCGTGATACCAAAGTCTTGGAGTTTACCTTTTAGCGCCATTCCTGACCGTCCTTATTCAATCCATCAGATTCAAGCCGCGTTGTACAAGGCGCAATCCAACGAAAACGTCAGAAAGAATAGTTTCTTAAGAAATAATCCCTTGATGGAAAACACCAGTCATCAATGGATGTGCACGGAACGTATGCTCCCCACGCTGCCCAATACGCTTTTCCGTTGCTCCCCGGCTTGTCCCTTTTCCTCTCCACTCTCGCTAAATAAAACATGAGCGGTACACGGTGAATACGAGTACAAGATTTTGGTCATATTCCGACTTCCACCATTATAACCCGCTTCTATCTAGCGGCAAATACAGTGGTTCGAG
>CAYVKR010000035.1:0-12493 GCA_964452025.1 uncultured Anaerolineales bacterium
CGAGTCCGCTGGTGAAAACGCCCTCCGTACCGTAGAACCTGCGTAGACGAAAGCATGGCAAACGAAGCTGGGGTTGATGCGGGAGGGAAACATGATGGGAAGCCGCCTATGGCGTTTGAGCCACCCGACAACTGCTTCGTTTGCCCCTTATGGGTCATCACCGGCAACTCAAAACCCTCGTCTGCTGAGATCGTTCATCCGTTCAGAATTAAACAAATTGAGGTAATTTATTAAATATCTTAATTTCACTATTGACAAAGTTAAAGCAATATGTTAATATATAGACAACTAAGGGTTAATTAGTTAATTTTACTAATCGTAACCTGAACTTTTTTAAGAAAGGTATGACACCATGAAAGATCAAAACGGCACAATGCCAAACAAGAGCAGACAGCGCCAGCAGAACCAAACGGCGCGATCAGGCGTAGGACAGTTGCTGCGACGAATGGCTGATTTCCTGACCAAACCCCATGAAACCGTGCCGTCCAGCACCCAAAGCAGCCGTAGACACAAAGCGATCTACTCTATCTGAACGTTCGCCAGAAATCAGCATAGCATCCTACTTTCCCCGGGAGAAGCGAGGCTTCATTCCCGGGGAAGTGCTTTTTTGCGCTTGACACCCCTGCGGTTCCCCTTATACTCGCCACACATCATCTGTGGGAGGTCGAATCATGTTCCATGCTGCAGATCGTGTTCTGGTCGGCGTGATGACAAAACCGGGCGATTTCCGTATCGCCCAAGACGAAGGATGGTACCGCATCCCCAAGAAACACGCGCCACGGAGCACAACCGACGCTGCCGTGCTGGCCTTCTACTTCACCTCTGCTTTCAAAGAAGCAAAATGGGCCATCCACTGGTACGCCGAGGTGCGCGGCCACGAGCTCGTCTATCGGCGCGATCTCTTGCCAGATCAGCCGGACCATCCACGCGCCGATCAGCCGTACTTCAAGGTACAGCTGGGACCGCTGATCCAGCGCGATCCGCCCATCCCCAGCCTCCGCTGGCGGCGCATCACCTTCATCACCACCACCTGGGATCGCTTCAACGACGCCGAGGAGATCAACGATCTCTACGCCTCCGGCGCCGACGGGCTGTACGTGACGCTCAAGGAGAGCGGGTTCTTCCCGGAGCGTGATTATCTCATCCGCGAGGGCGGTGACACGTACACGGCCGATATCGCTGTGCCTTGCCGCGATGGGATGGTCTCCATCGTGCTCGGCGACGGGCCCGCGCCCGCGACAGCGCTTCGCACAGCCGATCCTGACCGCATACTCGACGCGGTGGCGCGCCTGGGCGGCCCGACAACCCCCAGGACACCTTCTCCCTGACGGGCATGACCGGCTTTGAGCGCCTCACGCCGAAGCTCTGGGTCCGCCAAAGCGAGCTCTACGCCACCAACCATGGCCTCTTCATCGACCAGAGCGAGGTCTGCCTCGTCGATCCAGGACTGACCAAAGCCTCGGTTGACCGCATCGCGGCCTTTGTCACCGAAGGGCAAGCAGCAGTGACCGGTGTCCTTCTGACCCACGCCCACTGGGATCATCTGCTGGGCGCACAGCGATTTCCCGAGGCACGGATCATCACGCACCGCCGCTTCCCAGACGTGATCCGGGAACACGGCGCCGATCTCCGCAAGCAGATTGCCGCCTGGAATAGGAAGCGCGGTTGCGAACGCGCAACGCCCTTCGCCCTGCCCCACCCCACGGTCACCTTCGATACCGCCATAACCGTCGCCGTCGGAGAGACGTCGCTCGAATTGCTTCACGCGCCGGGTCATGCGCCGGATCAGATCGTCGCATACCAGGCAGGCAGCGGTGCGCTCTGGGCCGCCGATATGCTCAGCGATCAAGAAATCCCGTTGATCAGCCATAGTCTGGACGCTTACGAGCGCACGCTGGCGACGCTTGCCGCACTCGACGTGAGCGTGCTGGTACCGGGCCACGGTGCCGCTACCGACGATCCGGCGGAGGTCCAACGGCGCCTCGAGACGGACCGCGCCTATCTCGCCGAGCTACGCACGCGGGTTACGCAGGTCGTGGACGCCGGCAAATCCATAATGGACGCGGTCGATGCCTGTGCGACGATGACCTTCCGCACGCCAGAGGCCAACGCCACCGCGCACCGGTGGAACGTCGAGAGCGCCTACCTCGAGCTGGGTGGGCGCGTTGAAGGGCGTGTCGGCTGGGAGCAAGAGTGGTGAGCACAACGAGGGAACCATGCCCAGGCTGAGCCTTGAACGCATCCAGGCGCATCGCGCCGAGACTTACCGACTCCATCAACCGGTCACGTCCAAGGACCAAGCGGTGGCGTTCGTCAACGAGGGCGGGTTCACCTTCTTCTGGCCCATCAAAAGCGCGGAACTGCCCAGCCTTTGGGTTGCGGTCGCGGGCGACCGGCCCGTCCCCAACGAGCACGACGATCCCGGTCACATCACCTGGCGCTGGAAAGACGATCTGCTGGACAAACGACGCTGGTACTACGCCAAGGTGCTGCGCCGCAAGGCCACCATGATCTCACTGGCGCTGGCGCCCGCGTTCTACGCGCTGAGCCGCAACTACGGCGATCCCGACAGCGACTATCTCCAGCAGTACATGGATGGAGAGCTCTCGCGGGAGGCCAAGCTGATCTACGAGGCACTGCTTCGCGAGGGGCCAATGCACACCGTCGCCCTGCGCAAAGCCACCTTCATGGCGGGCAAGGAACCCAATTATGCCTTCACGCGAGGTCTGGAGGAGCTCCAGAGGGACTTCAAGATTCTCCCGGTGGGCACCACAGAGGCCGGCGCCTGGCGCTACGCCTACGTCTACGACTGTGTGCACCGCCACTTTCCCGAACTACCGTCAAAAGCGCGTGCCATCGGCCTACAAGAAGCCCGAACGACGTTGGTCCGGCACTATTTCGCCTCTGTGGGGGCAGCGCAACTGCGCGACGTGCGGAAGATCTTCTGGTGGAAGAACAAGCACGTAAAAGAGAGCGTCAACCGGCTGATGGATGAGGGCGTGCTACAAGACGGCCTGAACCATCCCACCTACCGGGGCGAGTGGCTGGCGCTGACCGAGCTGGTCGCCTAGCAAAAGCGCAGAGGCCCTGGCCCCTGCGCTTCTGAAAACCTCTGACTCTATGAAAAAAGGGGGTCAGTAGAGTCAGGATACTATATATTGTGGTTGTGCAAGCACAATATATGCTCGATGTTTTTCTTTGGCTGACCCTTTTTCAGGGCAGCCAACCTCTGCGGCGTCAGGACTCATCCACCTCGTCGCTCCACTCCATCTCGTACTCGCCGATGTAGACCGTGTCCCCCACCTCGATCCCCGCCTCGCGCAGCGCATCGAGCACGCCTTTGCTCTGTAGATAACGGTGCAGGCGGATCAGGCCCTGGTACTGGTTCAGATTCGTACGCTGAACGGCGCGCTCGATCTTGCCACCCTGCACACGCCACGCCCCACCATCCACCCGCCCAACCCGGAAACCCTCGTCCTCAGAGAAATCGGGGCGGATGACCACGGGTTCCTCACGCGCCTCTTTCTGAGGCGCCGGCGCGGGAGCCTCTGCCAGCAGTTGCTGCGCGCGTCCCAACAACTCCCGGACGCCGTCGTGGGCGATGGCAGATATTCCCAGCACCTCGTAACCCATCTCTTCGATCTTCGCTCCGAGCGCCGGAAAGCGTTCCTGCGCGGTCGGCATATCCAGTTTGTTGATGGCCACAATCTGCGGCTTGTCCCTCAACCCGTGACCAAAGGCCTCCAACTCCTCGTTGATGGCCCGGAAATCCTTGATAGGCTCGGGCGCCGTGCCGTCCACCAGATGAATCAAGACGCGCGTCCGCTCGATGTGTTTGAGGAACTCGTGTCCCAGGCCCTTGCCCTCGCTGGCCCCTTCGATGAGACCCGGCAGATCGGCCATGACGAAGGTAGTGCTGGCATCCAATGCGACGACGCCCAGGTTGGGCTGCAAGGTAGTGAAGGGATAGGAGGCGATCTTCGGCTCGGCTGCCGTGGTGACGGAGAGAAAGGTGGATTTACCAGCGTTGGGCTTACCGACCAACCCTATATCGGCCAACAGCTTGAGTTCCAACTTGATGTGGCGCTCCTCGCCGGGATCGCCTTTCTCCGAGATGCGCGGCGCCTGATTGGTTGAGGTGGCGAAATGCATGTTGCCGCGTCCGCCCTTGCCTCCCCGCGCGATGACCAGCTCCTCACCCGGCTCCTTCATGTCGGCGAGCAGCCGATCCTCGTCCAGATCGGTGACCAGCGTGCCTGGCGGCACTTTGACGTAGACGTCATCGCCCCCGGCCCCGTACTGCTGCTTGCCGCGCCCGTGTTCGCCGTTCTCGGCCTTGAAGGTGTGCTGATGGCGCAGGTGATAGAGCGTGTTCAGATGCTGGCTCACCACCAGGATAACGTCGCCGCCTTTGCCACCATCACCGCCCGCCGGGCCGCCGTAGGGCACGTATTTCTCACGGCGGAACGCAACAGCGCCGTTGCCGCCGCGCCCACCTCTGACGTAGAGTTCCGCTTCATCATAAAACATAGTGAGCTCAGCTTACCGCACCCGGCGCGCAAGTCAACTGAGGGAATCAGGGGGCAAACGAAGCTGGGGTTGATGCGGGAGGAAAACATGATGGGAAGCCGCCTATGGCGTTTGAGCGACCCTGGAACTGCTTCGTTTGCCCCTATTTCGGGTCGGTTGGCCAGAACGACGTTTTGAGAGATGGCGGAGCATGGTTAACGACCCTTGGCTGGCTATAGGATGTATCAGAGTCAGACAGTCTATCTGCAGCGCTTATTCATCAAGCGCCGCCGGTGCCATGACTTCACGTAGCGTCTCGCAAGCGGGACAGAAGGCCCCGGGCCGAATGATGGCAAAGCCCGCCTGGGGATCTTCGCCGCCGCACTCACCGTAGCAGGTGGCGTCAACGTTCCAGACGATGATGGCGCGGACGACGCCGATCTCCCGGCTCAAGCGAACGGCCTCAGCCAGCCACTGGGCTTGCTGCGCTGCGCGGGTGCTAGCAGCCCAGGAGAACGCCTCGGGCGTCCAGCCGAAACCCTCTGGGGAGAGATAGCCCAACTCGGTGTAGAAAATACGGCGGGTGCGCTGAAACACCTCGTAGTAGAGATGGGTCTGCGGCAAGAAGTACCAGGAGTGATGCGAGCCGCCGGGATCCGCTGGATGGCCCGTCGTCGCCGCCGGTGACGTCGCCCCCGCATTGTGATGCGCGCCGACGTAATCCAGGCAACCGGCGGCCCCGGCGCTGTACAATCCGCGCAGCCACGGCAAATCGTCGCAGCCTTCGGTGGTACAGCCTCGGAAGAAGCCGGTGGGCGCGGGCGCGGCGCTGATCACCAGCGTCCCCGGATTCGCGCTTTTAATATCGTAATGGGACGCGCAGAGCAGCCGCGTGTAGGCCGCCGGGCTGATGTGACCTTCCTGCCACTCGCGCGGGAGATTGGGCTCGTTCCAGACCTCGATAGCGTCGGCGCCAGCCGCCGCCAGACCGGCGCTCCATCCGGCGAAGCCCTCGTAGAAGCCGGGTTCGGTCACCCGCCGCGCATCGCCGGCTGCACCGAGCAGCACTTTGAAGCCCAAGGCATGCGCCCGCGCGATCAGATCCGTTGGTGCCGTCTCCGGATATCGCACCTGGACTTTCACCCAGGTCATGCCCGCGTAGGCCATCTCCTCGGCATGATCCAGACCCTGGAAGACGTGCCCGCCCAGATCGAAGGGGCCCTGGAGCACCGGCGTCGGGTCAGCCTCTCCGTCGCCGACCGTGATAGCCAACCAAACATGGCTTCCAGGAATCACGTAGCCGCCGGTGGTCAGCGCCCACTGCCCGACGAAGGTGCCGTCCCGGTCCGGGGCCCGCAACCTCACGCTGACGTCGACGTCCGCTCGTGGTGCAATCGCGCCGACGGAAACTGTCTCCGACGCAGCAAGCGGATCGCCCTCCAGGAAAGAGAGCAGAGTGTCCGTCGGCCAGGCGGTATCACCGACATTATGAAGCCGCCAGGTCTTGGTGAAGACCGCCGCCGGTTCATAAGCGGTGAGGTCCGGCACAGTGAGGTCAGCGCGCCATTCGGCCCAGAGTCCCGGTTTGAGGGGGCGGTCAAGAGGTGTGGACGCGCTCCACGGCTCAGGTGTCGGCGTTGGCATGACGCTAATCGTGGGAGAAGGAAGTGGAGAGGACGTCGCCGCCGGTGAAGCGCTCTCGGTCGGCTCAACTACGGGCGCCGGGGATGCTACCCGGTTCTCACTAACCAGCATGACCGCCAGGGAGACGAGAAAGACAGCCATCGCCGCCAACAACCCGCGCGTCAAGAGACGCAGAAGCCTGGAGCGGTTCACCGTTGGCCTCCCTCAAATCCAGAAAAAAGGCCCGTCCGCGCAGATGCACAGACGGGCCACCGCATCACGCAAAGTACGTCAGCGCGTGCCCAGCAGCGCGTGCAACGATTCACAGGCCGGACAACTCCCATCGGGGCGAAGGATAGCATAGCCTGCCTGAGGATCCTGGACGCCACCACAGGGGCCATAGCAGTCGAAGTCCACGTTCCAGACGATGACGACGCGCACCATACCGGTCTGGCTGCTCAGTTGGACCACCTCAGCCAGCCACTGGGCTTGCTGCTCCACCGTGGTATTAGCACCCCAGGCGAAGGTATCGGGAATCCAGCCATAGCCTTCCGGCGAGACGTAGCCAAGCTCAGTATAGAAGAGTTGTCGTGATCCGCCGAAGATATTGTAGTAGGTCTGGGTCTGCGGCAAGAAGAACCAGGAGTGGTGGGAGCTGCCCGGATCGGCCGGATGCCCACTGGTCGCCGATGGCGGCGTGGCACCGGAGTTATGATGCGCACCAATGTAGTCCATACAATTCGCCGCTCCAGCGTTATACATCTGCTGCAGGAAAGGAATATCGTCACAGCCACTGGGCCCACAGCCACCGAAGTAACCGGTGGGCGCCGGTGCTGCGCTGATCACAGCGACGTTGGGGTTCGCCGCCTTGATGGCAGAGTACGACGCACACAGCAGCTGGGTGTAGGATTCGGGGCTAATGTGCCCCTCCTGCCACTCGCGGGGGATGTTCGGCTCGTTCCAGACCTCGATGGCGTCAGCCCCTGCCGCCGCAATGCCCGCAACCCAGTTGGCGATGGTCTCGTTGAAGCCATCCTGGGTGACCATACCAGAGCCGCCCAGCGCGCTGACCTGAATCTTGAAGCCATTGGCGTGCGCAGCAGCGATGATACCGCTGGCGTCACCGGGATAGCGCACCTGTACCTTGGCCCAGTTCATGCCCGCGTAGTGCATGGTATCGGCAAAGGGGAAACTGCCATCTTCGATGTGACCGCCCAGCTCAAAACCGCTGCCGATGGCGCTGGGGGGCGGCGCAGCAGCCGGGGGTTCTTCCGCCGCTGGTGTGCCCTCGCCAGCCTGGATAATCGTGTAGACCAGGCTTCCAGGGATCTGCGCACCGGCGGCCTGTAAGGCCCACTGGCTCTTGTAGACGCCGTCTTGATCAGGCGCGGTCATCGTCACGCTGATGTCCACCTCTTCACCTGACGCGATTTCTCCCACCTCCACCGTGTTGACGCTTGCCAACTGCTCGCCCACGACGAAGATCAGGGCGGTATCAGCAGGCCAAGCACTCTCGCCGGCGTTGCGGAGCCGCCAGGTTTTGGTGAAGGTCTCACCCTTGTCGAATTGGGTGTTGTCAGGCACGGTCACGTCGGCGACAAAGGCCGCCTGAAGCGCCGCGTCGGTCTCGCCCTCAGTCTCGTCGTCGATCTCCTCCTCGGCCTCTTCCTCGGGTTCTTCCGGGACCTCTTCTAGATTCTCTTCGTCGGGTGCACCGGCAGCCGTGACCGTATCCTCTTCCTCGCCGCCGCCTCTGCCCACGCTTCTGGGCGCAGCGACTTCAACGGCGACCGCCCCTTTCGAGACGCCCGCGACACGAGCTGCGATCTCATAAGTGCCCGTCACCTCCGGCGCGGACCAAGCAAATTGAGGCTGCGAAAGGGACGTCTCAGCAGTCTCGACCTCTCCCTTCGGCGTCGTGACCTCCCAGACGACGTCTAGCGCGCTTTGCGGAGTCGCCGGTGTATCTGACTGGAAGCTCTGCAGTGCGGCGCGCAGGTCGGGGAAATTTCCCTCAGCCAGGAGATCCTGCATAACCACGCCGCCGATGTTGTAGCGTGAGACCAGATCCAGGCGAGAGCGCAACCATGCGGGTGTGCCCAGCCAGTAGGCCGACCCACCCGTCTCCAATCGCGTAGCACCGGTCGCCGGGTCGTTGAGCAGGGTGCCGCCCTCGCCCAGTTGGAAATTGAAGTCCGTCCCCGGTGTGACCATCATGCCGTCCTGCAGGTTGGCGTCACCAGCGTTCAACGAGCCTAACGCTTCTACAATCTCGTTCATAGCAACGTGACGCTGTCCATCGTAGCTCAAGGTCGAGAAAACGGGATAGAGCTTGTAGCGGTTGACCTGGGACGTCGCCCAGATCAACAGTTGTTCCGCTGTGCCACCCGGCGCATAATCCTGCGGGGTCGCTGGCATGCAGAGGCGTATCTGATCGGCCACGGCGCCCAGCGCAGCGAGATCATAGCCGCCCGTCTCCCAGGTGTCGCCGGTCTGTTTCGGCGTATCGACAGTTACGGCCAGCCAGGCATTCTGCGCCTCTAGCGCGGACGCCAGCTCAGTGATAAAGGCAGTGAAAGCGCTCCGGTGTTCGGCTTGTAGACCGCGATAGTCTACGACCAGACCACCGTAGCTGCCGTCTTGCACCAGGGTAGTGAGGTTCTGGATATGCGCTGCACGATCTTCCTCGATGGTCAGCATATCCGCGACCAACGCGCGATTGGGTTCCCGACCCGTCGCCCAGTTGCGGAGCGTAGGCGCCAGGATCGGATTCTCGCTGACGGTGCCGGGAGGCAGCAGCGCCGGGTCACCGGTCAGACCGCCCAACGTCCCGACGGTAAGTCCGACGAGATCAACGCCCGTCAGCAGTACCTCATATTCCGCAGACGGTAAGTCGCCGGAGTCGGTGACGAGAGCCACTTGAGATGGCTCCGTCTGCACCACCAGAACAGAATCCGGTACGGAATCGGAGTGGGCTACCAGCACTTCTTCTTCACGATCCAGCTCGCTGGCTATCCAAGACCACGTCTCCCCATCCCAGGTATAGATATCCAACGTCTCCCACGGCTCAGCCTCATTGGGGATGACCACCTTCAGTTCTACGGGCATGCCGCCGTCTTGCCTTCGGGTGGAAACTTCATAGTAGGGGCTTTTAGGCACCAGGTACGAAGGCAGGGCCTTGCGGGCCGCCTGCAAGCGTTCCGACGCCTCGTCACTGACGAAGTCAGCGCGAGGTACAGACTCCAGTTTAACCCGCAACTTGCTTTCTGCTTTCGCATCTATCGCGACAGCCAGGCCATCGGGATGACTGATTGAGGGGCTCTCAGCGGCAAGCACCGTATAGCCACCCCCGCCAAACAGCCGTTTCCCTAAGGAAATAGGCGGCAAAAAGAGGAAGGCCAATAGAAGAACGACTACAACTGCTATCGCCACCCAGTCGTTGGCCCGAACAAATCCCAGCAGGCTATCAAAGATTGCCTGGACATCAAACCGCCGGGCGTCTTCCGGCTGATCCTCAAGATCAGCCAAGCTCACCGCTTTGGCAGATTCGGTTTCACCCAACTCCGGCTCGGGCGGCGCGGTCGCTGTCTCTGCTCGTTCAGCCTGCGCGTCTTGAGCTTCCGGGGATGGGGTCGTGTCAGACATTTCTTCGATCTCACTGGTGTCCGTCGATTGCACCTCATCAGCCATGTTAACTACCTCCGTAGATCATCTCATACTGGTTCTGCTAAAAGGCTCTTCAGCAGAAAAAAACGACTCAATATCTGTCAACCTATCTGTTTGCCAACCATAAACGATGTTTCTTCCCCAAACAGGGGAACAGCGGCTATTCTAACACAGGGAAGGGTATCTGCAAGGTCTGCAAGAAAGGGGATTCATACCTGTCTGTGAAGAAACGTGCAGGTCACGAACTGCCGCCGCGAACAACCGTTGGCTAATCTTGACTTCCAAGTCCAGTTTTCGCATCCGTCCCCATTTTATCACAGACATCCGCGTCTGTCTATCGCTAGACCAAAGTAGGTTTCGCTTCCAGCTTTTCTGACCTCAGCTCTGTGCTATACTCCACATGTCTTCTCAACAAGCGCAGTTTAGCATAAGCACTCCAGCGATGATCGTAAGCGCACGTCTACAGCGAAAGTATCCTTGTAACCATCGCATTCGAGTAACGTAGCCAGTGATGCACCTATCTGCTGAAGCGTAAACAAGCCTTGAACGTCTTTAGTTTGCTTTTGACTTTTCTCTCAAAACATTGCATAATGAATACAAAATGCCCAGGTTCGCCCTGCAGGTGAGGAGGTAAACTGTGACGGAAGTCACCTTACAGGCATACGAGAACGAGATTGACCAAATGTTGGAAGAGGCCCGCTACATTGAGGCCTTCGCACATCTCAGGCACCTCTTGGAGACGCACCCTCGTTACTTCAGGGCGTACTATCTTCTTGGAAAGATGATGTTGGATGCTGATCTGCCTGTGCTAGCTCAGGATATGTTCCGCCGCGCCCTCAACGTTGATCCCGAATACTTACTTGCGCGCATTGGGCTGGGTATCGCCCACCAACAGATGGATAACAGGAAAGCGGCACTCTGGAATTTAGAGCGGGCCTTCGAACTGGATCCTGGGAATGAAGATCTGGTCAAAGAGATTGGAAGACTGCGCGGAAAACTGAGCGGCGTCGAACCCGACCACATTCCTCTGACGCCGGCCGGTATCGCCCGGCTTCATCTGCGCGGACAGCTTTTTGGTCGCGCCACGACGGAACTGCGCTCTATCCTGGCAGAAAAACCGGAACGTGTGGAGGTCAAACTGGCCCTGGCGCACGCATACTGGCAAGATCACCAGATTGTGCAAGCTGCCGACACATGCCAGGACATCCTGAAACAATTACCCTATTGCCTCAAGGCAAACCTCATCTTGGGGACGCTATGGCTGCAGAGCGGGCAGGAAGAAGGATACCGCTACCTGGAACGCGCTCAGGACGTCGATCCTGAAAATCACCGCGCCGTGGAGCTCTTTGGCGCGGAGAGTTTTCTCGAAGAGCAAGAGGTCGCCATCGAGCGGTTGACCTATGATCCAGACGCCTTGCCGGTCGATCAAGAAGCCGAATGGTTCCAGCGGCTGGAAGCTATCTCCATATCCGTGGGTGTCTCCGAAACCCTTCCGGAGATGAGCGACGAAGAGATGCGGCTCGTGGACATCACCGCCGGCTTGGATGCTCAGATCCAGATCCCCGATTGGCTGGAGGAACTCGGGCCGTTGGACGAGGAAGGCGAAGGACTCGACTGGCTTGAGGGAGAAGAAGAGATCGAGTCCTGGTTGGAGGTTGCGCCGGAGGAAGAAGAAGAAGCAGCAGCAGCAGCAGCACCAACAGAGGAAGCCGAAACGCCGGAATGGTTGGGCGAACTGGAAGTACCAGAGGCAGAAGCGGCTCCAGAGAGTGCCGAAGCATCCTCCGACTGGCTCCAGGAGCTGGAACCCGACTCTCTGCCCGCTGAAGAGATTCCAGATTGGCTGGGAGAGCTGGAACCATCCCAAGCGGAAGAGATCGAAGCGGAAGCAGAAGCAACAGCCGGCGAAGAAGTATCGGATTTATCAGAGAAAGTGAAGCCACCGGACGCTGGAGCAGAGGAAGAAGCCGAGGTATTGCCGGATTGGCTACAGGAATTACAAGCGCCGGAAGAGCCAGAAGATGAGGAAGCATATCCCGCGGCGTGGGAAGCGACTGAAGAGGAAGGTATACCGGACTGGCTGAAGGATCTTGAATCACCAGAAGAAAAGGCGCAAGGGAGGACCGAAGCTGTAGAGACCGAGGAGATGTTCGGCTGGACATCCTTCAGCCAGGAAGAAGCCGCCGAGGAAACGGTCGAAGAATCCCTACCAGTCGAGGAGGAAGCTGCTGCTCCTGCCGAGGCGGTGCCGGATTGGCTGCAGGAACTTGAACCAGCAGCAGAAGCAGACGTTGAAGAGGAAGCGCCGCCGGTCGAAGAGATCGCAGAAGCCGAAGCGGTTCCCGACTGGCTGCAGGAGCTGGAACCCGAAGAAGCGGTGGAGATGGCCGAAGAGCTCGCAGAGGAAGAGGAAGCAGAGCTCCCCGCGCCCACCGAGGAAAGCGAGATGCTCTCTGGCGACGACGCCCTGGCCTGGCTTGAAAGCCTCGCCGCCGGCAAAGAGGACCAACTCCGCGAGCAGGCCGAGGCCGAACGCCGCGCCCGCGTCGACGAGATCATGGGCCGCACCCCGCAGCCGCCCGTCGAAGAGGAAGCGGTCGAAGCAGCGCCTGAAGCCGAAGCGCCACCCGTCGAAGAGAGCGCAGAAGCCGAAGCGGTTCCCGACTGGCTGCAGGAGCTGGAACCCGAAGAAGCG
>CAYVKR010000035.1:12593-18108 GCA_964452025.1 uncultured Anaerolineales bacterium
CGCAGCCGCCCGTCGAAGAGGAAGCGGTCGAAGCAGCGCCTGAAGCCGAAGCGCCGCCGGTTGAAGAGAGCGCAGAAGCCGAAGTAGAGGCCGAACTACCCGTCGAGGAAGAAGAGATCGCTGACTGGTTCCGAAAGCTGGAGCCGGAGGAGGCAAAAGAAGCCGACCAGCCCACTGAAGCCGCACCTGTCGAGGAAGCCGAAGAAATCCCCGACTGGCTCCAGGAATTGCAGCCGCCGGAAGAACCAGGACCGGTGGAAGCAGAACCCATCGAAGCAGCGACTGAAGTCCCTGACTGGCTCCAGGAGCTGCAGCCGCCTGTGGAAGACGAACCAGAGGAACAAGAGCTCGAGGAATCGGTCGCAGAAGCAGCAACAGAGGAAGAGCCAGCAGAGGAAATCGTTGAAGAGCCCGTAGCAGAAGCGACAACCGTCACCACTGAGGAAGAACTGGCGCCCGAAGAACCTGCAGAAGAAGAGGAATTCTTCGGCTGGTCCGGCTTCGAAGTAGAAGAAACCAGACC
The DNA here is from genome assembly GCA_964452025.1 of uncultured Anaerolineales bacterium. GTDB lineage: Bacteria > Chloroflexota > Anaerolineae > B4-G1 > SLSP01 > G713. Next base: position 13,117 of record CAYVKR010000035.1, read on the forward strand.
GCAACCGGAGCCTGAAGAAGCGGAGGAGGAAAAGACCATCACTTCCTTTGGTTTCACCGGTTTTGAAACGGAGGAGGGAGAGGAAGAGACGCCGGCAGAAGAACCACAGCAGGAAATCGAGACAGTGACCGAAAAAGAAGAGGCAGCGGTGGAAGAGACGCCTGAGCCGCCGGTGGAAGAAGAGTTGCCGGAGCCAGCACCTACGAAACTAGAGGAAGCCGAAGAAGTCCATGAAGCGCCGCAGACACCTGTCGCCGAGCCACCACCGGCGGTCGAAGAAGAAGCAGAACCGGCGGGAGAAGACACAACCTTGGATCTAGAAGAACGCTCAGCCTACGTAGAAACCAACGAGTCAGACTACGAGGCGCGCCTCGAGCTGGCGCGTGCGCTCTGGAGCACCGGCGACGTCAACGAGGCCATCGAGCACTACGTGCGGTTGATCCGCACCAGCGACCTGTTAGATCAAGTCATCGACGATCTTGAATCTTACACGGAGCAGGCGCCAGAGGACCCGCGCCCCTTGCAGACATTGGGTGACGCCTACATGAAAGACGGTGAGCTAGATCGAGCACTCCAGGCCTATAAGCGAGCGATGAATCTGTTCTAACGCACGGCAAGCAATAAAGGGGCGCGATAACGCGCCCCTGATCTATATCAACACAGCAAGGAGGATCGCTTTGGCACTCGAACAATCGTTGATCATTCTGAAGCCGGACACCATCCAACGCGGACTCGTGGGGCGCATCATCAGCCGCATTGAACAGCGCGGATTGCGCATTGCGGGGATGAAGATGATGTGGATTGACCGGAAGCTGGCAGAGCAGCACTACGGCGAGCACAAAGGTAAATCGTTCTACGAGCCATTACTGAAATTCATCACGTCGTCGCCTGTGGTCGTGATGCTGGTCGAAGGCCCCGAAGCGATTTCCGTGATGCGGATGATGATGGGCACGACGAACTCCAAAGCAGCAGCGCCCGGAACGATCCGGGGGGACTTCGGGCTGTCGAATCGGCACAACCTCGTCCACGGCTCCGATAGCTCGGCGTCGGCAGAACGAGAAGTGGCGCTCTTCTTCGAGCCAGAGGAGATCTACGATTACCAGCGCGTTACAGAACCCTGGGCCGATCCCGACGCGGACTGGTAGAAGGACATCCAACCTTTCAACAACAAAACCTCCGGGATGATCTCCGGAGGTTTTTTGTTTTCAAAGCCGGTGATCAAAACCGGCGCTCGCTACACTCAGCCGAACTTGTACGCCACGCCGTAACCGCCGCGCGGCAATTTCCAACCGATGTTCTCGTACGGACAGCCGACGCGACAGCTGCCACACTCCACGCAGGCCTGATAGGCCACCTGAATCTTGCCGTCGCTGCCCTCGGTATAAACGTTCACCGGACAGAAATAGAGGCACGGCTTATCACTGCAGCGTGCACAGATCCGACGATCCTTGATCCAGAGATGCGCTTCTTCCTCGTCGATATAATATTTGATCGAGACCAACAAATCGTCCACGTAGACATCCGGCAGGCTCTCCCGCTTCTCCTGCGGCAGATCTTTGGCCTCGAATGCATCACCTTTTTTCATTACCATCCCAACACCGCCCTTCCCATGGATACCATGTCACCCGCAGCCTTGACCAGCGAACGTCGCCCCGTCAACGCCTGGAAAATCTCAGTGAACAGTTTGCGCTTGGGCTTGCCGTAGGCGCTAAAGAAGCCCCCCAGCGCGTCGTTGAGGAACGCTGGATACGTCCCCATGAACTCGGGATGTGTCTCCAGGAACTTCGAGAACTTCCGGTACTGCCTCAAATCCTGGAGGATGAAGCTCTCATCCAGACGCTCTCTGTAACCAGAAAGCGTCGCTGCAGAGAAATCCCCCCGCTCGTGCGCCTCGATAGCGGTCTCAGCCGCACATTTGCCGGAGATCATGGCCATGTTGGTGCCTTCCCAGTGCAGCGCGTTGACCATAGCGGCCGCGTCGCCGGTGACCATGGCCCCATCCGTGTAGAGCTGCGGCATATCGTGCCAGCCGCCCTCCGGAATGAGGTGCCCGCCGTACTCCAGCAGTTGCCCGTCTTCTACCAGCGGCGCGATAGCGGGATGGTCCAGATAGCGCTGCAGGACCTCATAGGGACGCAGCTTGTGTTCCGCCAGGGTGTCCAACATCATACCCAGGCCGACCGAGACCGTGTTCTTATTGGTGTAGACGAACCCCATGCCGGGCAGGCCCAGCGAGACGTCACCCAGCACCGAGACCGCCACGCCGTGCTTCTTATCGGATAGCCCAAAGCGCGCGTTGATGGTCGCCTCGTCCAGCGAGATGACCTCTTTGAACGCCAGCGCCATGTGCGCCGGTTCCAGATCGTGATCGATCAGACCCAGTTTCTGCGTGAGGAGGTTGTTGACGCCCTCACAGACGATCACCACGGGCGCGTAGATCTCGCCCTGGGGCCGGTCGGTGACGACGCCCTCGACGCGTCCACCGGCGCCCCGGATGAAGTCCACCACGGTCGTCTTGGGGATCAGGAAAGCACCTTCTTTCTGGGCCTGCTCCGCCCACCAGAGATCAAAGTCCGCGCGCAGCGCCGTGAAGGCATCCGGTGGATCTGCGTCTAACTTGCCGCCCTCGGTGACCATCTTGGTCATGCCGTCCTCCGCCAGAAACCAGAAGCCCGCTTCAGTCACCGGGCGCTCAAAGCGCGGGTGGCGATCCATGAAGCCAGGGAGGACTTCCTCAATAGCGTGCGTGTAGATCGCGCCTCCGAAGTAGTTCTTGCCGCCCGGCTTCTTACCGCGCTCCACCAGCGCCACGTTCAGGCCCGCCCGGGCCATGACCATGGCAGCGGCGGAGCCGGCAAGCCCCGCGCCGACAACGACGGCGTCAAACTCAATCCGTTCTCGTCTGTCACGTTCTGTCATGCGACCACCTCCTTCTTGAGCGCCTCAATCTGCTTCTTCATCGCCGGGATAACCTCGAAGAGGTCGCCCACAATGCCCACATCAGCGATATCAAAGATGGGCGCGTCGGGGTCGTTGTTGATGGCAATAATGAAGTCGGAATTCTGCATCCCGACGCGATGCTGGATCGCCCCAGAGATGCCCGCAGCGACGTAAATCTTAGGCCTAACCGTCTTGCCGCTCTGCCCGACCTGGTATGAATAGTCGATCCAGCCGGCGTCCACGCAGGGGCGCGACGCACCGACGACGCCGCCCATGGCGTCCGCCAGCTCTTTGATCAGGGCGAAGCCCTCGGGCGTGCCCAGGCCGCGCCCACCGGCGACGATCACCTCGGCGTACTCAAGATCGACGCTCTCGCCTTTGGGCCGGATAATCTCATTGATGCAGGCCTCAAAACTGTCTTCTGCGACCGCCAGCGATTCGTCGATGATCTCGCCCTCGGCGTCCGGATCGTACGCCGGCATGGGGAAGACCCTCGGTCGCACACTGGACATCTGCGGCTGCTGGCGACGACAGACGATGGTCGCCATGATGTTGCCGCCGAAAGCCGGGCGCGTCGCCAGCAGCAGTTTGCGCTTGGCGCCTTTGACGTCGCCCATCTCCAGCCCGGTGCAGTCAGCGGTCAGGCCCGTGCGCAGCGCCGTGGCGACGGCGCCAGCCAGGTCGCGGCCCAACGTCGTCGCGCCGATGAGGAAGACCTCCGGCTTGTACGTCTCGGCGACGGCGGCGATACCCCGGTAGTAGGGACAGTTGCGATAGTACTCCAGCGCTGGATCGTCCACGAGATAGACCCGCTCCGCGCCGTAGTGAATCGCTTCTTCGGCAATATCGCGCACGTTGTGGCCTAACAAGATGGCTTCAACAGCAACCTCATCACCGTTGACCTGCGCCTCTTCTTCGACCTGCGAAGCCAGATTGCTGGCGACGCCTAACAGTTCCCAGGAGACCGAGTGGACTTCCCCTTCCTCCTGCTCAATAAAGACCCAGAATCGTCGCGTGCTCATGCGTCACCTCCCGCCTTCCTAGCATCCATCTGGCCTAACGCGGCTTCCAGGACGCCGGCCTTTTCTGCGCGTTCCAGCACCTCTGTGACCGCGGCCTCGGCGCCGATCTCGCGGGCGTTGATCTTCTCGCCCGACTCTGGCTGCGGCGGCGTGGCTGTCCGATTGACCATGGTAGGCGATCCCAGCACGCCGACCTTCTTGCGCTCGAACTCAACCGGTCCTTTCATGGTCCATATCTCCGGATCGTACTTGAGCGACCGGATGAGATCGGGCAGAGGCGCATAGGAAATCTTGGCAATCTCCTTCTCGCAGGTCAGCAGCGCAGGCATGGGCGTCTCGACCACCTCGGTCCAGCGCTCAGTCCTACGCTCCACGAAGACGCGATGGCTCTCCATATCGATCTCACGGATCTTGACGGCGTAGGTGATAATGGGGACGTTCAGCCGTACCGCGACACCCGGCCCCACCTGCGCCGTATCTCCATCGATAGCCTGCTTTCCAAAGAAGAATAGGTCGATGGGATCCTCCTCGTGGATCGACTCAATGGCGGACGCCAGCACGTAGGAGGTCGCCAGCGTATCGGCGCCGGCGAACTTGCGATCCGAGAGGAGCACGCCGCGATCCGCGCCCAATTCAACGGCTTCGCGGATGGTGGTGCTGAAGGACGGCGGTCCCATGGAGACCACGGTGACCCTCCCCGCCAATTTGCGCTTCCACTTGACGGCTTCCGCCAGAGCGTGCACATCGTACGGGTTCATGACCGCCGGCACCCCCTCCCTCACCAGGTTCCCCGTCTCCGGGTCGATGCGGATGTTGGTGGTATCCGGCACTTGTTTAACAGCGACAAGCGCGTGGAACAAAGTGCACCTCCTCAAAAAGCAACATGGCAAATGGTAAATGACAAATGAACAAACAGATTGACTCCTTCGAAAATAGACACGATTAACAAGATTAACAGATGTAAATATACTAAACCGGCTCTCTGGGATTTCGCCGGAAAAAGCCATATCTAGTGGGTATATAGAGCAAA
>CAYVKR010000036.1:0-18025 GCA_964452025.1 uncultured Anaerolineales bacterium
TCTTCGGCGCGCACATGATCGTCGATCTGGTCAACGACGGCCCGGTGACCATCATCATGGAGAGAGAAGCCGAATAACCGCAGGCGAGAGGAGTGCCATTATGCGCCGTCCACTGATCGTGCTCAATTGGAAGATGGCGATGACCTTGGAGCAGACTCGCGCCTTTGTGGGGACCTTTCAAGCGCTGGACCAAGGACGCGCCGCCGCGCTGGATCTGGTGGTCTACCCGCCTGCGACGGCGCTGACCACGCTCGCCGAGCTGGCAGAAGCGACGCCCATCCAAGTCGGCGCGCAGAACCTCTCCGCCGAGACCGGCCCGGCGCACACAGGCCAGCTCTCCGGCGCGCTGCTCGCCGACGCGGGCGCCACGTGGGTGCTTATCGGGCACTACGAGGTGCGCCGCGACTTCGGCGACGACTGGGCGACGCTCAACACGAAGATCAAACGGGCCTTAGACGCCAACCTGCGCCCCGTCGTCCTGCTGGGCGAGGATCTGCCTGACGAAGCGATGGCACCACAAATCCAGGCGCGGGTAGAGACGGTCTTCGCCGGCTTCACCGCCGAGGAGGTCACGCGCATGGGTTTTGTCTACGAGCCGTCGTGGGCCATCGGGCAGGACGAGCCCGCGCCGCCCGCCCGGGTCGACGAGGACGTGCAGGCGCTGCGCGACGCGCTGGCGGCGCAGTTCGGGCGCGACGTCGGCGACCGGGTGCAGGTGATCTACGGCGGCAGCGTCACGCCGGAGGTCGCGGAGGCGCTGCTGGAACTGCCTTCGCTCGACGGGCTGGGCATGGGACGGAAGGGACGCGAGCCGGAGGCCGTCGCCGCGCTGGTCAAGCAGGTGCTAGCAAGACATCAACAGGGAGCGTCCGATGAGTCGTGAAACGCAGCTCTGGTATTGGCTCCTCTTTCAAAGCACAGTCCCCACGTCGCGCGCCAAGGAGTTGCTCGCGCGGTGTTCGGATCAGGAAGCGACGTTAGGCGACGTATTCAACGCGCTGCCACGCGAGGCCGCACGCTTTGGGCTAAATCGCCAGGAGGTCCGCAAACTCCAGCCGCCGGAGTCCCTGCCCGACGTCAACGCCATCCGCTGGGACGAAGAACGCTATCCACAGGGACTTCTCCGGCTGCCGCTCAAACTCCGCCCTGCGCTGCTTTTCGTCGAAGGGTCGACAGCGTTGCTGGAGCGGCCCATCGTCACGCTACCGCCCGCTCCCCTCCCGGACGAAGAACGTGGGACCGCGCAAGAGGCGCTGAGCCTGCTGCTGGACGAGTCGTTGCTGCCGGCTGTGGTCCACGGCAGCGATCAAGCGGCGCTCCTGATGACGGAGATGGCGCACACGGCGGGTCACATGCTGTTCTTTGTCCGCGCCGGTTTGGATACCGTGGAACTCGAGGAAGAGGAACGCGCGCTGCTGGCGCAGGAACGCGCGCTGCTGGCGCAGGATCGCCTGCTGCTCGTCAGCCCGCTGCCGCCCGGCACCTCACCCAATCCCAAGTGGGATCGTGTGCTCAGCGAGGTCGAAGCGGCGATGGCGGACCGCTGCGTGCTGACCACCGCGCAACCGTCGGTGCCTCAGTTCCTGTCGAATCATCCAGAGATCCCCACGCTGTGGCTGCACAGAGGCGCCGGAAAAGCCCGCGTGCCAGAGCAGGTGGAGCACGCGGATGATCCTGCGGCCCTGCTCGTCTGGCTTACCGAGAAGACCGATGCAGAGGAGATAGCAGAACCGCAGTCCACCGTCTCGCTGGCGGATGCGGCCCGTCCGCTGGGCGCAGACGCGCCCGCTGATCCACCGCCGACGCCTGAGGAGACGCTGCGGATTCTGCAGAAGGGCGGTAACGTCCCGCCGGCGCTTCGTGAACGACTCTTCGGCGACAGCGAGAACTCATCCTGAAGTCCCACCGGCTCACTGCACGCCAACCAGCTCCACCGCATCGATCTGATTCCAGAAGCCGGTGCGGGACTCATCAAGCTCTATCCGCACGCCCACGGTGCGAAACTCCTGACGCGGTACGGATATGGAAAGCACGCCCGGACAGATATCAGCACTGTCTGTCCCTTCCCAGACAATGTGTTGTCCTCCGTTCGCGTCGATCAAAAGAACGCGGGCGATGCCACCGCGCCCCAGATTCTGATAGATGCGGACTTCCGTCGCATAGACAGGCTCCTCGTATGTCAGTTCCAGCCAGGCCAAACCGTTACCGCGCGCCGATGCCCAAGCGTTTGAGTCATCTGCACAAGCATCCACGTCCGGCGCACCGGTGGCCCGCATAGCACTCCAACCGGGCTTGCTGTACTCGGAGCTAGCTTCGGCTGCCACGGCCCATTGCGAGAAGATGACAGCCGTCGGCGTAGGCTGAACATCCTGCTCATCACCCCGCGCACAGCCAACCAAGAGCAACAAACCCAACAAAAGCAGCGGCATTCTCTTCATCTGGATATCCCCTTAACGACGTCACGTCATTGACATACACCAAATTAAGTTTATCTGCTGAAATTCAACCCTAATTTCAAGGTTCTTCTATTGCCTTTTGGTTTTCTTATGATATAATTATTACATGCAAAAAGTGAAGCAGACAACTGGTATGGACCAGTTGTCGGCAAAGAAATTATCAATGAGCCTACAAAGCACAAATGCATAACTCGCCCTTGATAGTTTCCGAGCCAAGGCACGTTCAATGTTAACACTACAGATCATCGGAAAGGAGTACAACATGTTTAAAGACAGAATCCGCGAACACTATGATGAACTGACACCCGGCTTTCGTAAGCTAGCGGACTTCATCATGACAAACACGCTGGATGTCGCCTTCCTCACCGCGACCCGGCTTTCCCGTCGCGTCGGTGTTGATCCCGCTACAGTTGTCCGATTCTCTCAGGAGATTGGCTACTCAGGCTATCGGGAACTCTCACACGAGATCAAGGACTACGTACGCGATCAGGTTACCTCCACCTACCGTGAGGCTGAAGATGCCACAACCATCGAAGGGCTGCTGCGCTCGTTGGTACAGAACATCCAACAGAACTTCGAACACTTCGTGACCACAGACCTCAGCAACGTGGGCGAAGCCGTTGATATCCTCAAAGAAGCGCCCCACGTCTGGATCGTCGCGGAGCACATGGGATATGACCTGGCCAACTTCATGGCGAAGAACCTACAAGATCTGGGTATCGCATCCAGCGCATTCTACCCCAGCATGTCCGAAACAGCCAGCGTCATCTCTCAGATGGGAGAAGATGAAGTTCTTATGGCCCTGGTGAACGAAGGCCCTGCCATCGACGCCGGCTATGCCGTGAAACTCGCCAACGAGAAGGGCATCCAGACCCTCTGCCTCACCGGCTCAGGCGTCGCTCTGCCCGCGCGAGAGGCCGATCTGGCCATCATCGTACCCATCAAGACGCCGGCCGGTGTGCCCAGTTTTGGCGCGGAGATGCTGGTACTCGCCGTCATGTGGGAAGCGATAGCCAGCAGCTTGGAGGAACAGACCTCTGAAAGCCTGGAAAAGCGCCGCGAGAACATGGCCAAGATTCTCAAGGTTCGAGCCGAGACACCGGAATACGAGGTCTCCTCTCCCCACGATATCTGGGGCGACCATCTACCAACAGAGTAACCCATCCGGCTCCCGGGATTCTATCGAAAAGCAGCGGCACATTCAAAGCGGAGATTGTGCCGCTGTCTGATCCAACCCAGGCTGATACGCGCCGCACGCCTTAGGGCCCGTAAAAATATAAGTTCCCGTCGCTGTCAAGCCGATGCGCCAGCGAATCAAGGAGGGTCTCTGGGGTTTCGCCGGGTGGCCCAAAAACGATCTTAAATTTTTACCACGGATGGCACGGATTTTCATTGATTTTTCATTTTCTGTGTGAATCTGTGAAATATGTGGTTAAACTTTCAGTCTGATCATGCGAAGTCCAAAGGAGTCATCAAGGAAACTGACGTTTGAGGCTTGTGGCAAGGACCTTCAAACGCGAATTTTCTGGATGACATTTGTAGAGCTGTTTCAGGAATCGGGAAGTTATTCTTTAACAGGCCCTTAGGGCACTGGCACGCTCATCCTCTGGCGTAGTCAGAGAGTACTTCGATACAGTCTACGCTAGCCAAGAGGTAAGTCAGGAGGGGTAAAACCATCATGTTCGAAGAGAAAATTCGTGAACACTATGCGTCTTTGACGCCAGGATTCCGCAAGATAGCGGATTTCATCACCAGCCAGACCTTGGATGCGGCATTTCTCACGACCACAGAGTTGGCTCGCCGCGTCGGGGTTGATCAAGCCACTGTTGTACGATTCGCCCAGCATATTGGCTATAGCGGCTACCGGGAGCTTTCGCAAGAGATCGAAGACTACGTTCTCCATAAAGTGACCGCCAGCTATCGGAAAGCGGCAGAGGCGGAAACGGAAGAGACGCTGATCCAAGGGCTGGCAGAAAACACGGAGCAAGTCCTCAGAGAAGCCGTCGCCACCGAAGGACCGAAAATCGCCGAAGCCATCCGCGTCTTGGAAGATGCGCCCCATATCTGGATTGCCGCAGAGTTCATCATGCACAATCTGGCGAAGTACATTGTGGACGTACTGTGTGCTCTCGATATTCCGGCCTCGGCAGTGCATCCTACTACCGAGACCTCAAGTGCGGCGCTCGCGCGGATGCAAGAAGGCGATGCGCTGCTGACCTTTGCCATCTACTTTCCTCACGTCGATACCGGGCATCTGGTGCACCTGGCACGCGAAAAGGGTCTCCACACCGTCACCATCACCGACTACGGCAATGGGCTGACAGCCCGCGAGTCTGAGATCACCATCAAGGTCTCCACAAAAAGCCCAATTTTGCTGCCCAGCGTGGGGCCGGCCTTCAACGTTCTCCAGATCATCGGCTCGGCAATCATCACCCATCGCTCTGAGCATTCCGCCTCGGCCTTGACCGGCTACAACGATTATCTCGGCCAAATACTCGAACTCCGCACGAAGACCTTTGAGGAAAACACTGTCGCCTCGTTCCTCAAAAGTGAATAGAAAGTCCGCATAGCAGAAGCCGCCTTCTTTCGAAGGCGGCTTTTTTGGTGGAGATACTCCACACTTAATTTCAGGTCGTCGCCAACCTGCCCTGGGAGCGCTCCTCCCAGACCACCACGATGGGCACAGCGACAAAGAGCGAGGTGAAGGTTTCGCTCAACATGCCGACCAACATCACAGCGATAAACGGCTTGATGGTCGCGCCGCCGAAGAGCAGGAGGGAGATCATGATGAACATGGCGTTCAATTGCGTCGCCAACGAGCGGTGAATCGTCTCCATCACACTGCGGTTGACGATCTGAGAGAACGGCTCGCCACGGTAGCGGGGTATATTTTCGCGGATGCGGTCGAAGACGACGATGATGTCCTCGACGGAGAAACCGATCACTGTCAGCAGCGCCGTCAGGAAGAGGGCGTTAGCCTCCCAGCCCTGAAGCATCCCCATCAACGCATAAAAGCCGAGCGCCACGATAACATTGATCGTCATGGCGACGATGGACGCCACACCATACCGCAGAGAGTGCGGCACGCCTCGGAAAGAGAACCAGATAAAGAGCAAAACGGCGACCGCCGCCATGAACACGGCGATGGCTGCATTGCGCGTCATCTCTGCGCCCATAGTCGGCTCAATCGTGTCGACGTTGGAATTGCCGCGATCCACCGTCCCCACGTTCTCGTCCAAGCTGTCGAGCAGCTCCTGCACCTCATCTGCAGTCGCAAAGCGCGAACGCACCTGCCAAAGCACGCCCTCCCCACCGCCGAGCCGCTGGATGATGGCGCCAGAGTAACCCTGGGATTCAAAAACCTCCCGGATGCCCCCCTCTGTAACGGACTCCTCGAACTCCAACACCAGGAGGCTACCGCCGGTAAAATCGATACTGATGCGCAGCGGTTGCCCGTAGAACGCCAGCGAAGCTATCAGCATGCCGATGCTCAACAAGATCAACGCCCCCGCGATCGCAAAATAGAGACGTCGCTTTTCCACAAAATTAACCATCATTCCCTCCCTAAACAGGCCGACGTCGTAGAGTCAGACAGCATGAGACGTCCTTGGAAATACTCGTTAAGATCTGCCTGCGCACAACATTCCACAATTTTTCTATCCCAGGCATGAGCGCGAACTCGCACAACCACAGCCATTTTATCTCTGCAATCGTCCGCTCTCTAAATCCCCAGTAACCAAGCTTTCTCACGTACCTTTTCGCCAAAGAGCGCAAAAGCAGCCCGGATGAGGATACGAGTAACGTAAATAGCGGTGAAGATATTGATCAGCGTGCCGAGAAAGAGCGATATCGCAAAGCCCTTCACAAGACTGGCAGCGAAAGCGTCGCCGAAAAACCAGAGGATGGCACAGGTCAACAGCGTCGCCAGATTTGAATCCCGGATGGACGTCAGGGCCCGATCGAAACCGACTTCGACGCCACGGCGCAGCGTACGACCGGCCCGCAGCTCCTCTTTCATCCGCTCGAAGACCAAAATCTTGGAATCGACGGCCATCCCCGCCGAGAGCAAAAAGCCCGCGATACCCGGTAAGGTCATGGTCACAGGGATCAGCTTGAAGATAAGCAGGTTCAACAAGATGTAGAGCGCCAACGCCAAATCGGCGACTACGCCGTTAAGTCGATAGTAAACCAGCATAAAGAGGAAGACGACGCTGAGGCCGATGACACCTGCACGGATACTCTTTTCCACAGAGGTTTTCCCCAACGACGGGCCAATCGCCGTGTAGCTCTCGATTTTCAACGGCACGGGCAAGGCACCGTAGCGCAGCTGCAGCGCCAGGTCTTGTGCTGCTTCGGCTGTAAACCCGCCGGAAATCGTCCCCTGCCCGCCCGGAATGGCGCTGTTGATCTGAGGACAGGAAAGGATCTGCTTATCCAAGATAATACAAAGGGGCTGACCGATGTGACCGCGCGTGTACTCGGCAAAGAGCTCCGCGCCCTCGTCATTCAACTCGAAGTTCACCTCCCACTGTCCGGTCCGTTGATTCATAGCGGGCGAGACCTGCTTCAGATCGGCGCCGGTCATGATCGTCCTGAAGCGCCCACTCACATCGGCGGACTCCTCAGATGAGCCGTAGGTCGTGCTGACCGTGGTCCCCGGCATCAGATCCTCAAGGCCAACCGATGGCGGTGGCTCAGCAAACTCCAGCAACGCTGTTTCTCGAATCGTATCAATGGCCTGTTCCGGATTCTCAATTCCCGGCAACTCCACGATAATCTTACGTTCACCCTGCACCTGGACGATAGGCTCCGTCAGGCCGAGGGCGTTGACGCGATTCTCTACAATCTGCGCCGCTGTCTCAATGGTGCCCGGCGCCAGATCTTGATCCTCCGGGACATCCGTTGTCAACAGCACCTGCAAGCCGCCCCGCAGATCGAGCCCTTGACGAAACTCCAGACTGCGAGCGTCTTCAGGACGCCAGAAGAGCAGGATATTCATCAGATCATCGGGGCGATCAATGGGCAGGACCAGGTAAAGGGAGATGAGGGCCAGTAGCAAGATCAACACAGACCAGGTTAGAGTATTCTTATCCATAGTCATCCTCTCACACAAATAAAGGCCCTCACGACCGCTTATCGTCGTTGACGGCCCGGACGGAAACGTGCAGCACGATGAAGGATTATAGATGCAACCAGGGATTTGTCAATCTCTGGAGCATCGTTATACTATCGACGTCGGTATCTCCAGACAGAGAGCCGACAGTGAGAGGAGAGACATGGAAGCTGGACCCGAATCTTTTTTCTTTCCCGCAGGTGAACAGGGCGTGGTTTTAGTCCACGGCTACCTCAGCTCGCCATCCGAGATGCGCCCTTTAGGCAAGTATCTGGCACGGGCAGGAGTGACGGTGATAGGGGTGCAGCCCGCCGGTCACGGAACTCAGTCGGAAGATCTGGAAAACGTTCGCTGGCAGACGTGGGTCGCCGACGTACAACAGGGCATCGAAAGACTGCGCGCCCGCTGTAAGCAGGCGCGCCTGGCGGCCACTCCCTGGGAGGTGCGTTGGTCCTCTATACCGCTTCGCAGACGCCGGTGGAGCGGGCGGTCGCCTACTCCGCGCCGGATGGGGCGCTGGCGGAGACATCACCGCTTGTCCTGGCGGAACCCCTCTCCCATCTGCTGTCCATGCTTCCCAAGATAGGCTCCGATATGCGTGATCCCGATGTGCAGCACTTCACCTACCAGCGCATACCGGTGAAGAGCGCCGCCCAGACGGCGGCTTTGCTGAAGCAGCTAGATGACGCCCTGCCCCTGATCACGGCGCCGACGCTGCTGATCTACGCCCGCCAAGACCGCGTCATCCCTGCCACCAGCGAAGAAGGGTTGGAAGCGGAGACGCAATGAAACATTTTCGCCTTCTCCCCCTGCTGATAGCCTTCACTCTACTTGCCATAGCGTGGAACGTCCTCGTCCCAGCCTACGAGAACTTGGACGAGGTCGAGCACGCCGAGGTGGTGCGCCACATCGCCGTCACAGGTCGCCTGCCCGTCCACGGGGACGCTCAAGCAGCGGGCTTTCACGTGCGGCAGGAAGCGTCCCAGCCGCCGCTTTACCATCTACTGGGTGCTGCCTGGGTTCGCGCCCTGGGTCTTCCCCGGACGCCGCCAACCGCCGAGCCATTGCCCGGCACCGTCGTCGCCTGTGGAGATCGCACCACGTTCTACAACAAAGCAACGTGGGCGCGTGATCCTTACCAAGGCTTCCCCTGGCGCGGGCACCGGCGCATGGTGCACGGGCTGCGCCTGCTCTCGACGCTGCTACAGACGCTGACGGTCTGGGGGACGTGGACCCTGGCGCGGCGGCTCTTTCCTCGCGGTCCTGCAGCGCTGCTGGCGACGGGCATCGTGGCCTTCAACCCGCAGTTTCTGCTGGTCGCCGCTGGTGTCAACAACGACAATCTCGTCACGCCGCTGGCGACGTGGGCGCTGGTGCTGCTGGTCGATCTCTGGCAGCGCGGCCCCACCGCGGCACGACTGCTGGGCTTCGGCGCGCTGAGCGGCCTGGCTGCCCTGAGCAAGTTGAGCGGCCTGGGGCTGCTGGGGCTGGGCGGACTGGTGTTGCTGCTTTATGCCCGGCGCGAAGGCGCATTACTGGGGCAAGTCGTGCGCTGGGGCACGCTGCTGGGCCTCCCGGCGCTGATCCTCGTCGCGCCCTGGGCGCTGCGCAACCTGCAGCTCTACGGTGATCCCACGGCGCTTACCCCGATGCTGGCGGAGGTAGGACGGCGCGAGGCTGCCATCCATCCGGTGGGAGAGTTTTCCCTGATGTGGCGGTCCTACTGGGGCCAACTGCCTTGCACCTTCTACCCGCGCACGCTCTACTGGCCCTTCGCGCTCCTGGTGAGCGGCGGTCTCCTCGGCCTGGGACTGAAGTGGCGAACGCTGCGCCGGTCCCAGCGCCAAGGGCTGCTGGGCCTGGCGATCTGGTTCCTGATCATCGTCGCCGCCTGGATTCGGTGGAACCTGATCACGCCGGCGCCCGGCGGACGCCTGCTCTTCCCCGCCGCGCCCACCTTCGCGTTCCTCGTCGCCGTCGGCTGGACGCTGGTAGCCCGCGCTACCTCGCGCGTCTGGGCCGCACTGTTGCCCCTCTGGGCACTGATCACGTTGATCATGGGGCCGCTGCAGATCTTCGCTCCGCCGCCGCTGCAACCCATTGAGACCGGTGTAAAGCCGGCGGCCTACACCTTCGGCGAAGCCATCCGCTTGCACGCGTACGAGGTACAGCTAGCTCGCCCCCGGCTCGCCTGCTGGCTCTCCACCTCCGGCTACTGCCGCCCCACCCTCGACGTCAGCCTGACCTGGGAAGCGACCCGGCCCATGACCGGCAACTACGTCCTCGCCCTGCAGCTGGTCTCTACAAAGCCAGGCGACGACACGTTGCGCTTAAGCTACAACTACTGGCCCGGACGCGGCAACTTGCCCACGTCGGCGTGGCCTACCAAGCGCCTTATCGCCGACCGATACCGGATTCCAATACCGGAGAGTGATTTCGCCCTCCAGGCCTGGGACGTGCAGATCGCGTTCTTCGATATAGAAACGGAAACGCGGTTACCCATCGCTCACGAAGGCCAGCCGCTCACGGGCGACGCCGCGCGCCTCTCCACGCTGCGCGTGCCCGATGCCAATCCCACCTGCGATGACGTAGCGCCGCTAACGGCGCCGATAACCTTCGCGGACGCTGCCGCCCTGACTCACGCCGAGGTCACACAAAGCGCAGAGACGTGGCGCGTCGACCTATGCTGGGAGAGCACCGCGCCCCTGGGCGAAGACTACACCGTCTTCGTCCACGCCTACGCCGCCGACGGCGACCTCCTCGGCACCGGCGACGGGCCGCCCATGGATCAGGCCTTTCCCACAAGCCATTGGCAGCCGGGAGACCGCGTCGCCGATCCGCACACTCTCACCTGGGACGTGAGCGGCGATCCGGCCCTGGTTACCGTGGGCCTCTACCACCCGGAGACCGGAGCACGCTTACCGGCGACAGAGGCGGGCGCGCGGCTATCCAACGACGCCGTCATCTGGGAGGCGCCGTGAAGCGTTGGGCGCGCCGCTGGGGGCCAGGTCTCGGCCTGCGCGTCTGGCTGCCAGCGCTGCGGGAGACTGGCCCGAGCTTCTCCTAATCTTCTGCCCTATACTCCTCCGGGTTTTCACCCATCAAAAAAGTTCTGAATATAGTATAATGACGCGCTGAGCGTTAGTATCATAGATACGGAGGAGATCAAAGATCCTACATCGCATGCCCGGCGTCTTACGCCACCGCGCGCTCTACGCACTGATAGCAGCCTTCGTGCTGCTGGTGCTGCTGCACGGCTGGGCGACGCCGCTCTTCGAGGCCCCGGATGAGGTCTGGCATTACGCTTACGTGCGCTGGCTCGTCGAAACGCGAGAACTGCCACCCATGGACAGCGATGTCAGCGGCGCCGGGCAGGAAGTAGCGCAGCCGCCGCTCTATTACGGCGTCGCCGCTCTGCTCAGCGCTCCTTTCCCCGATAACGATCTGGAGAGCCTTTTCTGGCACAATC
The DNA here is from genome assembly GCA_964452025.1 of uncultured Anaerolineales bacterium. Taxonomy (GTDB): domain Bacteria; phylum Chloroflexota; class Anaerolineae; order B4-G1; family SLSP01; genus G713. The sequence goes on from CAYVKR010000036.1 coordinate 11,039, forward strand.
CCAACTTCGGGTATCAGGCCGCCGGGACCGTGCCGGATAACAAAAACTTTCTCATCCATACGGAACGGGAGCGCTTTCCCTGGCGAGGCGCGGTGCTCGCCGTGCACGTTGCCCGGCTGACGTCGCTGCTCTTCGGCGCGCTGACGGTGGTCGCCAGTTGGGGCGTAGGCTACGCGGTCTTTGGCACGGTGCGCGGCGCGCTGCTCACAGCGGCGCTGGTCGCGTTTCAGCCGCAGTTCGTCTTTATCAGCAGTGTGGTAAGCAACGACGGCGCAGCCGCCGCCCTCTCCACGACGGCTCTCTGGTTGACCATGCACGCCATCCGGCGCGGTGTGACCGCCCGACACGCTCTGCTCACCGGCGCCGTTGTAGGACTGACGACGCTGACCAAGACCAGCGCCCTGCTGCTCATCCCCTGCATCGGCGGAGCACTGCTCCTGACCGCCTGGCGCGAGCGATACACCTGGCAGGAGATTCTGGTGCAATTGGGCCTCTATACAATGGCTGTGCTCGCCCTGGGCAGTGGGTGGTACCTGCGAAATTACGCTCTATACGGCGACCCGCTGGGCATCGCCAGCCATCTCAACACCCCCTGGGGGCGACCAGAGCTCGTCCCGCTGGTGCAGCTGCTGCCCGAGATCCCTCTGTTGATCCGCTCCTTCTGGGGCGCCTACGGCTGGGGCCACGTCTTCTGGCCCGACGCCGTCTACGTGCTGCTGACCCTGGGCGCGCTTATCTTTGGGGCACGCGCGCTCCTCCGGCGCCCGCGCTCCGACAGAGTGCGCGCCGCGCTAATGCTGGCGACCGGCTGGTTCGCCCTGGTTTTCGCCGCACTGCTGCGCTGGATGCAACAGGTGGAAGCGCCCCACGGACGCCTCCTCTTTCCTGCTGTTGGCGCCTGGGCGCTGCTGGTCGCCGCTGGCATGCCATCGCGCCGTGAGGCCAGGTGGCTGGGGCGCGGCTTTCTGCTGGGCATGGTCGTGCTGACGACGTTAGCACCCGGCGTCCGCATTTTGGCGACGTTTGCGCCGCCGCGTCTCTCGGCGCCGGAAGCCCTCATAAAACGGGTTGAGCCGGTGGATCTGACGTATGGCGGACGCGCACGTCTGCTGGGCGTCAGCGTGGACCCAGCGCGGCTTTCTCCAGGAGAACGGTTGCACGTCGAAGCGTGCTGGGAGGCCATCCAGCCTATGGACGAGGACTACGCCGTCTTCGTGCAGGTGCTGGGGCCAGAGACCGTGCAAATCGCCTCTCGCCGCACCTATCCAGGGCTAGGCCGTTTTCCAACCTCACGTTGGCCGGTGGGACGCGCGTTCTGTGATACGTATCGTATGGAAATCGCACCGTGGACCGAAGCGCCGCTGCGCTACCAGATCGAGATCGGTCTCTTCGAGCCGGAGAGTCTGGAGCGCCTGCCGATCGCGGACGCGCAGGGCAGAGAGATCGAGGTACCTAGCGCCACCAGCGTCATCGTCGAGCCGCCGCCGGACGCGCAGGCGGAGCCGGAGCAACCAGCCCTCGCGCGCCTGGGCGCGGCGATTGCGCTGCGAGAGTACGAGGTGAGCACCCGCGTTCAGGCTGGGAAGACGCTGACGGTGACACTCGGTTGGGAAGCGCTGGCTCCGATAGCGGAGGACTTGACTGTCTTCGTCCATCTTTGGACGCCCGGCACACCGGAGCCGCTGGCGCAGAGCGACGCGCCGCCACGCGGAGGCTGGTATCCTACCTCGGTCTGGCAGGAAGGTGAGCGGGTGCCCGATGTCCACACGCTTGATCTGCCGGAGGACCTCGCCCCCGGACGCTATCCGCTTTGGGTGGGGATGTATCGCCCGGCGGACGGCGCTCGCCTGCCTGCCTTTGGCCCCGAGGGACGCTACCGCCACGATCTGGTTCCCCTGGGCGAGGTAGTGATCCAATGAGGTACGTGCGGCGTTGGCTTCCGCTGCTCTTGCTGCTGGCGTTCTTCGCCCAGGGCGCGATCCACGCCCGCCATGCGTCGCTCACCTTCGACGAGGGGCCGCACCTGGCCGTAGGCTATGCAACACTGCGCACCGGCGATTTTCGCCTGCAGCCGGTCCACATCCACCCGCCGCTGGCGAACGTGCTGGCAGCCGCGCCCCTGTTACTTCAGCGCGATCTGCCCGATCCACGAGAGATCGATGGCTGGGAGGTCAGCAGCCTCTCCGCCATCACCGACGCCGTCGTCTGGCAATATCCGCATCCCAGGCGTCTCGCAATTGCCGGAAGGATTCCCATCCTGCTGCTGGGCCTGCTACTGGGCGCACTGATCTTCCGCTGGGCATGGAACATGGGTGGATGGCTCACCGGGACGGTGGCGCTGGCGCTCTACGCCTTCGATCCCAATTTCATCGCCCACGGCTCGTTAATCACGACGGACATGGCAGCGGTCTTTTTCAGCGTGGCGACACTGTACGTATTGGAAAACAGCAGAGTGATAGAAAGGCAAGCTATCCCATGGGTAGGCGTGGGGATTCTGCTGGGGCTGGCACAGCAGGCAAAGGTATCCGCGCTGCTGTTGGTGCCGGTGGTGGGAGTGATGCTCTGTGTTGCGGGTTGCAAGTTGCAGGTTGCAAGTTGCAGGTTGCAAGTTGGAAGTTGGAAAAAGAGATTGCCGTGGCTGGTATGGCGGATTGTGTGGGTTTTTGTGCCGGCGGGGCTGGTGGTCTGGGCAGGGTATGGGTTTGAGATCGGGGCCGTGCCCGGACTGCCTTTCCCAGTGCCGGCGGCGACGCACGCAAAGATCTTCCTCTCGCTGCGCGAACACTACGCGCTGGGGCATCCCACTTTTCTGCTGGGCCGAGTCAGCGATCAGGGCTGGTGGTGGTATTTCCCTGCGGCATTTCTGCTTAAGACGCCCTTGCCAGTTCTGCTCTTCGCATTGTATGCCATCCTGCGTGGTGCGTGGCTCGTGTTCCATTCACGTTTCACGTTTCACGTTTCACATCTCACGCTTACCATCTTTCCCTTGCTCTACGCCCTCACCAGCCTCTTCAGCACCGTCAACATCGGCTACCGGCATCTGCTGCCGATGCTACCATTTATCTACATTGGGATCGGTATGGGTATCGGACGCATGATCTCGGATTTCGCCGGTCATAAGTCACGAGTCATGAGTCAAATACTGCAGCCAGTCACGCTTGGCGCGCTCGTTTGGCTGCTGATCGGGACACTTGGCGTCGCGCCGCACTATCTGGCGTTTTTCAACGAGATAGCCGGCGGGCCGGAGAACGGATACCACGCTCTGGTCGATTCCAACCTGGATTGGGGCCAGAATCTCTGGGATTTGCACGCATGGATGGACGCTCACGCCCACGATCACGTTTATTACGCACACTACAGCCCCGCGCGTCCGCAGGCCTACGGCATCGACGCAGACTTCTTGCCGCCGGACCCACGGGCGGTGGAATTCGCGCCGTGGCATCCTGAGCCGGGGCTCTACGTCATCGGCGCGACGGTGCTGCAAGGGCCGTACGCGCCCGAGATCAACACCTACGCCTGGTTCCGCGCCCAAGAGCCGACGGTGCGGCTGGGACACGCGCTCTTCGTTTATGACGTTCCGCCGCGACCGGCGCCTGCCTGGGCCGGCGTCTGTACGCATCCCGACGTCGCCCTCTCAGACGAGGCGCTGGCGCAGCGGCTGGGCGTCTCTGCGCTGCGCACGATCCGCTTTGACTGCGAGACGAGCCATGTGTATCCCGACCAGGGCACGGGCATCACCGTGCTGCCGGCATCCATCGAGGCGCCGCCCGAGGCGTCGCTCGTGCTGGACGCACGTCGACCCGACGGCACGGTATCGTATGCTGTCTACCGCGTCGAGGGACCACCGACTCCAGAGAACGCCCTGGCGGCAGCGTCGCCCGACGGCCCACTCCACTCTCTGGGATACCGGCTCGACGCAACGGCGGCAGAGCCAGGCGACGATGTGATACTAGAGACCACCTGGGCGGTAAAGGCGCGGCCCGACCGCCCGCTTTCGCTAATGGCGCACGTCGTCGGTCCAGACGGCGTTCCCATCGCCGTGGGAGATGGCCTGGGCGTCCCCATCGAGCAGTGGCGAGTGGGAGACGTGCTGGTGCAACAGCATCCGCTGTCACTCCCGCCGACCACGGCGCCGGGGCAGTACGTCGTCACTACGGGCGGCTATTGGCTGGATTGAATGGAACGGTGGCGCTGGCAGACGGCGACGACCAGCACGGATCGGCTGATCCTGACTGACCTGCAAATCGGCAAGGCGGCGCCGTGATCCGACGGCAACCTTCGTCGCGCGTGGTCCATAGCGCCGGAGGGCTCTCGTTGTTGGGGAACGAGACCCTTCGCTACACATAGGGTGACAAGGTGTGGGGATGTACGTGTGTCTACCCGGCGAAATCCAAAAGAGCCCAGACTCTGAGTATAGCGAGGAACAAAGAAGCGTGAACCACTATCAGGCCTGGCGTCACTTGCCTTGCTTTTGTCTACGCAGGTTCTACGGTACGGAGGACGTTTTCACCAGAGGACTCGCTTCAAAATCCCCCTGTTATGCGACTCTTACAGAATGATCGAGACTTACAACGCATCTCCAACCAACACTCCCAGCAATCCCACCGCGACGCCCAGATGCAGGAAAAGATCCACCCGAACTAGCCATGCGATCCCCGGCCAGGCAGGCAACAGACGTAACAAGAAGTTCAGTGTCACCAACGCCACGCCCACGATCACCGGCAGCCCTTTTCGTCGTGCGAGAAATTCACTGGTCTGCTTGAGCCATTCTATCCCCATGCTGCCTCCTCGTACTCATCTTTGGGTGCCAAAGCATTGTATCATAAGGAAAACAACGGACAACTCTCAGATTGACCATTTTAAAGGCTTGTAGTAAAATAGATGTACATCTTAAAAATAAGAGAGCCATGCAAAGGAGGCGCTATGTTGGAAGAAAGAACCAAGGCACCAGGGTTCACGTTGCTGTCTGACAAGGGCGAAGAAGTCTCACTCTCCGATTTTCAGGGACAACGGGTCGTGCTCTACTTCTACCCAAAAGCCGACACAGCGGGTTGTACCAAGCAGGCGTGCGCGGTGCGAGATGTCTATCCCAAGATCGAAGCGGAGGGCGCGACGGTCATCGGCATAAGTCCTGATGAACCAGAGGCGCTGGTGAAGTTCCGTGATAAGTACGATCTACCCTTCATCCTGCTCTCGGATGCAGACCACGAGGTCGCCGAGGCCTACGGCGTCTGGAGCGAAAAGAAGACGTTTGGCAATACCTACATGGGCATCACACGCAGCCACTTCGCTATCGACGAAGAGGGCAATCTGATGAAGAGCAAGATCAAGGTCAAACCGGAGACGACGGCGGATCTGGCGCTTAAAGTCATCGGTCTATAAACCTACCCCAACCTAAAGCCGCCGACGGTCATCGGCGGCGGCTTTGGCTATGTGAAAATATGTTCATCCAACCCAACTCAAGGCCCAGGCTGGCAGCCAGAAATCTCCAATGTCGAAGATGAAGCTGAACACGAGAGAAATCGCAAAAATCAACACACCTGCCCCAATTAAGGCGTAATCACGGCGCTGATAGACCAAACGTTGCACCCAGGTGCGCTCCCGCAAGCCGAAACAACGCAAGTCCATGGCGTTGGTAATATCCTCACCACTGAGGATCGCGTTCATGGTCACCGGCACGACGACGGGGGCCATCTTGCGGACCTGGGCAAACAGCCCGCCGCGAAGCCGGTCGACTTCGTAGCCACGCGCGCGCTGAGCATCCAGGGTAGCCTGGAAATCGCGGGCAAGCGTCGGTACAAACCGAAAAGCCAGATCCATAGAAAAGGCAAAGCGATCGGGTATCCCCATGCCACGAAAGGTCACGCCGTACAGGCTTGGGTCCATGGTGTAGGGAATAATGAGAAAGAGCACCGACATGGAAAGCATACGGATGGCCTGAGTGATTGCAAACCAGACACGCTCCACGGTGATCGTGGGATGGATATGCAACCCCAGCACCCGCCATTCCACGCGCCAGAGGACGTGCCCCCCACGGAGCACTTCCTCCGGCCCGCCTCGCCCCGTGAAGATACTGTTCAGCGCCACAATGCCCACGATGAAAATGAGGATGAATATCCAGGCACGCCGGGTCTCTTCCCACGTCAAACGCGCCAGGGCATATTGCCCCATGGCGATGATGAAGAAGAAAATCATAAATCGTATGTCCCAGAACTGGATAACAGAGAATAAGACCAGAAATGAGAAAAACCACCGCGCGCGTGGATCGAAGGTCTCCAGCAGACTGTTACGCGGTCGATAGCGCCACGTGACCAGCATCGATGCCTCCTAACTCAATGGAACAGCCTCCCATCTCCTCCGCGAGTTGCAGAGGAGATGGGAGCATCGCTCAACCCTCACTAACGCCCACTGCGGGCAGCAACCGCGTCGTACGCTACGAGAAGAATGGGGACCAGGATCAGCCCCACGATGATGTTGCCGGCGGCGGCAGGCAGGAAATAGCCGACAATGGCAGTGTTGAAACTGATACCGGAGATGGGAATTTCCAGCAGAGACGGGACGAGCATACCCACGGCGGCTCCGATAATGACAAAGATCTCGGCCTTGATAATGGTACTGCGATCCCGGTAGGAGGTGATGCCGGCCGCGATCAGGCCGGGGATCAGGCCCATGAGACCGTTGCCTAGATCCCAGGACCACCAGAAGCCAAAGCCGGAGATGAAGTCACCCAGCATATTGCCGACGAAACCCGTCAAAAAGCCCACCCAGGGACCAAAGACCACGCCGAAGAACATAGGAATAGCAACAGCCGGGCGGAAGGTGATATTGCCAGCCGCCGGCAGCGGAATGAAGTTCGTCGCCCAAGAAAAGACACCATAGAGCGCAGCGCCAATCGCAGCATAGACAACTTCACGTGTACCAAAATCCCAAAGTGATTTGGGTGCGTTTTATTCCAATAAATGTTACTAAGCAGCAACTGCTATGCGG